>JANMBI010000261.1:0-16047 GCA_031360325.1 Frigoribacterium sp. | reverse complement strand
AGCGGTCCCGCGCGTGAGGGGGGGGGTGTGCGGGCCCGCGCCGCACCCGGTGCCCAACCGCCCGCGGCGCCCGTAGCTCACCCTGGGCCGCCTGGGGTCGGGGCCCCGGCGCCCGCCGGCGGCGCGCAGGGGGGCATCCGGAGGCGCGAGGCATCACGGACGAGCGACGATCAGCGCCCGGCCGCGTAGTGGTTGGTCACCTGCGTCTGGCTGAGAACCGTGGTGTAGACGGCGGCGAACCTCATCGAACCGGTGAAAAAGTATGGCGTGCCCGCCCCGGTCCACCCATTGAGGTTGTCGTAGCCGATGCGCCAGTAGCCGGTGTGATTCTCCGGGGTGGTGAACGCGGGGTTCGACGCGACCCGCACCCCGTCCACGTACAGGATCATGCCGGTCCCCGCCGACATGGTTGCGACGGCCTGGTGCCACGCGCCAGTGTTGTACGCGGCGGGACTCGTCACGATCTGCGTCCCACCGTTGTATGTTCCGAAGGCGATCTGGCCGGCCGTCGTGAGGTAGAGGTGGCGATCGTACTGCGTTGACGCTCCCGTTTGCGCGTTGCCGAACCCGATGAGCTTGCCGCCGGCCACCGTCGTCTTGAACCACACCTCCAGGCTGAAGGTGGTCGGATCGGCCTGTGCCCCGCTCATATACAGATAGCTGGTGGAACCGTTCAGAACGTAGGAACCGCCCGGGTCGCGGGGGCAGGCCGGGGTGGTGGCCGTCGTCGAGGTCATCGAGCCGACGTAGGTGCCGGGCCGCGAACCCGAGGCATAGTCGATCGCGCTTGCGGCGCCGCTGGCCTCGTTGAGCCGGTACGAGAACAGCGCGCTTGCCTTGTCGACCGCGAGTGCCCCGCTGCAAGTGAAGTTGACCGCCGTCGCGGCGGAGTTCGCCGAGTTCGTCACCCTGGCGACGTAGGCGGATGATGTGGCGGGCACCAGTTGGGCGAGGAGTCCGACGGCGAGAACACCGGCAATCGCGAGGATCCCGATCGACCGCCGTTGCCGCGTCCCGGCGACCGTCGTGACCGCGTTCACAGTGCTTCCTCGTGGGTTCGGGGGGGCAGACCGACGATGAGGATCCAGAGGAGCGGGATGGCGCAGACCAGGAAGAAGATCACCCAACCGAGGACCGAGAGATTGGGGATCGACGACAGGGTGTAGTGGGCGTCCGTGGCGGTCGCCGAGAGGTTCATCCGTCCCACCTGTCCGCTCACCAGATCCACGAAGGTACCATCCACCGCGGACACCCGGATGGGGAGCATTCCGGTGGAGACGAACGTCGCATGGGCACCATCGCGGTCGGCGGTCGCCGCGAGCAGCCGAATGCCGACGAAGGGACGCAGGATGATCGCCGTGATCGACACGACGAGAGAGTAGCCGGCGATGCGATAGGCGGCCCGACGGGCCGAGGTGCGCGCGCTTCGAGAGACGACCCAGACCGCGACGCCGCCGAGGAGCAGGTACGGGACAGCACGGATCAGCCAGCCAGCCCCGGGAACGATCTGGGTCACCCGGCCGATGAGGTCCTTCTTGGTGAGCAGCCAGCCATCCTCCGCACCATTGATGTCGCCGCGGGTCGTGATGTAGCCCTCGGGGGTGATCGCGGCGATCCGATGGGTGTAGACACCGTTCGGTGCGGTCGGCGGATGAAACGTGATGATGTCGCCCGTCCGGAGTTGGGCGGTGGTGGCGGGGCGATCGATCACCAGGGAACCGACCGGGGCCGTCTGCCCCATCGAGGGGGATTCCACGATGAAGAAGCGTCCGCCCGACGCCTGGAACACCGCCGACATAATCACGGCACCGACGATGGCCGCGAGAAACCCGAACGCTCCGCCCCGAAGCCATCTCTGGCGACGGCGTTCGGCCAAGCGCTGTTCGATTGTCGACATCGACCGAGCGCGAACGGTCGGAGGGCGCCCTCTCTCGTCCAGGATCGCAGTCGTCATGGTGGGGTCATCGCCTTCGGGTCACACAGCGTTCTAGTCGAACCGTGTTCGGGTGACACGGCGACGGGGCCGCCGATTCAGCGACCCCGTCCCGAATGGAGGAGATCAGCTGTTGAAGGTCCAGGTCAGCGGGAGCGAGGCCTGGAGACCCTGGTAGGTGTTCCCCGCAGTCGATGCGAGAGTCACCGCGAAGGAGAACGGCACGGACACGCCGGCCGCGGGCGGAGAAGCGATGGTGATCGGAACCGCTCCCGCAAGGGAGGCGAGCGTGCCGCTGAAGACCGTGGTCGCCCCCTGCATGATGACGATGTTCATCTTTGCGCACAGGTCGAGAGCGGATCCATTCGGAGTGCCGTTGGTCGACTGGGTGCAGGTTGCGCCCGGGGTGAGCGTGAACGATGCCGCGGCGACGCTTCCGATGTTCTTGATGGTGATTGGCGTCGTCACGGTGTTGCCCGGCGTCATGGTGGTGCTTCCGCCGAACTTGTTTATCGTGGCGCAGGTCGCGGTGTTGGTGTTGATGGAGCCACCGTCGGTCGACAGGCAGGTGACGGTACCGAGCGCGTTCTGCTCCTGCATGACGAGGGCGCCGGTCGCGGCCAGGTTGGTGCTGTTCTGGATGCTTGCGACGAAGCCGGACAGCGTGCCCGACATGGTGACGGAGAGCAGAACGGCTCCCAGCACACCGGTGACGATGGCCACCGGCGCGAAGCGCTGTCGTTTGGGCGTGAGTGAAGAGTTGAGGTCGGTCATGAGAATCCCCCGGGATCAGATGGATGGTGTGTCGGGTACACGCCCTGGAGGAACCGGAGCGGCGGTGATGGGCGATGCAGTGTCCCGAACCTCACAACCATGAAGTCCGGTAACTTGACGATCAAGCTACTCGATTCTGCGATCACACGATCGCCGTGACAACCCCCGTCTTCTGGGGGCAGCGGGTGGCCCCAGCCGAGGCCGGGCGATCCGTAGGCTGGGAGTCGCCTCACCACCACCACGCCGAACGGACCAGCCGTGCCCAACCGCTTCACAGCCGGTCCCTCGGCCCCGCCGACCGAGGTCCCCGAGTCGACGTCGCGACTCGCCGACGCACTTCACCAGCTCGATAGCGAACATCGCCGGATCCGGGTGATCTTCGCCGAAAGGTTGGGGGTGAGCGCCGCCGAATTCTCGCTACTGATGCGGCTCGGCGAGTCCGGCGCGTTGACACCGAAGGCGTTGGGTCATGAGCTCGGTCTGACCACCGGGGCGATGACGGCGATGGTGGATCGCCTTGACGCGGCCGGCTATGTGGGACGGCGGCCCAACCCCGCCGATCGGCGCAGTGTCTTCGTTCAGCTGTCCCCCGCGGGCGAGGCGGCGCGCGCGTGGGTCTACGGGCGGTACTTCGCCGCCATCGGCGCGGCCCTCGAGACCTCGACGGCGCTTCGGGACCCCGCCGTGGCTGGCCTGCTCGAACATCTGGCCTCGACGATCCGCACCGGGATCCGCACCGACTGAGGCGACCGCGCACTCCGCCTCGGGTCCGTGCCGGTGATCTACTCCCACTCGATAGTGCCCGGTGGCTTCGACGTGACGTCGAGCACCACGCGGTTGACCCCGGCGACCTCGTTGGTGATCCGGTTGGAGATGCGCGCGAGAACGTCGTAGGGCAGTCGCGTCCAATCGGCGGTCATCGCGTCCTCCGACGACACCGGGCGCAGGACGATCGGATGTCCGTAGGTGCGGCCGTCGCCCTGGACGCCGACCGAACGCACATCCGCGAGCAGCACGACGGGGCACTGCCAGATATCCCGGTCGAGCCCGGCGGCGGTGAGTTCGGCGCGAGCGATCGCATCCGCCTGACGCAAGAGTTCGAGGCGGTCGCGGGTGACCTCGCCGACGATGCGGATTCCGAGGCCGGGGCCGGGGAAGGGCTGACGACCGACGATGGCCTCTGGCAACCCGAGTTCGCGGCCGATCGCCCGCACCTCGTCCTTGAACAGCGCCCGCAAGGGTTCGACGAGGGCGAAGTTCAGGTCTTCTGGCAACCCGCCGACGTTGTGGTGGCTCTTGATGTTCGCCGTTCCGGTGCCGCCGCCGGATTCCACGACGTCCGGATAGAGCGTGCCCTGCACGAGGAAGTCGATCGACGCGCCATCCCCGGCCGCTTCGGCCACGAGGTCGACCGCAGCGGCCTCGAAGGAGCGAATGAACTCCCGCCCGATGATCTTCCGCTTGGTCTCGGGGTCGCTCACCCCGGCGAGAGCATCGAGGAACTGGTCGACCGCGTCGACGGTGACCAACCGCACTCCGGTCGAGGCGACGTAGTCCTCCTCGACCTGGCGGCGCTCATCCTGGCGCAGCAATCCGTGATCCACGAAGATGCAGACGAGTTGGTCGCCGACCGCCCGGTGCACGAGAGCGGCGGCGACCGCGGAATCCACCCCTCCGGAGAGCCCGCAGATCACCCGCGCCGAGCCGACCTGAGCCCGGATGCGCTCCACCTGTTCGGCGATCACGCTCCCGCTGTTCCAGTCGGCCGGAATGCCTGCGGCCGCGTGCAGGAAGTTCTCGAGCACCCGCTGCCCGAACTCCGAGTGCTTCACCTCCGGATGCCACTGCACGCCGTACATCCGCTTCTCGTCGCTCGCGAAGGCGGCGACCGGGGTCGACGCGCTCGAAGCGAGCACGGTGAAGCCGTCCGGCGCCTTCGAGACGGAGTCGCCGTGACTCATCCACGTGGTCTGCTCGGTCGGCTGGTCTCCCAGCAGCGTCGAGGTGCCCGCGGCGAGCGTGACGGCGGTGGAACCGTATTCGCGAAGACCCGTGTTGGCCACCTGGCCGCCGAGCTGCTGCGCCATCACCTGGAAGCCATAACAGATGCCGAGGGTGGGGATGCCGAGCGTCAGGATGTCGGGGTCGAGCGTCGGGGATCCCGCCTCGTACACACTCGACGGCCCTCCGCTCAGCACGATTCCCGCGGGGTTCTTGGCCGCGACCTCTTCGGCGGTGATCGTGTGCGGCACGATCTCCGAGTAGACATTGGCCTCGCGCACGCGCCGGGCGATCAGTTGGGCGTACTGTGCACCGAAGTCGATGACGAGAACGGGCCGGTGGTCGGTTTCGCTTCGCGCCGTGCTAATGATTCGTTACCTCCGATGGGGCGGCCGGGGCCGTTGTCGACTGCTCGAGCTCGGCGAGTTCGCGATGCACGCGGCGGGTGATGAAGTGCTCGACGATGAACGAGAGAAAAGGCACGACTCCGCCGAGGGCGATCTGGATGAACCGCGAGAACGGCCACCGCATGAAGCTCCACAGTCGGAAGTCGGCGAAGAGATAGACGACGTACAGCCACCCGTGGGCGATGAGGATGCCCGTGGAGAGGTTGATCGCTCGAACCGTGCCGTCGGGCACGAGGGCGAGGAACCCCTGCGACCCGCCGAGTTCGATCTCGCGCTGCATCGGAGAGTATTTGAGCAGCATTTCGAGCACGAGAAGAAGCAGGAGGGTGCCGGTCACGTAGGCGGACACCCGGTAGATCTTCACCGCTCCGCGGATTTTCGGAAAGTCGGAAAGTCGGGGTCGAAGCGCCATGACCCTAGTTTACGTGCGCGGGTTGAGCGTCCCGTGCGTTACCGGCGGATGCGGCGGCCTCCGCGGCCTCCTCCCGTTCTCGCTCCCAGGCGTCTCGCACGAGTCGGTACCAGAGGAAGATCGCGAAGCCAGCGAAGATCACCCACTCGAGCGCGTAGAACACGTTGAGCAGGTTGACCTCTACCGCGGACGACGGCTTCGGCGAATCGATCCGCACCAGCCCGGCGGGCGCGTCCGCCGAGGTGAGATAGCCCGCATAGACTCCCGCGGTATCGACCACCTTCCAGGTGTTGAGGAACGCTCCCGGCGACATCGTGGAGACTCTGCCATGCTCGAAATCGCTGTCCTCAGGTGCCTCCGACGGGATGTAGCGGCCCGTCATCGTCACCGGTGTGAGCGTGGGTTCCCGCGCCAGGGCACGGAGAGCGGATGCCGCGCCGGCCCGATCCGCGGACCAGCCGACCGCGACGGCGAGCCCAGCCGTCGCGCCGGAGGCAAGACGCGCGGAGAAGTGCCCCACCACCCAGTACCCGGCCGTGCCGCGGTTCAGCCGGTCACTGACGAGCGTGAAGTCGGCCGGGTTCCAGCGGCCCGTCGCCGTGACCAGCTGGGCGTTGGCCCGAGCCGTCATGGGGGACTGCGGCCTCGCGACATCCCCGAGCGGCACGACCGTTTCGGTGTCGCGCACGACGATGGTGCCGGTTGCCACCGCGCGGGTGAGCTGCCACTGGCTGAGGCCCGCGAAGCCGGCGGCCACCAGCAGGGCGAGCGCGAGCGCCCCGATCCACCGGGGACGCCGGGCGATCATCCACACCGTCGCGGGTTGCCTCAATGATGTCAATATTCCGGATCTCTTCTGCGCTCGGTCTGCTCGTCCGACTGGGCCATCGCCTGTTCGACCAGTCGGTCTGCGGCGCTCGTGGCCTCGTCGGACACTCCCGCATCGAGGCCGGCGGTCGCCGCCTCCACCAGGGCGATATTCTCCTCCGCCATGATGGGAATCGGCTTCGGAATCGCCTTCGCCCGCTTCGAGCGAAGGTACCGGTGACCGAATCTCTCCGAGTTGGCGGCGAGGACGGGACCGACGATCGCCATGATCAGCACGTAGAGGCCGGCGAACGGCGTCAACCGCGAATCGAGTCCCGCGGCGGTGGCGAGAGTGGCGAGAATGAGCGCGAATTCCCCCCGGTTCTGAAGCATGGCGCTCGCATTGAACCCTTGCGCGGGGGTGAGCCGGTTGATCCACGCGATCAATTGGCCGCCGAGTGTGTTGACGACGAGCGTGAGCACGATCGCGACCACGACGGGTAGCGCCACCCCGCCGAAGGTGGACGGATTGAGCGCGAGGCCGAAGTTCAGGAAGAAGAATGCGCCGAAGACATCCCGCAGCGGGAGCGCGAACTGTTCGATCCGTGCGCGAAACCGTGTGGCGCCGAGGACCAGTCCGATCAAGAACGCGCCGATCGCGTTCGAGACGCCAAGCAGTTCACCGATGCCGCCGAAGGCGACCGCGAGTCCGAAGAAGAGGATGGTGAACAGCTCGTCGTCCCGCGTCTGCACGAGCTTCGACACGACACGTCCACCCCACCGTGCGAGCGCGAACATCGCGATCAGGAACGCGAATGAGATCGTGAGTTGGAGAAGCACCGGCCCGAGACCGATCGCCTTGCCGAGAACGACGGAGATGATGGAGAGGTAGATCGCGATGAAGACGTCCTCGAGCACCATGATGCCGAGAATCACCGGTGTTTCGCGATTGGCGAGACGGCGGAACTCGATGAGCAACTTGGTGACGATCGCACTCGATGAGGTTGCCGTCATCCCCGCGATGACCAGGGCCTCCTTGGTACCCCACCCCACCCAGACGCCGAGCGCGAAACCGACCACCATGTTTATGGCAATCCGGGTGCCGCCGGAAAGCAGCAGGGCCCTGGCATTCCCATAGAACTCGTCCTGGTCGAATTCCAGTCCGAGGCTGAAGAGCAGAAAGATCAGTCCGAAGACCGCGACGAGTTCCAGGTTCGCCGCGGTGAATCCCAGGGGAATGAGGTGGAGATGGGGACTCGCAACCAGGCCGACCAGCATATAGACGGGGACTGCCGGCAGGCCGATCTTCTTGCCGAGCCGGCCGAGGACATAGGCGATGACGAAGAGCAGACCGAGGGCGAGGAGTTCGCCGCCGAGGTGCACCTCTACTCTCCGGGAGTCGAGTCGACCGACAGCTTGTGTGCGAGGTCGCCGGTCCGATAGAAGGCGAAGGCCTTGTTCACCTTCTCGGGAGACCCCGCAACGACGAGGGTGTCTCCGGGGAACACCTTGAAGTCGTCGGCCGGCGCGGGGTTCGCCGATTCGCCGCGGACCACCGCGACGACGGTGAGGCCGACCACCCCGTGCGAGGCCAGATTGCCGAGTTGCTGACCGGCGATGTGGTCGTCGTAGTCCACCGTGAACCAGTCGATCGACAGCCCCGGGATCTGGTCGAGTTTGTCGAGCCCCTCGGTGATCCGCGTTCCTCCGAGCAGCTCGGCGAGAGTGTGCGCCTCATCTTCGCTCAAGCGTAGGGAGACCTTGCTCGAGTCCGATCCGTCCTCCTCGTCGGCGAAGGTGATCAGGTCGCTGTGCCCAGACCGGTGGGTGATGACGCCGGCCTTGCCGCCGTCCGCCGTGACGAAGGTGTGCAAGACACCCACTCCCGGCAGCTTGACCCGCCTAACGTCGACCATGGTGCAACCCTTTCCGAACCCCGAAACCGGCCCCAAGTCTACCGAGCCGCTCGGTGACCAGCCGTGCGGTCGCTGCGCGTCAGACCTCGCCCCTACTTCACCGAGACGATGTCGGGAGCCTCGAGTCGCACGCGGTCGGCGGATTCGTCGTCGGGCTCTAGCTGACTGTCGCGCTCGGCCTGCACTCTCTTGAGGTAGTTGTTGACCTCACGGTCGATTCGCTCGGAATCCCAGCCCAACACCCCACCCATGAGAGCCGCGGCCACCGGCGCAGCGGAGACGCCGCGATCCCAGGCCTCGATCGAGATCCGGGTGCGACGCGCGAGCACGTCCTCGAGGTGGAGTGCCCCCTCGTGCGTCGCCGCGTAGACGATCTCGGCCTCGATGTAGTCGTCGGCGCCCGGCAGCGGCGTGTTGAGCGATGGCGTCTCTCGGATCAGGTCGAGCAACTCATCCGTCATCACGCCGTAGCGGTTGAGGAGGTGCTCGATTCGCACCCGGTGCACCCCGAACGCCCGCGCGATCTTCGCCCGCTTGTTCCAGGCTGCCTGGTAGCCCTCCGCCCCAAGCAGCGCGATGTCCTGGGTGACACTCTTCGGAACGTTGGCGTCGAGCGCTGCCGCGGCCGCATCGATCGCGTCCTTCGCCATGATGCGGTAGGTCGTCCATTTGCCGCCGGCAACCACCACGAGGCCGGGAACGCTGTGAGCCACGATGTGCTCTCGTGACAGCTTCGAGGTCTGGTCGGACTCCCCGGCGAGAAGCGGTCTGAGGCCCGCGTAGACCCCCTCGACGTCGTCGCGGGTGAGCTTCACGGCGAGCACGCTGTTGACATGCTCGAGGATGTAGTCGATGTCCGCCGCTGTCGCGGCGGGGTGCGCCTTGTCGAGGTGCCAGTCGGTGTCGGTCGTGCCGATGAGCCAGTGGCGACCCCAGGGGATCACGAAGAGCACGCTCTTCTCGGTGCGCAACAACAACCCCATGCTCGACTGGAACCGGTCGCGGGGCACGACCAGATGCACGCCCTTCGAGGCCCGCACCTTGAATTGGCCGCGCTCACCCACCATCGACTGGGTGTCATCGGTCCACACGCCCGTGGCGTTGACGACCTGCTTCGCTCGGATCTCGAACCGCTCTCCGGTCTCGAGGTCGTGTGCATTGACCCCCACGACGCGCTCACCGACCTTGATGAAACCCTCGACGCGAACACGACTTGCCACGTGGGCGCCGTAGAACGATGCCGTGCGCGCGAGACTCGCGACATATCGGGCGTCGTCCACCTGGGCGTCGTAGTAGGTGATTCCGCCAACCAGAGCGTCGTTTGCGAGGCTCGGGATGGAGCGCATGACCTGGGACTTTGAGAGGTGACGGTGGTGCGGCACACCCGGAGGCCGACCGCCGCTGTAGCTGAAGATGTCGTACAGCAGCATCCCGGCCCCGATGTAGAAGCGCTCGATGACCCGCTTTTTCAATGGGTAGAGAAAACGCACCGGCTTCACGAGGTGCGGGGCGAGGCGCTGCAGCAACAGGCCGCGCTCGATGAGCGCCTCCCTGACCAGTCGGAAGTCGAGCTGTTCGAGGTAGCGGATGCCGCCGTGGACAAGCTTCGAGGACCGACTCGAGGTGCCGCTCGCCCAGTCCCGGCCCTCGACCATGCCGACGCTCAGCCCACGGGTCACGGCATCGAGGGCACTGCCCGTTCCGACGATTCCGCCCCCCACGACGAGGATGTCGAGTTCCTTCTGCTTCAGCGCGGTTATCGCCTCTGCGCGTTCGTCCGGCCCCAGTTTCGAGGAACGGGTTACCGTCTTGAGTCTGGCCATCTCTCTGCCTCCGTCAATCGCGTGTCTTCGGTGTTATTTCTGGTACGGCGCCACGACCACTTCGACCCGCTGGAATTCCTTGAGATCGGAGTACCCGGTGGTCGCCATCGATCGGCGAAGGGCGCCGACGAGATTCACGGTGCCATCCGCGACCGTGGACGGGCCGAAAAGAACCTGCTCGAGCGGAGCCACCTGCCCCACCGCCACCCGGTTGCCGCGCGGAAACTCACCGTTGTGGGCTTCCGCGCCCCAGTGCCAGCCCCGGCCCGGGGCTTCGGTGGCCCGCGCAAGGGTCGATCCGAGCATCACGGCGTCCGCGCCGACAGAGAATGCCTTGGCGATGTCGCCCGAGGTACCGAGGCCGCCGTCGGCGATCACGTGAACGTAGCGGCCGCCCGACTCATCCATGTAGTCGCGACGCGCTCCCGCGACATCCGCCACTGCCGTCGCCATCGGTGCGTGGATGCCAAGACTCGCGCGAGTGCTCGACGCCGCTCCGCCGCCGAACCCCACCAGAACGCCAGCCGCGCCCGTACGCATCAGGTGGAGTGCGGGCGTGTAGCCGGCGGCGCCGCCGACGATCACGGGAACGTCGAGTTCGTAGATGAACTTCTTCAGGTTGAGCGGCTCCTGATTTTGGGAGACGTGCTCGGCGCTCACAGTGGTGCCTCGGATCACGAACAGGTCGACCCCGGCCTCGACAACGGTCTTCGAGAGCTCCTGGGTGCGCTGCGGCGAGAGGGCCGCCGCGACCGTGACGCCGCCGGCCCGGATCTCGGCCAGACGCGAGATCACCAGTTCCGGCTTGATCGGCTCGGAATAGATCACCTGCATTCGACGGATCGCGTCCCCGGCCGGGAGATCGCGGATCTCTTGGAGGTACGGCTCCGGATCGTCGTAGCGGGTCCAGAGGCCCTCGAGGTCGAGAACGCCGAGCCCCCCGAGCTTTCCCATCAGGATGGCGGTGGTCGGCGACACGACGGAATCCATCGGTGCGGCGATGAACGGGATGTCGAACTGGTAGGCGTCGATGCCCCAGTTGACCGACACGTCCTGGGGGTCGCGAGTGCGCCGATTCGGCACGATGGCGATGTCGTCGAAGGCATACACTCGCCGAGCGCGCTTGGCTCGCCCGATCTCTACATCACTCACAGGCCCAACCCTACCCGGGGTGCGCCGTGGTGGTAGCCCGTATCGGTGGCCCGCGGCGGCGGCCCGCGGCGGCGGCCCGCGGCGGCGGCCCGCGGCGGTAGCCCGTAGCGGGGGCCTGCGGCGGGGGCCTGCGGCGGTAGCCCGTAGCGGGGGCCTGCGGCGGCGGCCCCCGGCGGTGGCCCGCGGCGGTGGCCTGCGGTGGCGCGGGTTCGGCGTCGCGGAGTGTGTCTGCCCCGGGCCGCCGGCAACTCGGGCGTATGCGGACAGTCCGGGCTCGCACGCCGGCCCGGACTGTCCGCACACGCCCGGATTGCTTCAGCGTCTCGTGGTGCCGTCCCGCCACGACTACGCGCCACGCCTCCTCGACGGCAACCCGGCCTCGCGCAGGAGTGTGAACAGTGATCGCGGCGCCGTTGTGTCCTCCCAGAGCCACCGCGCCACCGACGGCCCAAGAGCCCGGAGCCGGTCCTCGCGCTTCTTCTCCGCCACCACAATCTCGCTGATCGACAGCGTGGAGCCGAATGCTCCCCTCGTGTACTTGAGGAGTCCGTCGAACTCGCCGATGAGACGGAACTGCGGCCACCAAAAATCCGTGTACCCGATGAGTCCGCGTCTGTCGTCGAATCGCTGCTGCAGCACCGGCGCGGGGAATCCCAGCTCGTGGATGATCGCCCGACTCAAAGACTCCCCGGCGGAACCGGAGAGACGGTCGCCGAACTGGATCGCCCGGCTGACGCGCCGGTGGCCGCGCGATATCTCCAGGTCGGTGACGCCATCCCAGAGATCCGCGATGGTGCAGCTCGGCTTCGGCGACCCCGTGGTGCCCGGCCGGATCGCCCAGTCCAGCGCTGCCACTGCCGCGGGAAACGGGAGCACGAGGGCAAGATCGATGACCGTCCGCCGCAGGCTGGTCACGGGGACCCCGCCGATCAGCTCGACGTCGCTGTCGAGAAAACGGGTCGCATGGCGCCGAAACGACCCTTCCGTGCGGCTTCCCGCAGTGTCGCTCGCCAGCACGTCGACGAGCTTCGGGAGTGGACCGATGAGCGGTATCCCCCAAACGACGGCGGCCGAACGATGGCTCAGGGTGGGATGCGTGCGGCTCGCGCCCGTTGCGGCGATGACACGGTGCCGAAACTGCTCGGTTCGATCGAGACTGTGCCACAGCTTCGCGGGCAGGTAGGCGCCGCGATGAATTCGCACCGCATCCCCTCGTTGGGCGGCTCGGCGGAACGGTCGACCGTCGAGGTCGAACTGTCGAAGCTCGGAGACGAATGTGATGTCGCGGATGGGGGCGATGTTCTGCATGCGCAAAACGATCGCCCGGTGGGCGGGGACCGAGTGCCGCGATGCCGGATCAGTGGCGAAGTCGGAACACTGTCCCCGGCCGGGAGGAGAGGTCGCCCGGGAAGCCGCGAGCACACATGACACTGCATTCCGGGCCAGTGCGGACCGTGCGGGCCAGCGCGCCGGCCCGGAGCGTCCGCATACGCCCGCCGTGCCGCCGCGAACGACCGGCACGAGCAGCACCGCCGCGAACGACCGGCCCGAGCAGCACCGCCGGCAGCCCCGCCGCCAACGAGCACCGCCACCGGCCAACGCCGAGGGGTGCACCGCACCCGAACTACCCTGAGTAGTTCGGCGCCTCGACCGTCATCTGGATGTCGTGCGGGTGCGACTCCTTGAGGCCGGCGGCGGTGATCCGCACGAATTTGCCCCTCGCCTTCAACTCCGGGATCGTGCGGGCGCCGGTGTAGAACATCGACTGTCGAAGTCCACCGAGCAGTTGGTAGGCGACCGCGGAGAGCGGACCGCGGTAGGGGACCTGGCCCTCGATGCCCTCGGGAATGAGCTTGTCATCGGAGGGAACATCGGCCTGGAAGTAGCGATCCTTCGAATAGGAGGTCTTCTCCCCCCGGCTTTGAAGCGCACCGAGTGATCCCATCCCCCGGTACTTCTTGAACTGCTTGCCGTTGACGAATACCAGGTCGCCGGGGCTCTCGTCACAGCCGGCGAGCAGCGATCCGAGCATCACCGTGTCGGCGCCGGCCACGAGCGCCTTCGCGATGTCTCCCGAATACTGCAGTCCGCCGTCGGCGATCACCGGGATCCCGGTTTCGCGTGTTGCGAGGGAGGCCTCGTAGACGGCCGTCACCTGCGGCACCCCGACTCCCGCGACCACTCGCGTGGTGCAGATCGAGCCGGGACCGACCCCCACCTTGATGGCGTCTGCTCCCGCATCCACGAGCGCCTTCGCCCCGCCGCGCGTCGCCACATTGCCGCCGATGATGTCCACGTGCCGCGCGACCGGATCGCTCTTCAGCCGCCGGATGATGTCGATCACCCCGGCGCTGTCGCCGTTGGCAGTGTCGACCACGAGGGCGTCGACCCCCGCGTCGATGAGCAGCATCGCGCGATCCCAGGCATCCCCGAAGAATCCAATCGCGGCTCCGACGCGCAACCGGCCGTTCTCGTCCTTGGTGGCGTTCGGATACTTCTCGGACTTGTCGAAGTCCTTTACGGTGATGAGACCGCGCAGCCGCCCCGACGCATCCACGAGAGGCAACTTCTCTATCTTGTGCTTGGCGAAGATCGCGATTGCGTCGTCGGGGTCGATTCCCTCGGGCGCGGTGATCAGGGGGGTGCGGGTCATCACATTGCGCACCAGGGTCGATGACTTCTCGAAGGGAGAGACGAAGCGCATGTCGCGGTTGGTGATGATGCCCACCAGGGTTCCGTCGCCCTCCACCACCGGCAGGCCGGAGACACGGAATCGACCGCACAGGGCATCCACTTCCGCAACGGTCGCGTCGGGGGTGGTGGTCACCGGGTTCGTGATCATGCCCGATTCGCTTCGCTTGACTCGATCCACCTGGTCCGCCTGATCGGTGAGCGACAGATTGCGGTGAAGGACGCCGAACCCGCCCTCTCGGGCGATCGCGATAGCCATGCGCGACTCGGTCACCGTGTCCATGGCCGAGGAGAGGAGCGGGGCCGCGACGGTGATGCGTCGACTCAACCGCGTGCCGGTGTCCGCCTCGCTCGGGATCACGTCGGTGTGTCCCGGGAGCAGCATCACGTCGTCGTAGGTGAGCCCGATGAAGCCGAAGGGATCGCCGTTGTCCATGAAGTCCTCGTTTTTCGCACGTGCGGGTGGGGGAAAGGTCCGGGCTGCGACGATGGATTCCGGTAAGCCATATTAACCGGTTAGACCTCCCGCCATTCCACCCCCATAATTAGCCAACCAGAGTATTGTGCCCTCGCGCGAAACACGCGAGACACAAACCACAAGTAACGTCAACGACGACGTGCGCCAGAAAGGCCCGGGAACCCCGTTCTCCCGGCTGGTGTGCGTCTTGGAGGATTCGTGACACTCGTACGAAGTGCCCAGCCACAGCGAACGCGCTGGCTCATCGGTTTCGCTGCCGTGCTGCTCGCGGTGTTCGCACTGTCGACCGGTCCGGTCTTCGCGAATGCGGCATCCGCTGCAACGACTCCCCCGGTCGATCCCGCTACCGCGAAGCAATCGATGCAGATCTGGATCCGCCTCGACGCGGACAAGGCGGGCGTCCCGAACGTCAACGTAACGATCACCGGCGCGGGTGGCTTCAGCGAAACCGTCGTCACCGGGGCGGACGGCAAGGTGCTCGTGGGCTTCGCCAAGTCGGGCACCTACACCGTCACCGTCGACGAGAAGTCGCTCCCCGCCGGAGCAGGTTTCCCCAACCAGAATCCTCGCAAGGTGGACGTCTTCGCCCAGAACACCGGAGTGCCGGCGAACTTCCTCGTCTCGCCCTCGAATCCGGCAATCGGAGCCACCCCCGCTCCGGGCGCTAACGGCGGCACGCCGAGGCAGACGAGTGTCGAGTTCTGGAACATCTTCTGGTCGAAGATCGTGACCGGACTCATCTTCGGTCTGTTGCTCGCCCTCGCGGCGATCGGGCTATCCCTCATCTACGGCACGACCGGCCTCAACAACTTCGCGCACGGTGAACTCGTGACCTTCGGGGCGCTGGTGGCTTACAGCTTCAGCGGCGTCCTGCGGTGGCCGGCCTGGATCGCCATCATCCTGGCGGTCGTGCTCGGCGGCGTCTTCGGATGGGTGCAGAACGCCACCCTGTGGAAGCCGTTGCGAAAACGTAACCTCGGCCTCATCCCGCTGATGATCGTGACGATCGGGCTTTCCCTCGCCCTCCGGTACACCTTCGTATTCTTCTGGGGCGCTGATCGGCTCACGCTGCCGAACTCGACAAAGCCGTTCCTCGTGGTCGGCGCAATCAGCCTCAAATTCACGGATGTTGCGGGCGCTGTGGTCGCCATCGTGCTTCTTCTCGCCGTGGCCTACGTCCTCCTTCGCACCAAGATCGGCAAGGCGACCCGGGCGGTGGCCGACAACCGGTCTCTCGCCGCCGCATCCGGAATCGACGTTGAGGGAGTGATCCGCACCGTCTGGATCGGTGGAGCCGCGCTCGCCGCGCTCGCCGGTGTGTTCGTCGGGTACTACCAGTCCCTGCGCTGGGATACCGGGGCGTCGATCCTGCTATTGATCTTCGCGGCGGTGACACTCGGAGGTCTCGGCACCGCCTTCGGCGCCCTCATCGGCTCCATCGTGATCGGCGTCTTCATCAACGTGTCGACAATTTGGATTCCGGAGAACCTGAAGTACGTGGCCGCGCTCGTGGTCATGATCCTCATCCTCCTCTTCCGCCCACAGGGCATCCTCGGTCGACGAGACCGCATCGGTTAAGGGAGCGAAACACACCATGGACTACAACTTCATTCCCCTCTCGTTCGGCGAACTGTTCTCTCCGACGACCGCCGC
>JANMBI010000236.1:0-16836 GCA_031360325.1 Frigoribacterium sp. | reverse complement strand
GGGGGGGGGGTGGGGGTGGGGTGCTCAACCCGCCCACCCCGGCCCCGCGGGGGCCGGGTGGGGGGGGGGCGTCCCCCGCGTCCGGCGCGCGCATCCCCTCCCGCCCCTCCCGCCCCTCCCGCCCGGCCGAAAACGCAGGAGATTCGCCATGAAAGGGGGCGTTTTGGCGCGAAAGTCCCCATTTATTGGCGATTCTCCTGGTTTTTCGGTCGGCGGATGCCGGGGACTCGGTGGGCCGGGGACTACAGTCGGCCGGCGGCCTTGAGCGCGATGTAGCGGTCGGCGAGGGCCGGCGGCAGATCCGAGGGGGCTCCGGTGACGACATCCGCGCCCAGTTGGCGGATGGCGGCGGAGACCCGGCTGGTGTCGAGCGTCGCGCGCTCGGCCGCGGCCGCGCGGTAGACCTGGTCGCGGTTGCCGCGCTCGAGCGATGCCGACAGCACGGACGGGTCGGTGACCGAGGCGACGACCACCGTGTGTTTGCGCGTGAGCTGCGGAAGCATCCCGAGGAGTGTGCGGGCGCCGCCGGCCGCATCGATCGAGGTGAGGAGCACCACGAGGGCGTGCTGGCTGGTCGCCGAACGCACGAGGGAGGGAACGGCGGACCAGTCCATCTCGATGAGCTCTGGGTCGATCGGGGCCATCACGTCGACCATTCGGGAGAGCAGTTCCGGTCCGCTCGCTCCCTGCACGCGCCCGCGAACCCGGCGATCGAAGACGATGAGGTCCACTCGATCGCCCGCACGCGTGGCCAGCGCCGCGAGAAGAAGAGCCGACTCGACGGCGGTGTCGATGCGCGGCTCGTTGGCGATGCGGGCGGCCGATGTGCGACCGCTGTCGATCACGATCACCACCCGACGATCCCGCTCCGGCCGCCACGTGCGCACGACGAGATCGTTTCGCCGCGCCGTGGCACGCCAATCGATCGAGCGCACGTCGTCGCCGCGCACATACTCGCGCAGACTGTCGAACTCCGTGCCCTGCCCGCGGATCATCACGCTCGCGCGCCCATCCAGCTCGCGCAGTCGGGCGAGCCGGGACGGAAGGTGCTTGCGAGAGTTGAACGGGGGGAGCACCCGGATGGTGCCCGGCAGGTCGATCGTCGCCTGGCGGGCAAGCAGCCCCAACGGCCCGAATGACCGCACGGTCACCTGGGCGGCATGCCGCTCGCCGCGACGGAACGGCGTGAGCGAGGTCTGGATGCGTCGCCGCTCGCCCGCAGGCAGAAGAAGTCGCGCGCGGGTCGGGGTGGCGCCGGCGGAGGGCTGCCAGCCGTCTCGCAGAATGCCGCGGACCACGCGACGTCCGTCGTTCGTCACCAGCACGGCGGAGACCACGGTCTCGCCGAGTCGAACTCGAACCGGGAGTTCGCGCTCGAGCCGAAGGCGCCGCGGCGACCCCGCGAGCGCGAGGTCCGCTCCCCCGATCACGGCGGAGAGAAGGAGCCACGGGCCGAGCAACCCGGGGGCGTTGAGCGCGACGATCGGCAGCACGCCGAGGCCCACGAGGACCACGAATCGCCCGGACCATGCCATCAGCAGTCCCCGACCATCTAGATCGGCACCTGCACCTGGCTGAGGATCGAGCGAAGGATGGCATCCGGAGACACGCCTTCGAGCTCTGCCTCCGGACGCAGTTGGATTCGGTGCCTCCAGACCGGCAGCACCATCGCCTGCACGTGATCGGGCGTGATCGCGTCGAAACCGTTGAGCCAGGCCCAGGCCTTCGTTGCGGTGAGGAGCGCCGTCGTTCCGCGGGGACTGACGCCGAGCTTCACGCTCGGGCTCTGACGGGTGCCGCGCGCGAGATCCACGAGGTAGGCGAGCAGGTCGGGGGAGGCCCGCACGTGACCGACCTCGACCTGGGCCGCGGCGAGAGTGGCGGCATCCAGCACCGCGGTGACCCCGGCGGCCTCGAGATTGCGCGGGTCGAATCCGGCGTCACTTCGGGCGAGTACCTCCACCTCGTCGGCGCGATCGGGGGTTTCGAGCACCAGTTTGAGCAGGAAGCGGTCGAGTTGTGCTTCGGGCAGCGTGTAGGTGCCCTCGTATTCGATCGGATTCTGGGTCGCGGCAACCATGAAGGGAACGGGAAGGGGGCGGGTCTCGCCGTCGACGCTCACCTGTCGCTCCTCCATCGCCTCGAGCAGTGAGGACTGGGTCTTCGGAGGCGTGCGGTTGATCTCATCGGCAAGCAGGATGTTGGTGAACACCGGCCCGGCGCGGAAGTCGAACTCCCCGCTGCGGGCGTCGTAGACGAGGGACCCGGTGACGTCCCCGGGCATCAGGTCGGGGGTGAACTGTACCCGCTTCGTTTCGAGCGCGAGCGCCCTGCTGAGCGAGCGGACGAGCAGAGTCTTCGCGACCCCCGGAACCCCCTCGAGGAGCACATGGCCGCCGGAGAGCAGGGCGATGATGAGCCCCGTCACCGCGCCGTCCTGGCCGACGACGGCTTTGCCCACCTCCAACCGGACCCGCGAGAAGTGCTCGCGGAGAGCCGCGGCGCCGGTGGGGGCGCCCGAAGCGGGCGCAACGAGGTCGGTGTCGGTCATTCGTTCATTCTCCCGGTGGCTGGCGGTGGTGGGGATCAGGTTGGTCGGATGTCGCGGTCGACCGCCCGCTCGAGCTCGAGCAGCCCGTCGGAGAGCCGCACGAGCTCCCGATCGGAACCGGGTTCGGCGGTCAGAAGCAGCGAGCGGATGTCGGCGGGGTTCCGGGAGGTGATCGCCGCGCTCGCCGCGATGATCTCATCCACCGTCGCGCGACGGGACAACCCGCAGACGGTCGCCAGCCGGGAGATCGCGCCGATGCGCAGCGAGTCGAGGGCGCGGAGCCGCGCGGCACCGCTCTGGTACAGACGCGCGCGTCCCTCCATCGTCTCGCTGGCACGGACCACGACCGGAAGGTTCTCGATGACGAGCGGGCCGAGGCGCCTCCCGCGCCAGAAGGCGGCCACGAGCGCGACGATGATGACGAGCGGAGCGACCGATCCGACCCAGGCGGGACTGAGCTCGGCGATGCTCGGGCCGCTGATCGAGGAGTCATCGATGGTCGGAAGATACCAGACGAGTCGGGGGTGATCGCCGAGGAGACCCAGTGCGAGGGCGGCGTTGCCGCGCTGCGCGACATGCTCGTTGTCGAAGACCGCGCCCGTGCCGACCACGGTGAGACGCGGGGCCGATCCGGCGATGTCGACCACAGAGAACACCCCTTTCCCGCTGCCGAAGCAGGTCGAGGTGGGTGCGGAGCCGGCCGTGACGCGGTAGCCCGATCCGGCGCCGCCAACGGTACCGGCGGCGGTCGCGGCCGGGAGGGCACAGCCTGCTGTCAATGCTGCCCGGCCCACGATTCCGGCCGGCTTGACTTCGGGGGCGAGAGCCGCCAGCTGGGAGTAGGTGGGAGAAAGCAGCACCACGTGGCCGGCCAGTGCGGCGAGGGAGCGGAGTTGCCTGCGGTCGAGGTGCGAATCCGGGTCGACGAGGAGCAGGGTGGTGCCGACCGGCGTACGCAGGGCTGCCGTCGCCGCCGCGAGAGTGGCGGGCACCGCGACATCCACCCCGCGCTGTCTCAGAACCTCGGCGATCGCTTTACTTCCGGCCGGTGCGGCGTTGGTCGGCGAGAATCGCACGCCACCGGTCGAGGATCCGGTCGTCGCGAGCACGATCACCGCGATAAGGAGGAGGAATCCGGCCACCCCGATCCAGTAGAGCGACCGACGGCTCGCCGCACGGATGGTGGGGGTGAGGGTGGTTTGCTTCGTATCGGTGGCGACGCGAGGTCTCGTGACGCTCGTCACGAGACCGGGGAATTCGGCAGAGTCGGCATCGTCGGTGGGACTGAGAGGAGCGGAGGGCGAGCGGTCTGCAATTCGCGGTCGAGTTCCGCGGTCGAGCGATAGGCCGCCTCGGTTCCCTCCCGGCCGAGGTAGCGAACGTCGTCGAAGGAGGATGCCGCGCGGCCGAGTCTCGCGGAGAACCCCGGTAGCACGGCGCCGGCGCGTACCGCGAACTCCCGCGCGGTCGTGCCGGGTGAGACGCTGATGATGGTGCGTTCGGCGAGGCCGCGGGCGATCGCCCGAAAGCTCTCCTCGATCGCGAGCGCCCACTGCGCTCGGGAAGCCGCCTCTTCGGCCGAGCGGCGTATCGCGGCGGCATCGCGGGGGTCGTCGTCGCCGAACAGGCCAGCGCGCGCGGTGCTGCGGCTACCCCGCCGCGGTGCACCGAAGACGACGAACGCCGCGACGAGGCACGCGACCACGACGAGGGCCGCAACGACGAGAATGGGTCCTTGCACTCCGACGCCGTCGCCGATTCGCAACGACTGCAGCCAGTCCCAGACCGCCTTCGCGGCACGGTCGAACCAGGTCGGCTGGGCGGAACGGAATTCCGGCTTCGCGAGTTCGTCGATGACCCAGCGCCTGCCCTGCGGGGCATCCGGGTTTACCGGAATTTCGGCGGATACGAACGCGAACGCCGCACCGATCACCCCCACGGCGGGTCGTGGACGGCCGGCGGGCGGGCCATCGGTAGGTCGTGCAGGAGTGGATCGACGACGTTCTGGTCGCCGGATTGTTTCGCTTCGACGTAGCGGGCGAGTTCGAGATCGAGACCTTCCTTGCGAATGCGGAGGTCGAGGTAGAGCAGAGCGGTCGTCGCAGACTGCACGACCGAGGTGACGGACTGGAATACCACCAGGATCACGACGAACAGCACCGCGAGCACGACGACGAGAACGATGGCGCCACTTCCGTTCTGGCCCTGCGGGTCGATGAGGACCGTGGCGAACTGGGAGACCACGTTGAGCGGAAGGCCAACCACCTGTGTCACGACGCCCAAGATCACCGCGACGAGCGCCGAGATTCCGAGGGTGCGCCAGAAGTACGATTCGGTGAGCCACCAGGACCGAGCGACCGCATTCCGGATGCTGAGACGCTCGATCACGAGCGCGCTCGGCACGAACGCGAGTTTGGTGCTCAACCAGATGGAGAGTGCGCCAAGGCCGAGCAGCCCGAAGAATCCGAGGAGCACCGCCCCGATGAGCCCCCCGGTGCCGAAGGTCACCGCGAGGAGTACGACGATGACGGCGAGCGCACCGAAAACGAGGCTCAACGCGAGAAGCACGAGCGCCGCCCAGCCGATGAGGGCGCCGATTCTGCCCCGTGCCCGGTTCCAGAGCGCCCGCAGGGTCGATCTCTCACCGACGGCGCCGCGCGATACCTCGAGAACGATGATGCCCTGCAGAATCGCGGAGGCGGCGACGGTGAGCAGTGCCGGCACGATGCCAGCCAGGATGATCAGCCCGCTGGAGCCGGCCATAATCTGGGCGGCATTCTCGGTGGTGCTCGAACCGATGTGGGAGACCGCACCGAAGGTGGCGCCAGCGACGACGAGGAACAGGAGGAGAGACACGCTGCCCTGGAGGAGCAGGGCGGCACCGAAAGTGGGCCTGGGGTTGCGACGGAGCACGCGGAATGATGCGCCGAGAATGGTGCCGAGGTCGAGCGGTCGGAGGGGGATGAGGCCCGGTTTCGGCGGGGGGGTCCAACCGGGTTGGGCGCCTCCGGGCCCGACGGCCGGGCCGGGATCGGCGGTGTATCCGGGCGCCGCCGGCTCGGGCAGTGCCGGCGGACGTCCTTCGATCCCGGGGCTCGTCCATTGGTTGTCGGTCACGTGTGGGCCTCTCCGTGCCTGGCACGATCGGTCGCAATCGGGGCTGCACAGCCCAGGAGATTATGCTTTCACACTCGACTACTCTTATGCGAGAGCATCTGAGTCAGTCTCAGACCCGAACGACCCAGACAAAGACCGGAAAATGACCGCACGAATCCTTGTAGTCGATGACGACACAGCCCTCGCGGAGATGATCGGTATCGTGCTTCGCACCGAGGGCTTCGAGCCCTCATTTTGCGGGGACGGCAGCCTCGCTCTCGCGGCCTACCGAGAGACCAAACCCGATCTCGTGCTCCTCGACCTCATGCTGCCCGGCAAGAACGGCATCGAGGTCTGTGCGGAGATCCGCACCGAGTCGGGCGTCCCGATCATCATGCTCACGGCGAAGTCCGACTCCACCGATGTCGTGCGCGGGCTGGAAAGCGGTGCCGACGACTACGTCGTCAAGCCGTTCAATCCGAAGGAGCTCGTCGCCCGCATCCGCACCCGCTTGCGCCCGACACCGGCGACGCCGACCAACGTCTTGCAGGTGGGGAACCTGCAACTGGATGTCGCCGGCCACGAGGTGAAGCGGGGTGCGGCCAAGATCAATCTCACCCCGCTCGAATTCGAGTTGCTGTTGGCCCTCGCCCTGAAGCCGAAACAGGTGTTCACCCGGGAGATGCTGTTGGAGCAGGTCTGGGGGTACCACTACAAGGCCGACACCCGCTTGGTGAACGTCCACGTGCAACGCCTGCGTGCCAAGGTGGAAGAAGACCCGGACAACCCTCGAATCGTCATGACCGTGCGCGGCGTCGGCTATCGCGCGGGCGCAAGTACCTGACCAAGCCGATGAATTCTGACGATTCGCCCCGTGCGGGGCGTCGGTCGTGAACGGTCTCGACTGGCACGCGTTTCCGCATCGCGTCGTCGCCTTCTGGCGCTCTTCGCTGCAGTTCCGTACGGTCGCGATCACCGTGATGCTCTCGGGATTCGCCGTCCTCATCATCGGCGCCTTCATCTCCGTGAGTATCGCCAACAACCTCTTCGCGTCGCGCAGCATCCAGGTGCAGGAGGAGGCGCGCGCCATCCACAATCAAGCCCAAAGCACCTTCGACGCGGCGCAACCGACCAACGACCAGGCGCCGACGGTGGAACTCGACATCGTTGCGAACTCGGTCACGGACAAGATCCTGCCGTCCACCACTTCTCCCGGAAGCACGAAGTTCGCCATCAAGCGCACTCCGGGGCAGCCGGAGACGCCGCAGAACATGCAGCCGATCTCATCCACCAACTTTCCCGACAGCGTCGTCACCCCCGCTCTCCGGGCGCGGGTGGTTGCGGATGTCGCGCACGTGCAGTACCAGTCGGAGACGCTGCCGGACGGATCCCCGGCCTTGGTCATCGGCTCCCAGATTCGGGTACCGACCGCCGGGAGTTACGAGCTGTACCTCGTCTACAACCTGTCGTCGGTTCAAACGACGCTCGGCTATGTGCAACAGACCCTCGCCCTCGGCGGACTCGCCCTCGTGTTGCTCATCGGTGCCGTCACCTACACGGTGGTGCGCCTCGTGGTGGGGCCGATCAGGATCGCCGCAGAAACGAGTGAGAAACTGGCGGCCGGCCAACTGGAACAGCGCATACCGGAGCGGGGGGACGATGTGATCGCGACCCTCGCTCGCTCCTTCAACGGGATGGCCGACAGCCTCCAGCAGCAGATCACGAAGCTCGCCGAGTTGTCCCGCCTCCAGCAGAGATTCGTATCCGACGTGTCCCATGAGTTGCGGACGCCGCTCACCACCATCCGTTTGGCCGGCGATGTGCTCTACGATCACCGGGAGGATTTCGCACCGGCTCCCGCGCGCACTGCCGAACTGCTTCATACCCAGGTGCAGCGCTTCGAAGTACTGCTCGCGGACCTTCTCGAGGTGAGCCGCTACGACGCGGGCGCAGTCGAACTGGAATTGGAACCCACCAACCTGGTGCGGCTCGTCGAGGACGCCGTCGATGGAATGCAGCCGCTGGCCGAGCAGCGCGGCTCCGCGCTTCGTCTCGTGGCGCCCGGGGGCTATTTCGACGCGGAGATCGACGCCCGCCGCATCCGTCGCGTGCTGCGCAATCTGCTCGGCAACGCGGTCGAACACGGTGAGGGGCGGCCGATCGTCGTGATGGTGGACAGCAACGCCACCGCCATCGCGCTCACGGTCCGCGACCACGGTGTCGGCATGAAGGAGACAGACGTCTCCCGGGTGTTCGACCGTTTCTGGCGCGCCGACCCGTCGCGGCAGCGCACCATCGGTGGCACGGGTCTTGGTCTGGCCATCGCGCTTGAGGATGCCACGCTGCACGACGGCCGCCTGGAGGTGTGGTCGCGGCTGGGGGTGGGCACCTGCTTCCGGTTGACCCTCCCGCGCGAGCGGGGGCGTCCCATCGGCACCTCTCCTCTCGAATTGCCGCCCGATGATGCCCTCCACCTCGAGGGGGTGCGAGATGCGTAGGCGAGCACCTCTTGCCCTCGTTTGTGCGGGAGCGCTTCTTGCGCTGACGGCCTGTGTCGGCATCCCCAGTTCCGGCCCGGTCAGTGCGGGCCTGTCGCTCAGCGAGGTCACCAGCGGGTCGGGAATCGCGTTCAACCCGGAAGGCCCCACCCGAGGGGCGACCCAGCAGGGGATCCTCAAGGGCTTCATCGCGTCGTTCACTTCGGCCACCGGCGGGTACGCGATCGCCAAGCAGTTTCTTTCGGCCGGCTTCGCCCCGAAGTGGGACCCGCGGCAGAGCGTGCAGGTGCGCACCGGCACACCGCAGATCGGCCAGGTCGACAGCGCGACCCTCAGCTATTCGTTCGAGGCCACGGCAGCGGTGGACAGCACCGGCGCGTACACCCAATCCAACCAGTCGTTCACCCTCCCGTTTTCGTTCGTGAAGGAGAGCGGGCAGTGGCGCATCAGTGCCGCCCCCAACGGGATCGTGCTCGCGGACCAGACCTTTCAGCGGATTTTCCGGCCGTATCCGCTCTACTTCCTCGCCCCCGACAACCAGTATCTGGTTCCCGACCTGCGTTGGTTTGCGAGCGGCACCGCGGCCACCCGCATCGTCAACGCGCTCGTCGCCGGCCCTCCGGACTGGTTGAAGGGCGCGGCGTTCTCTCGATTCCCCGACGGGACCAAACTCTCGGATGCCGGCAACGTCGTCACCCTCGCCGATGGTGTCGCGCAGGTCGACCTCTCGAAGGAGGCGCTGCTCGCAAGTGCCCGCGACCGCCAGTTCATGCACGTTCAACTCACCGAGAGCCTCCGAGCGGTGTCAAGCATCTCCCGGGTGAGTATGTCGATCCAGGGCACTCCCGTGCCGGTCACCGACCTCGGCACGGCGGCTCCTCAGGTCGACCTCTCCGTCGACAGCCAGGCACTCGTCCTGCGCAAGAACGAGTTCGGCTTTTTGGCGAACAATCGTGTGGCGGACCTCGCCGGAATCAGTTCGAAGGTGGTCGCGCTCGCTCCGGAGGCCGCCACGATCTCTTCCGATCAGCAGTCCGTCGCCGTCCTCGGGAGTTCGGGCGTTTCCGTGGTGCGAAAGAGCGGGTCGGTGACCATTCTTGACCCTCGGCTTGATCTCATCGCCCCATCGATGGACGCGGACGGATACACCTGGTCCGTGCCCTCGAGCAATCCGAACGCCATCACCGTGTTCGACCCGTCAGGGGTGGCGCACAGTCTCTCGCCGAAACTGCAGGACGGGTCGCGGATGGTGTCCCTCGAGGTGTCTCGAGAGGGCGCCCGAGTGCTCATGCTCCTGTCCACTCCCACCGGTCCGCGACTGATGGTGGCCGCAATCCTGCGCAACGACAAGCTCGAGCCGACGGGAATCGGGCCGGCGATACTCGACGTATCGATCGGCACCGGCGTGGCGATCGGCGCCACCTGGGTCGACCAGTGGACGGTGGGAACGCTGATCACGGCCGACAGCCAGTCGAAGGTGGAGCTCTACGCGATCGGTGGCCAGAAGACGGCTCTCGGTTCCCTCATCCCCTCCCGCCAGATCGTCGGCGGCAACAAGGGAAAGGACGGACTCCGTGTGCTCGGACGCGACGACTCGGCCATCTACACCTGGGGGGGAAGCAGCTGGCAGTCGTCCAAGATCGCGGTCGACTTCATCGCCACGCAGCGCTGATCCTCCCCGGCGCCGACTCACCCGAATTCTCCACCGACCGCTGACCCGCGGCGTCCTCGGAGCGCACGGTGGGGCAGGCTCGGGTGATGGTCTCCGTCCGCTCCGCACTCAAAGCCCGGGCTCCCGCACTCCGTGACGCCCTGCTCGACGCCATCTCGGTGGTGCTCCCGGTCAGTTGCGCGGGGTGCGGTGCGCACGATCGCGCCCTCTGTTCCGAGTGTCGCCGTCACCTGCTTCGCATCCCGACCCTTCGGATGATGGACGACGGCACTGCTGTGTGCGCGGCTCTGGACTACGACGGGGCCGTGCGCCGCGCCATCCTCGGGCTGAAGGAGCAGGGGCGCACAGACATCGTGAGGGCGCTCTCGGTGCCGCTGGCCGCAGCGATCGACCGGGTGACGCGAGAGGCGGCTCCTCGGCTTGCTGCCCCTCGGCCGCCCGACCTTCGGCTGGCCGACTCGTGGGCTGCTCGCGGGGTCGAACTCACGATCCCGCCGGCGGGCCGAACCTCGTTTCGACAGCGGGGGTACGACCCCGTTCGCGAGCTCCTGCGTGCGGCAGGGCTTCCGAGGCCGGCACGGGTACTGGGGAACGTGCACGAGCGAGCGCCCCAGAAGACCCTCGATCGAGCTCAACGGCAGCTGAACCTCGTGGGCTCGCTCCGGGCAACCCGACCGCTTGAGGGTCGACGGTTTCTCGTGGTCGACGACGTTTTCACCACGGG
Source organism: Frigoribacterium sp. (assembly GCA_031360325.1). Taxonomy (GTDB): domain Bacteria; phylum Actinomycetota; class Actinomycetes; order Actinomycetales; family Microbacteriaceae; genus Lacisediminihabitans. Next base: position 6,295 of record JANMBI010000236.1, on the reverse strand, counting down.
TTCGACGATCACCGAACTGATCCGCGCCCTCCGGGCCGGCGGTGCCGAGGTGGTGGGCGCCGCGGTTCTCGCGGCCACACCCCGGCGTTCGCTGAGTGTGTCGTGAGTGGTTGGCGGAACCAGTGACAGGGATGCGCCTCCGGGACTACGGTGGGCGAAAGAGGCGCGGAAGTATCGCCCGGTTTCACAGGGCGACGCGCCAAGACGGAAGGAACTGGGGAGCGCAATGGAAATTTCCATCAACGGCCGCAACGTAGGAATCACCGATCGTTTTCGGTCATATGCAACCGAAAAGGCCGAGAAGGTCCTCCATCTCGCCGACAAGGCCCTCGCTTTCGAGGTCAAGGTGAGTCGCCACAACGAAAAGAACGGCGCCAGCGGCGAGGACCGCGTCGAACTCACCCTGATCGGACCGGGACCCCTCGTGCGGGCGGAGTCCAACGGGTCGGACAAGTATGTTGCGCTCGACCTCGCACTCGACAAGCTCGTCGAGCGACTCCGTCGCGCGAAAGACCGCCACAAGGTCCACCGCGGGCAGCACCGTCCCACCTCGCTTCGTGAGGCCTCAGCCGGCGGCTTCAGCGGCACCGACCTTCGCCCAGCAGACGCCGCCGTCATGGAAAAGGTGCGCACCGGGGCCATCGACGTGATCGAAGATGGGGCGACGCCCGACGAAGAGTCCGCGTGGAGTCCCGTGGTCATCCGGAAGAAGGTGTTCGCCCAGGTGCCGATGACGGTGGATGACGCGCTCTACTACATGGAGCTGGTCGGCCACGACTTCTACCTGTTCATGGATGCGGAGACCGACCGTCCGAGCGTCGTGTATCGCCGGAAGGGCTGGGACTACGGCGTCATCGGCCTCGACGACTCCGCCACCGAGCTGCAGGAGGCCGCGACGGCCTCGCGGAAGTCGAAGGGCTGACGCCCGCCACCGACGAATCGCGGGGTCACCACGGGAGTGGTGGCCCCGCGCCTCGGTTCGGGAGCGGCGCCTCCGCCCGACTGCGTCCAGTTCGTCGGCGACGGCACGGGCTAGTCTTGTTACCATTACGAACTGGTCACAGGCGCCGCAATGCGGTGCTGTCGTGGCGCATCCCACATTCATCTGGAGTTAGCAGTGGCCAACGTTCTCGAAAAGGTTCTCCGCGTCGGCGAGGGTCGAGTCCTTCGACGGCTCGAGCGATACGCGCAGGCCGTCAATCACCTGGAAGACGATTTCAGTGCCCTCAGTGACGAGGACCTGAAGAGCGAGACGGTGGAGTTCCGCGAGCGCTACTCCAACGGGGAGTCGCTCGAAGATCTTCTGCCCGAGGCATTCGCCGCGGTGCGGGAGGCGGCCACACGCACGCTCGGCATGCGCCACTTCGACGTCCAGCTGATGGGCGGGGCGGCTCTCCATCTGGGCAACATCGCCGAAATGAAGACCGGAGAGGGCAAGACCCTCGTCGCCACCCTCGCGGCATACCTCAACGCAATCCCCTCCCGCGGCGTGCACGTGATCACCGTCAACGACTATCTCGCGAGCTACCAGTCCGAACTCATGGGTCGAATCTTTCGCGCGCTCGGGATGACCACCGGGGTGATCCTGTCCGGGCAGACTCCGGAGGAGCGACGCGAACAGTACGAGGCCGACATCACCTACGGCACGAACAACGAATTCGGGTTCGACTACCTGCGCGACAACATGGCCTGGCAGGCGAGCGACATGGTTCAGCGCGGGCACAACTACGCCATCGTCGACGAGGTGGACTCGATTTTGATCGATGAGGCCCGCACACCGCTCATCATCTCGGGTCCGGCATCCGGCGAAGCCAATCGGTGGTTCGCCGAGTTCGCGAACCTCGCGCTGAAGCTGATCCCGGATGTCGACTACGAGGTCGACGAGAAGAAGCGCACGGTCGGCGTGCTCGAGCCCGGGATCGAGAAGGTCGAAGACTATCTCGGAATCGACAACCTCTACGAGTCGGCCAACACACCGTTGATCTCGTTTCTCAACAACTCGATCAAGGCATCCGCCCTGTTCAAGAAGGACAAGGACTACGTCGTCATGAACGGCGAGGTGCTGATCGTCGATGAGCACACCGGTCGCATCCTTCTCGGCCGTCGGTACAACGAGGGGATCCATCAGGCCATCGAGGCGAAGGAAGGGGTCGAGGTCAAGGCCGAGAATCAGACCCTCGCTACGGTGACCCTGCAGAACTACTTCCGGCTGTACAAGAAGCTCTCGGGCATGACGGGAACGGCCGAGACCGAAGCCGCCGAGTTCATGAGCACCTACCGGCTCGGCGTGGTATCGATTCCCACCAACAAGCCGATGAAGCGAATCGACCAGTCGGACCTCGTGTACAAGAACGAGGAGTCGAAGTTCGGTCAGGTGGTCGAGGACATCGTCGGCCGCCACGACAAGGGACAGCCGGTGCTTGTCGGCACGACGAGCGTCGAGAAGAGCGAATACCTCTCGAAACTCCTCGCCAAACGCGGCGTGAAGCACGAAGTCCTCAACGCAAAGAACCACGCCCGCGAGGCCGCGATCGTGGCTCAGGCCGGGCGCCTCGGTTCGGTGACGGTTGCCACCAACATGGCCGGTCGCGGCACCGATGTCATGCTCGGCGGAAATGCGGAATTCCTCGCCGTGGCGGAAATGAACCACCGCGGGCTGAGCCCGATCGACACCCCGGAGGAGTACGAGACGGAGTGGGACGCGGTCTTCGACCGGGTCAAGGCGGTCGTGCAGGAGGAGGCCGAGAAGGTCGTGGCGGCCGGAGGTCTCTACGTGCTCGGGACGGAGCGGCACGAGTCGCGGCGCATCGACAATCAACTCCGCGGCCGCTCCGGTCGTCAGGGCGACCCGGGGGAGAGCCGGTTCTATCTGTCCCTCACCGACGATCTGATGCGCCTCTTCAACTCGGCCGCCGCCGAATCCCTGATGGGGCGGGGCAGCGTTCCGGATGACCTGGCCATCGAATCCAAAGTCGTGAGCCGCGCCATCCGGAGTGCGCAGAGTCAGGTCGAGGCGCGCAATGCGGAGATCCGCAAGAACGTGCTCAAGTACGACGACGTGCTCAACCGTCAGCGCGAGGCGATCTACGGGGATCGCCGGCACATCCTCGAGGGTGACGATCTTCAGGACCGCACCTCCCAGTTCCTCGAAGACGTGATCACCGAGGTCGTGGAGGCGCATACCTCCGACGGCCACGCCGACGACTGGGACTTCGAAGCGCTGTGGACGGAACTTGGCACTCTCTACCCGGTCTCGATCACCATCGACGAGCTGCTCAGTGAGGCGGGCTCGCGCAACCGGGTGACCACCGAGTTCCTCGCCGAGGAGATCCTCTCGGATGCCCGCGTGCAGTACGCGGCCCGCACGGCCGCTCTCGGCGAACCCGCGATGCGTGAGCTCGAGCGACGTGTCGTGCTCTCGGTGATCGACCGTCGTTGGCGGGACCATCTCTATGAGATGGACTATCTGAAGGACGGCATCGGCCTTCGGGCAATGGCGCAGCGCGATCCGCTGGTCGAATACCAACGCGAGGGATTCGCTCTCTACCAGAGCATGATGGGCCAGATTCGCGAAGAGTCGGTGGGTTTCCTGTTCAACCTCGAGGTCGAGGTCACCGGCGGTGGGGAGGCTACCGCCGCGGTGCCAACGGTCGCCGCGAAGGGGCTCACCGGAAATGCGGCCCCCGTCGACCGGCTGAGCTACTCGGCACCGAACGCCGACAACCAGGGCGAGGTGGAGGTGCGCAATTCGCGCGGCCAGCTCGACCGAGTGTCTACTGCCGAGGCGCAGCAGGCGCAGGAGTCATCCGGTGGGGGATCGGCGTTCGGCAAGGCCGCAACGGCCGAGGGCCAGCGGGGTGCCTTCGGCCAGGGCGGCGGCGCTCCCGCACCCGCCAACCGGGCGGAGCGTCGCGCGCAGGAACGGCGAGGTAGCTGAGAACCACTCAGATTAGCGATGGTGGGTCTCGGTCAACCCCCTTCGCGCATTCAGCCACCCTGTCTAGGCTGAAGTCATGAGGTCAAAATTGCTTTTCGTCGCCGGAGCCGTTGTCGGATACGTTTTCGGAGCCCGCGCCGGGCGTGAACGGTACGAGCAGATCCTGCGGATGTCTCGTCGTCTCTGGGAAAGCCCCGGAGTGAGCGCGGCGCGAACCAAAGTGGAGGAGTACACCCGGGTTCACGCTCCGGTGCTGAAATCGAAAGCCGAGTCTCTCGCCAAGGCGGCGCCCGGGGCTGTCGCCGACGGTGCACGGGCGACGGCGGACACCGCTCGGGCGGTTGTCGATCGCACCGCGACGGCCGCGACCGATCTCGCCGACCGGGTCAGTGCCGTAGCGAAGGATCTTGCCGGCAAGACGACGACGACGGCGCGGGATGTGGCCGATCGAACGGCGACCGCGGCCAAGGATGTCGCGGATCGAACGGCGACCGCGGCCAAGGACGTCGCGGACCGCACGACGGGAATGGCGAAGGATGTCGCGGACCGCACGACCGAGACCGCAGAAGAGTTGCGCGAGCGGGTCGCCGGCACCGCAGCCGAGCTGCGCGAGCGAGGGGAAGATGCCCGCGATCGCGTGGTCGTGCGGGCCAGCGCGTCGCGAGACGATGCCCTCGCGGAACTCGGTGACGACGATGAAACCACGGATCGGTCGGCTCTGCCTCGTTAGGCGCGCCGAACCGGCAGCTACAGCACGTTGATGGCGGTCGCCCGCCATCGGTTGTCCAGTCCTTCGAGTCGCAGGGCGACCGCACGGGTTCGCGCTCGACCGCGAACGATCACCACCGCTTCGATCACCCCGTCTCTCGGCTCGCAGATCGAGGTGGATCCGATCGAGAAATTGGGTCGGCGCACCACTTGGCCCTTGGCGTGACGGGCCCGAGACGACAACACGACGCGCTTGAGCAGGTGGCGATAGACGTCATCGGTCACTCGTGTGACCACCAAACATACCTACGTCTATGACGGAAGGTATGGACGATGGAAGGCCACGACAGCCGAGCGGTTCTATATGTTCGGATAAGTGACGATCAAGACGGTTTGGCGAAGGGAGTCGATCGACAGGAAGCTGATTGTCGTGCTTTCGCGAACGCCGAGGGGTGGCAGGTCGCCCGTGTCTATCGCGAGAACGACACGAGTGCGTTCAAGCAGAGAACTGTGCAACTACCCACTGGGGAGAAAGTTCGCCGCGTAATCCGTCCAAAGTTTCGGGAGATGCTTCAGTTCCTCGCCGACAAAGGCGCAGACGTGATGGTCGTCTACGATCTGGATCGCGCGGTTCGGGACCCGCGCGATCTCGAGGACCTAATTGATTCCAAGGTGATCTACGGATTTCAGGTCAAGTCCACGACCGGAAGCTTGAGGTTAGATTCCGACTCCGACATCGCTATGGCAAGAGTTCTAGTAGCGATGGCGAACAAGTCCAGTGCCGATACCGCGCGGAGAGTACAGCGCGCCGCAAGGCAACGAGCGGAAGATGGTCTCTGGCATGGCGGGCCTGCTCCGTTTGGGTACCAGCTAGTTGACAAGATCCCCGTGATCGACCCGGTAAGAGCGGCCATGGTCGCCGGGGCTGTTGATCGAGTTCTCTCCGGTGAGAGTGTCTATGCAATTGCTTGCGATTGGAACGAAAGAGGACTTACTACTCGCAGTGGCAGCAGGTGGAACATCCAGAATCTTCAACGGTTGCTAAAGAACCCTGCCCTGGCCGGCCGAGCGGCCTATCGTCCGATGAGGCCAGACGGTAGTCGCACAAAAGTTCCGGTACTCGTGAGCGCCGCTGTTTGGCCCGCGATCGTGGAGCCAGCCAAGTGGGATCGGATGATCGAAGCCTTCGGAGCGAGAGCGGATGCTCGCAAGTTCAACAGTCAAGGCCAGAAGCGTGTACATCCCTTCTCTGGTCTGGTCAGGTGTGGGGCGTGTGGCACGCGGATGGTGAGGCAGGGGCCAAAATACGTTTGTCTCCATTTTGAGCGAGGCATCTGCGGGCGCGGGATCCTTGCCGGGGAGGTCGAAGGAATTGTCGAAGCTGCAGTCCTGAGCGCCTTCGAGGGTGATGAAATCAACTCCCGATTGTCGAATCGGATCGAGGCGGGGGACGAACTTGCCTTGTTTCAGGCGCAACTGGCTGAAGACCGTAGTGCTTTGAGCCGGCTCGACGACGACTACTACGACAACTTGGTTGACCGATCCACATGGTTGAGGCAACGCCAACGGCTGGCGGATCGGGTCGAGCAGATCCAGCGACAAATGCGGCAGGCGGTCACTTCCAATCGCACTGCAGAGATTGACATTCGA
>JANMBI010000191.1:0-7797 GCA_031360325.1 Frigoribacterium sp. | reverse complement strand
CACAAGTTCCTTCTCTTCCCCGACGAGAATCACTGGGTGCTGAAGCCCCAGCATGCTGTCGTCTGGTACGAGACCGTCTTCGCCTTCCTCGATCAGCACGTCCACGGTGCGGACTGGGTGCGCCCGAAGCTGCTCGGCTGACCCGAACGAGGCGTAATCGGCTGCGGTTCTTCGTCGCTCGCCGTGGCTCACGGACGGCACACCGGGTGCGCACCGCGACCAGTGCTCTAGTAGTACTTGGTTAGGTGGGGTGTGGCGGCTGTTGATCTTCGCTCGTTTTTGCTAAAAATCTGGTATGAGAGCGGATGAGCTTGCTGAGACCAAAGCCGATTTGGATGCGTTCGTTCGGGACGTGTTCGCGTCGTTGCCGCGGGCGGATCCACGGCCGATAGGGAACCTGTATGTGCGCGGGTTGATGCTTGACGGACGGCGGAAATCGATGCAACCGATGGGGACACGTCTCGGGGTCGATTACCAACAGCTGCAGCAGTTCGTGTCGTCCTCACCATGAAAAGTGGAGCCGATGCGGCGGGTCCTGGTGTCACCACTCTGCGGCTCACCCGACCACAAACGGATCGGGCAGCCCGAGCCACTACGGCATCCTCAGAGGACTCCAATACTTCGCCGCCGCCAGAACCGGATACTGTCCTACTGCCAAGCACGAGCACGAGCATCCGCCTAACCAAGTGCTACTGGGGCAGCGGAGTGGTGCGCCCGGGGGTTGCCGCCGCCCTGCCAGCGCCGGGCCAGCCTGCCGCCGCGCTGGTTGCGCCGGGCCGTCCTGCCGCCAGGCCCGACAGCGCCGGGCCGTCCTGCCGCCGCGTCCGACAGCGCCGGGCCGTCCTGCCGCCGCGTCCGACAGCGCCGGGCCGTCCTGCCGCCGCGTCCGACAGCGGATCACCCGGATGACGCGCTGCCTGGACCGCCTGCGGTGCGGCGTGTTGCGCGGATCTCCGCTGTGCGCAACATCCGCGGGGCGCAACATCCGCGGGGCGCAACGTCCGCGGCGGAGTTTCTCGAGGACATCGAGCGGCTCGCCCGTTTGTAGGCTCAGCGTGCGCCGAGCGGCACCCGCGGATCCTCCTCGGCAGACCATCTGGCCCGCTGGCGTCGACCGGGGCGTAGCTTAGACGGAGTGGCCGTACCGACGGCGGGAACGAGGAGAATACATGGCCGCCTGGCCCGGATCGATCAGCGCCATCACCCTGTTCGTCGACGATCTCGCGGCGACCAGGACCTTCTACCGCGAGGTGTTCGGGCTGTCGATCGTTTTCGAAGACAACGACTCGGCGGTTTTCCGCTTCGAGAATACGATGATCAACCTGCTCAAATCGTCCGCGGCCCTCAGCCTCATCGGGCCGGCGACGGTGGCCTCCCCCGAAAGCGGCTCGCGCGTACAGCTCACCCTCGACGTCGACGACGTGGATGCCACCTGCGCCGAGCTCACCGCGCGCGGGGTAGAACTGCTGAATGGTCCGCTGAACCGGGAATGGGGCATCCGCACGGCGAGCTTCCGAGACCCCGGGGGTCACATCTGGGAGATTGCGCAACCGTTGGGATAGCGGCATGAGCGACGCCGTCGACTTCGTGGATGCCGCCCTCCAGCTCGAGTCCACTGACAAGCGAGCAATCGATGACGCGGCCAGAATCGGCTCTGGTCTCCAGTTCTATGGGGCATCGGTGGGTGCCGTTCGCGGCACGATCCGGGACGTGGGCCACCGTTATCCGGACCTCGGCCACGATCAGATCACCGCCATTGCCTCGGACCTCTGGCGCGCACCGGTCTTCGAGCGCCGATTGGCGGCGATCGTTCTGCTGCAGACTCACCTGCGCCTGCTCGACAACTCAGACCTGACTCGCCTCGAGGGGTTCTTGCGGGATGCTCGCACTCCTGCACTCGCCGACCCTCTTGTCGTCGACGTGATCGGCCCGCTGATGGGGCGCTGGATGCCCGCGGACGTGCCAGTGCCGCCGTCGTGGTCGACCGCTGGGCGCGCGATCCAGACATCTGGCTGCGCCGCGCCGCGCTGCTGGCACCGCTGTGAGCTCTGAGTCCGGGGGCGGAGACTGGGAAGCGTTTGTCCGTCGATCGAGGGGCGCGCTCGAGGAGGACACAGACGATAGCGCCCGCGAAGCGATGGACCGCATTCGGGACGAGTCGGCGAAGGCACAGCCCCGACGGCGCACTCGCCAGTCGGGTTGCTGAGGGTTATCAAACCGTTACTGGCGAATATGTTGCCACGGCCTCCAAATTGCCTCACACTTCAGGAACCACTCCTCATCGTCGAGCGTGGGCACCGAGGAGTGTTCTCCTTCCGAGCAGAAAGGGAGCGACGTGAAAACTTCTTCATGGCTCTCCATCACCGTCGCCGTTTCCGCCTCAGCACTCTTGCTGGCCGGGTGCTCATCGGGCGGAACCGCCTCCCCCGCGTCCGCTGCATCCAAGCGTGCGTGTGTGATCCTTCCCGATTCGGCCTCGTCTCCGCGGTGGGAGAACGGCGACCGACCGGCCCTCACCAAGGCCTTCACGGATGCCGGGTTCACGGCCGACGTCCAGAACGCCCAAGGGGACACAAACAAGTACGCCACCCTCGCCGATCAGGAGCTCACCAAGGGTTGTGGAGTCATGATCCTCGTCGACTACAACGGAGCGGCCGTCGCCGTGACCCAGAAGGCGCAGAAGCAGGGCATCCCGGTGATCGCCTATGACCGTCCGATCACGACCGGCACGAAGGATGCGCCGTCGATGCTCGCCGACTACTACGTCTCCTTCGACAACGAGAAGGTCGGCGAGCTCGAAGGCCAGTCGATCGTCGACGGACTCAAGGCCGCGGGCAAGGACCCGGCCACCGCCATCGTCGTGTACATGGGCGGCGACCCGACCGACGGCAACGCCAAGCTGTTCCACGACGGCGCCGTCAAGGTCATGAGCGCCGCGGGAATCAAGCCTGCCGCTGAGCCGGTCGGAGTCTGGGATGGCCAGAAGTCGGCCACCAATTTCGAGCAGGCCCTGACCTCGCTCGGCGGGAAGGTCGACGCCGTCTGGGTCGCGAACGACACCAATGCGGCCGGCGTGATCACCGTGCTCGACAAGAACGGCCTCAAGGTTCCGGTCTCCGGACAGGATGCCTCCACCGCCGGCCTGCAGAATGTGTTGCTCGGCAAGCAGACCGCCACGGTCTACAAGCCGTACAAGCTCGAAGCGACCGCGGCATCCGATCTGGCCATCCAGCTGTTGAAGGGCCAGAAGCCGGCGAGTTCCAACTCGCTCTACGGAAAGCCGTTCATCTCGGTCACACCGATTCTCGTGACCCCCGACAAGGTCGAGTCTGTCGTCACCGCGGGTGACGCCAAGGCAACCGACATCTGCACCGCGGATGTCGCTGCCGCCTGCGCCAAATACGGCGTGAAGTAGGTTCGCCCCGACTGAGCAGGTCGGCAGAAGCAAGGCTCCGCGTCGGGTTCGTGAGTTTCCCGGCGCGGAGCCTTCTTCGCTGGCAGCGCGGTGAGATGCTCTCCCCAGGCAATCGGGACATCGTGGTCCCACAATTGAAAGGAATCCGGCGTGGATGCCCCGATCATCGAACTGACGAACGTCAAGAAGAGCTTCGGTCCCGTGAGTGTACTCAAGGGCGTTTCGCTCGCGGTCTACCCGGGCAAGATCACCGCACTGGTCGGTGACAATGGCGCCGGCAAGTCCACCCTGATCAAGGGACTCGCCGGCGTGCAGCCCTACGATGAAGGCGAAGTGCGGTTCGACGGCGAGGTCGTTGCGTTGCACAACCCGCGCGAGGCATCCCACCTCGGCATCGAGGTGGTGTATCAGGACCTCGCACTGTGCGACAACCTCGACATCGTGCAGAACATGTTCCTCGGGCGCGAGGAAACCGAATTCGGCACCTTCGACGAAGGACGCATGGAGCGGGAGGCGTCGGAGACGCTCCAGTCCCTCTCCGTGCGAACCGTCAAGTCGGTGCGCCAGAAGGTCTCGTCCCTCTCCGGCGGGCAGCGTCAGACCGTGGCGATCGCTCGGTCGGTGCTCAAGTCGGCGAGGGTCGTGATCCTCGACGAACCGACGGCGGCCCTCGGGGTCGCCCAGACCGAGCAAGTGCTGGCTCTCGTGAAGCGTCTCGCCGAACGAGGCGTCGGGGTGCTCATGATCAGCCACAACCTGGTGGATGTCTTCCAGGTTGCGGACTACATCAATGTGCTGTATCTCGGCCAGATGGTGGCATCCATCGAGACGTCGAAGACGACGAGCGACGATGTCGTCGGCTACATCACCGGAAGCAAGACCTATACGGAGGCGGCAGTATGAGCACCACCAGCACCCCCGAGACTCCCCTCCCCACCACGGCCGCCCCGGAATTAATCGGAAGCGGCCAGGACGGCGGCGTGCGTGAACAGGTGACCGCCTACGTGCAGCGCGTGCGCAACGGCGACATGGGCGCGCTTCCCGCCATCGCGGGTTTCATCGTGCTCTGCCTGCTCTTCACCGTGCTCAGTCCCTACTTTCCTACCGAACGGAACTTCGCGAACCTGCTCACTCAGGCGGCGACCCTGGTGATGCTCGCGATGGCCCTGGTCTTCGTGATCCTGCTCGGGGAGATCGACCTGTCGGCGGGGGTGACTTCGGGCGTGGCGATGTCCCTCTTCGTCGTGCTGTCCAACCCCGGCGGCATCGGAATGAACTGGATCCTCGCGTTGCTGATTTCCCTCGCGGCGGGCGTTTTGATCGGCCTCTTCATCGGCTTCTTCGTGGCGCGGGTCGGCATCCCCTCCTTCGTGGTGACACTCGGCCTCTTTCTCGGATTTCAGGGGCTCCAGTTGATCATCATCGGTGATGGGGGGCTCTACCGGATCCAGCAGCCGGAGATCCTCGCCATCCAGAACAGCAACCTGCCGCCTTGGGCGGGCTGGGTCATGCTCGCCGTCATCCTCGCAATCTCATTCGTCACCGCGACTCTCGACCGGAGGCGGCGCGCGCGCGCCGGCGTGCCCAGCCGCACGATCATCCTGCTCTGGATCCGCCTGGCGGCGATCGCCGTGATCGGCGGGGTGGTGATCGCCCTGTTGAACCAGAACCGCGGCACCGGGTTCCTCGCCATCTCTGGCGTACCGATCGTGGTGCCGATCACACTGCTGATTCTGTGGATGGGTACCTTCGTGCTCGACCGCACCCGATTCGGGCGCTACATCTACGCCATCGGCGGCAACCCCGAAGCGGCACGTCGCTCGGGCATCAAGGTGGTGGGCATCAAGTGGGCCGCCTTCGCGGTCTGCTCGACGCTCGCCGTGGTCTCCGGGGTGTTCAGCGCCAGCAAGGTGGGGTCTGTCGACGCGGCCTTCGGGCGCGACATCGTGCTCAGCGGTGTCGCCGCCGCGGTCGTCGGCGGGGTGAGCCTGTTCGGAGGCCGAGGGCGTCTCATCCACGCCGCGGTCGGAGCACTCGTGATTGCGGTGATCACCAACGGACTCGGCCTACTGAACCTTCCGGGTGGAGTCAACTTCCTGGTCACCGGTGGTGTGCTCATCCTGGCCGCGACCATCGATGCGGTCTCCCGCGTGAGAGCCGGTGGTTCGGTACTGCAGCGGTAGCCGTTTCAGCGACGCGAAATCGGCCGAAGAACCCCGGAATCTCGGGGGCTTTCGATACTGTCTCCACGTGCGCGCTGCGCGGAAGCATGTGCAACCGACGGAGGCCTTAACAAAAATAGGCCCGGACACCAAGAAATACCTGGCATCCGGACCGGCTGTGACCCCAACCGGATTCGAACCGGTGTTACCGCCGTGAGAGGGCGAAAGTGAGCGGTTTTCGTGAGGCGAAATCGGCCCAAAAAGCCCGGAATTTCGGGGTTTTTGGGTCTCAAGTGATGACCCGAGAATGGGCCCAATTCGCATCAAGTGTTGCCAAAATGTTGCCACTGCACCAGATCCTTAGAGGCCATCAGGATTTCTCAGCCAACGACCAGTGGCGCATCTGCTTCACCTGGACCTCGGCCGGAGCCGCCGACGTCGAGATCACCGACTACCACTAGAGGGGAGACATCATGACCACCGCACACGCCCCGATCCACCCCGGGGAGATCCTCCTCGAGGAGTTCCTCACCCCGGGGCATCACCCAGTACCGCCTCGCGCAGACCATCTCCGTGCCCGCCCGCCGCATCAACGAGATCGTGCACGGCAAGCGTGCGATCTCCCCGGACACGGCGCTGCGGCTGTCTCGAGCCCTCGGCACATCCGACCGTTTCTGGATGAATCTCCAGAGCCGGTATGACCTCTATGTCGCTTTCGAAAAGCATCGCGACGAGTTCGATCGGATCGTGCCGCTCGTCAGCACGTAATTCGGGCCGGCGTCGGCCACGCAATCTACTCGCCGTGCCCAGTCGGTCGACCGTCCAGAAGGTTCCGCGTGAATGCCGCGATGTCGACCTGAAGTCCGTCATAGGCGTTCTCGACGGGTGCTTCCGAGTGAACGAACCCCATCACGGCATCCAGTGTCTCCATGATGATCGTTCGCGGCGAACGCAGCTTCCAGGATTCCGCCTCTTCGATAAGGTCGTCGACGGTGATCGCCGCATGCAGGAACTTTCGATTGATCGCGAGCGCCATCTTCCGATCGCTGTCGAGGTGGGTTTGCGGCACGACGTCGTAGGCGGGCGTAAGTCGGGTGGAACCGTCCTGCAGGTGAAGCATGCTGATGTTCTTGCCATGCATGTCGAGATTGCCGATGGATTGAGAGAAGGTGAGGAGTCGGAGGAGACGGCGCACTGACTCCTCGTCACCATTGCGCCCGAGCACCTCTGCCACTCGCTTGAGCGAGAGCTTGCCGCCGAACTCCTGGTACTTCTCATTCTTCGAGGCGCCGAGGGCCTGATTCATGTCCTCCTGATGGATTCGTCCCTGAGGTGCATCGAGCGATCGGTCGTAGCGCTCGATGACGAGTCCGGGCACTCCATCGAAGTCTTCGATCCACGAGTCGAGCGTGGTCAACCCCGCAGCCTTGGCCGCCCGGAGACCGTATTCCTCATCGAAGGTGATGCTCGGATAGCGGGCCGACGGAGGCTTGATGATGTGCGTCGATGGATACCCGTCAAGAACCTGAAACCAGCGTCCTTCGCTACGCGCGAGCACGATCTTCTCCTGCACGCCCGCAAGCGAGGTTCGACCGGTCTTCGGTCTGTTTCCCAGCGGCGCCGCCTTGGTGTTGTTCAGCATCCTGCCGATTGCAGCCGCATCGACCGCCGCGAGGGCAGGAACGCGCGGTTCCCCAGGTGCCTCGGGGTCATAGATCTGAACGGCCCCGGCGACGTCCCGGCCGAACTGAGCCAGTAGCGCAATGATGTCGTCCGTCGAGACTCGAATGTCTGCGGCGAGATTGTCGAGCGCGGAGCCCTCAGGAAGCAACTCTGCGAAGTAGTTTCGCCTTCGTGCGGCTCTGGCACGGTTGACCACCAAGTCGAACGGAACGGACTCCGAGAGGATCGTGCTCCCCAGACCAAATGTTGCGATGGCGTTCGCATGGGTCACGAAATCGAATGTGCGACGGTTGGCGCCGACCAGGTGGCCGACGAGCTCTCCGTAGAGTTCGACACGCAGATCAGCCATGCGTTTCGCCCTCGAGCGGGACACCAGGCTGCTCCTTTGGCACGTTTTCGATCTCCATGTACATGCGAACGCCGGTCTCGCGCATGATCTGGAAGATGCGCTCGAGCACGATGGCGTTCTTGCCGGACTCCAATGCCCAGACGTACTTCTGGTCAGTGTCGAGGCGATCGGCAAGTTCCCTCTGGGTC
>JANMBI010000170.1:0-6307 GCA_031360325.1 Frigoribacterium sp. | reverse complement strand
GTCGAGCGACGAGGAACTCGACAGCGCCGACCTCACCTTCATCCCCGTGCTCGAACCCGAGGCCACGGAGGGCGCGAACGTGGAGTTCGTCGTGCCACTGGATCCGCTCGTGAAGGATGGCGTCGGACGCATCCGCATGCGAGTACACGAACGCGGCAGCGGAGAGACGTTGTCCTGCGGCACCGGGGCGGTGGCGGCGGCTCTCGCGACCCGCCACTGGGCGGGTGTCGGCGCGCCGAACCAGTGGCGGGTCGAGGTGTCGGGGGGCACCCTCGGGGTGCGGATGTGGGCGGCCGAAGACGGCGAGCACGTCTCTCTGAGCGGTCCGGCCGAGCTGGTCTTCGAGGGCGATCTGACCTACTGATTGCCCGAAGACGATCGAGCGAGTGATCGTCGAGCCCGTGTCGGGAGTTGACACGGTCTCCCCATTCGGATCATCCGTGCTGTGGCGGCTCGACGCGCATCACTTGCGCTTCACCCGCAACACCCGATACCCCTTGTTCGTGGCCGCGCGCGAGACCGCGAAGTCGGCGGGAAGCCAGCTCTCGAGCCAGCGGTGCAGGGAGTCCGAGCCGAGATTGCGCTGTACGACGAGCCAGGCGTCGGACTCCGGGTCGAGCCGGGGGAGCCAGAATTCGAGCATGCCATGCAGTTCGTTTTTGCCGACCCGGATCGGCGGGTTGGAGCGCACCGTCATGAAGCTCAGTTCCGCGGGGACATCTTCGGGCGCCACGGCGTTGATGTTGGTGACGCCGATGGCATCCGCATTGCGGCGAACGAGGTCGAGGGCGCGCGAGTTCACATCGACGGCCCACACGGTGGCGTGCGGAGACTGGAGGGCGAGAGTGAGGGCGATCGGTCCCCATCCGCACCCGAGGTCCAGCAGGTTTCCGCCGGGCGGCGCCGGGGGAGTGTTGGCGAGAAGCACCTGAGTGCCGGCGTCGATGCGTTCGGGGCTGAAGATGCCATTGGAGGTCGTCAGCTCGTACGACTGACCGGCCAGGGCAACGTGAATCTTACGGAACCTGAGCTCACTCTCGGGCAATTCAGAGAAGTAATGCTCAGTGGTCATGCAGAGAAACCTACCCAAATACGAGGAGCTAGGGTTAACCAGATGATTGAACCTGAAACAACAGCACACGAGGATGACGACGCCGTCAGCCGGGTGCTGGCGAGAGCCGCGAGCAGGTCGGCCGGATACACGCTGTTCGGCAGCGCTCAGGCACTGCAGAGCCGGGGCGTCGAATCCGACTCCGACGGTGACCAGTTCGATCGCGAAGACCGCCAGGCGCTGCGTCGCGTCGCCGGTCTTTCGACCGAACTCGAAGACGTCACAGAGGTCGAGTACCGGCAACTGCGGATCGAGCGCGTCGTGCTCATCGGCATCTACAGCCAGGGCAATACCGAAGAGGCCGAGAATTCGATGCGCGAGCTGTTCGCACTGGCCGAAACGGCCGGGGCCACCGTGCTCGACGGGCTGCTCCAACGGCGCGCAACCCCGGACCCGAGCACCTTCTTCGGCAAGGGCAAGGCGATCGAACTCCGGGATGTAGTCGCCGGCGTCGGCGCCGACACCGTGATCGTCGACAGCGAGCTCGCGCCAAGCCAACGGCGTGCCCTCGAGGATGTCGTGAAGGTGAAGGTCATCGACCGCACCGCCGTCATCCTCGACATCTTCAGTCAGCACGCCAAGAGCCGCGAGGGCAAGGCCCAGGTGGAGCTCGCCCAGCTCGAGTACCTGCTTCCCCGTCTGCGCGGCTGGGGTGAATCGATGTCCCGCCAGGCCGGTGGCCAGGTGGGCGCCGGCAACGGCATGGGAAGCCGTGGACCCGGTGAGACGAAGATCGAGCTCGACCGCCGCCGCATCCACACCCGCATGTCTCGTCTGAAGAAGCAGATCCTCGCCTTCAAGCCGGCCCGCGAGGCGAAGCGCGCGAATCGAAACCGCAACTCCGTGCCCTCCGTCGCCATCGCCGGCTACACCAATGCCGGCAAGTCGTCGCTGCTCAATCGCATCACCCGTGCGGGAGCGCTAGTTGAGAACGCACTGTTCGCGACCCTCGACACGGCGGTGCGCAAGAACGAAACCGAGGACGGCCAGGGCTACACCCTCACCGACACCGTCGGATTCGTGCGGAACCTGCCCCACCAGCTGGTGGAGGCGTTCCGCTCGACCTTCGAGGAGATCGCGGACTCGGATGTCATCCTCCATGTCGTCGACGGATCGCACCCCGACCCGGCGAGCCAGCTCGCCACGGTTCGCGACGTGATCGGCGAGGTCGAGGCGCGCCACATCCCGGAGATCGTGGTCTTCAACAAGAGCGACCTCATCGACGACAGCCAGCGCCTCCTGTTACGGGGCCTCGAGCCGCGAGCCATATTCGCCTCCGCGCGAACCGGGGAGGGTATCGAGGAGATCCTCGCGGCCATCGCCCGCACGCTGCCCGCGCCGTCGATCGATCTCGACCTGCTCGTGCCGTACGACCGAGGAGAGGTGATCTCCTCCCTGCACGATCACGCGCGAATCGTGTCGACCGACTACGAAGAGGGCGGCACGCGGATCTCCGTGCTCGTCAGCGAGGAACACGCGGCGGCTCTGCGCAAGTTCGAGATCGGCGCGTCGGCAGCCATCGTCGGTTGACGTAACACTCCGGCCCGGCGGGTCGGAGCTTGCTAGTCTGAAACGACGTCGTCCGCCGGTTCCGTTGTTGACTTGGCAGGACGATGGAGCGACAGCCGAGCCCGGCACCCGCCCACAGGAGCCACTCGGCTTCGCATCCCACCGTGACGGTGATGCTGTGGGTCCCTCGGGCCCGATCACCCGTCCCGTACTCTCGAGGACCAGATCGTGCCCGATTCCGACAGCCACGGAGCGAAAGCGGCCGGAGCTCACCGAGCCGAGACGCGAGTGCCGTTCTCGTTCGAGCTCTTCCCACCCCGGGATCCGGGTGCGGCTCAGTCGCTCTGGGCGACCATCCAGCGTCTAGCCGCCGCCGGACCGGACTTCATCTCGGTCACCTACGGCGCCAACGGGTCGTCGCGCGAGAGCTCGCTCGAGGTGCTGCGCTACATCCTCGAGCACACGGATGTGCATCCACTTGCCCACCTGACCTGTGTCGGTTCGTCGCACCTCGAGGCCAATCGTTTGGTGCGCGAATTTCTGGATGCGGGGATCACGAGCTTTCTCGCTCTCCGTGGCGACCCACCCCGTGGTGCCGTCGAGGGTGACCATTTCCTCGGTGACCTCGGGAGCGCCTCCGAGCTGGTTCAGCTCATCCATCGGGTTCAGACCGAGCGAGCGCAGTATGCGACGCTTGCCTCTCGAAGCCCGGCCGGTGGCGGGGCGATACCCGCCTCTCGACCGAAGGTGCGTGTTGCGGTGGCGGCCTTCCCGAACGGGCATCCGCGTTCTCGGCGGTCCCGCCAAGACATCGACACTCTGCTCGCCAAGCAGGTCGCCGGGGCGACCGTCGCGATCACTCAACTGTTCTTCCACGCCGAGGACTATCTCGGCTTCGTCGACGAAGCACGGTCGGCCGGAGTGGCCATCCCGATCCTCCCCGGGCTCATGCCTACCACCACGGCCAGTCGGCTCGAGCGGATTCTCGAGCTCACCGGCGAGCGGCGACCCGACCTGCTCTCCCGCAGACTGCATGCTGCCGACTCGCCCGAGGAACAGTTCGACATCGGAGTTGACCATGCGGTCGCCCTGTCGCGGGAGATCCTCGCCGGGGGAGCTCCGGGTCTCCACCTCTACACTTTCAACCAACACCGCGCCGTGCTCTCCGTGCTTGACAGAGTCGGCCTCGTCGGCGCTCAGACCTCAACCGCATCACCCGATCCCAAGGAATCCGTATGACGACCACGCCCTTCCCCACCGGCAGCATTCTCGGCTATCCGCGAATCGGCCGCCGCCGCGAGCTCAAGAGGGCCGTCGAGTCGTTCTGGGCCGGACGCATCAGTGCCGACGAGCTCGAATCCGTCGGCGCCGAACTGCGGCGCGTGACGCGCGAGCGACTCGTCTCCCTCGGACTCGGCAAGGACGACTCCTCCATCCCGGAAGCCTTCTCGTACTACGACCAGATGCTGGATGCCGCGGTCACGGTCGGTGCCGTCCCGACCCGTTTTTCCTCGCTCGTGGGCGCGGACGGCACGGTCGACCTGGCCGGATACTTCACCATCGCCCGGGGCGAAGGCAACAACACCCCGGCGGAGATGACCAAGTGGTTCGACTCCAACTACCACTACCTCGTGCCGGAGATCGGCCCGGAGACCGAACTTCGGTTCGCCTCCGACCGCCTCGTCCGCGAGGTCGCCGAGGCGACGACGACCGGATTCCGAACTCGACCCGTCATCGTCGGCCCCGTCACGTTTCTCCTCCTCAGCAAGCCGAGCGAGGGCGCTCCGGAGGGATATCGGCCCCTTGACCGTCTCGACGACCTGCTTCCGGTCTACGCCGAACTGCTCGCCGCACTCACCGCGGTCGGAGCCGAGTGGGTGCAGCTCGATGAGCCCGGCCTCGTGAGCGAGAGCATCGACGTGCCGCGGGATCGGGTGCTCGCTGCCACGCAGCGCGCCTACGCGGCCCTCGCTTCCGCGCCGGTTCGCCCGCAGATCTTCGTCGCCACCCCCTACGGCAGTCTGGACGATGCGCTGGCGGTGCTCGATTCGACCCCGATCGAGGCGATCGGCCTCGACCTCGTGAAGGGGTCGGTTCCCACCGGATTCCAGACCGAGAAGACGCTGGTCGGCGGTGTCGTCGACGGGCACAACATCTGGCGCGGCGATCTCGCCGCCGCGTTCGACACGCTCGAGTCGCTGCGGGCGCTGTCGCCGAAGGTTGCGGTCACGACATCCACGAGCCTGTTCCACACGCCCCACGACGTCACAGACGAGCCGTTCCTCGACGAACGATTGACGAGTTGGCTGGCCTTCGCCGACCAGAAGGTGGCGCAAATCGCCACCCTCGCGACCGGGCTGACCGATGGGGGATCTGCGATCAAGGGGGAGCTCGATGCGGCATCCGCCGCTCTTGCCGACCGGCGGGTCGCTCCGGGCGTGCGCGACGGAGACGTGCGTGCGCGCGCGGCAGCACTGACCGAGTCGGACTTCGAGCGTGGCGACTATTCCGAGCGGCTGTCGGCGCAGGAGAGAGCCCTCAACCTGCCGTTCCTTCCCACCACGACGATCGGTTCGTTTCCTCAGACCGGCGACATCCGCAGAGCGCGTGCGGCGAACGCGAAGGGGGAGATCAGTGAAAACCAATACATCGATTTCCTCAAGGCGGAGATCAAGAGCGTCGTCGAGTTGCAGGAGCAGATCGGCATCGACGTGATCGTGCACGGCGAGCCCGAGCGCAACGACATGGTGCAGTATTTCGCCGAGCACCTCGACGGATTCGCCGTGACACAGAACGGCTGGGTGCAGTCGTACGGCAGCCGGTGTACGCGTCCCTCGATCCTGTGGGGGGATGTCGCGCGCGAAGCTCCCATCACGGTGGAGTGGTCGGCCTACACCCAGAGCCTCACCGAAAAGCCGGTGAAGGGCATGCTCACGGGACCGGTGACCATCCTCGCCTGGAGCTTCGTGCGTGACGACCAGCCGCTCGGCGAGACGGCGAACCAGGTCGCGTTGGCGCTCCGCGACGAGATCGAGGATCTCGAGGCGGCAGGGATCGGCATCATCCAGGTCGATGAGCCGGCCCTGCGGGAGCTTCTTCCGCTCAAGCGGGCCGACCAGCCCGGCTACCTCGACTGGTCGGTGCGGTCGTTCCGACTGGCCACCTCTGGCGTGCAGTCGAAGACCCAGATCCACACTCACCTCTGCTACTCCGAGTTCGGTGTGGTCATCGACGCGATCAACAATCTGGATGCCGATGTCACCTCGATCGAGGCCGCTCGATCGAAGATGGAGGTCGTTCCCGACATCCAGCGCAGCGGCTTCGGTCGAGGCATCGGCCCCGGGGTGTATGACATCCACTCACCGCGTGTGCCGTCGGTCGACGAGGTGACGGAACTGATCGAGATCGCGCTCGGGTCGATTCCGGAGCGGCAGGTCTGGGTCAATCCGGATTGCGGACTGAAGACGCGCGGGTACGACGAGACAGTCGCCTCCCTCACCAACCTTGTCGTCGCGACTCGCGCCGTGCGGGAGCGGGTGCTCGTCCGCTGACCCCCGCGACTCTAGCCTCCGCGCCCGTGGGGGGAACAGGGCCCCCGAAGGGAGGGGGGGTGTGTGACCCGGCGGGGCCTAGGTGGGGGGGGGGCCGGGGGGGTGTGGGGATAATGGGTGTTGGCGGGGGGGGGGG
>JANMBI010000145.1:0-32574 GCA_031360325.1 Frigoribacterium sp. | reverse complement strand
CGGCCCGGCCATCGGTGTCGGCATCGTCGTCGGGAAGACGATCGAGTCGGTCGCGCGGCAGCCCGAACTTCAGGGTCGCCTTACGGTCCTCATGTACATCGGTATCGCTTTCACCGAGGCTCTCGCCTTCATCGGTATCGCCACGTACTTCATCTTCACCAAGTAGCAATGCGTCCCACAGTTCTCTCGGCCGTGTCCGAGAATCCGCTCCTCCCGTCGCCACCGGACTTGATCTGGTCGACGGTGATCTTCGTGGTGCTGTTCGTCTTCTTCTGGAAGAAGATCCTCCCGAATGTGAAGAAAACGCTCGACGCACGGGCAGAACTCATCGAGGGCGGCATCAGGAAGGCCGAGGATGCGCAAGCGGAGGCTGCTGCGGCTCTCGAGAAGTACAACGAACAGTTGGCCGAGGCTCGCGCGGAGGCTGCGAAGATCCGCGATCAGGCGCGCCAAGATGGCACGAAGATCCTCAACGAATTCAAGGAACAGGCCTCGACCGAGGCCGCGCGCATCACCGCGAGCGCACAGGCGACGATCGAGGCGGAGCGACAGTCGGCCCTCGTCTCGCTGCGGTCTGAGGTCGGGTCGCTCGCCATCGACCTCGCCTCCGGCGTCATCGGCCAGAGTCTGGCCGACGACACCCGTGCCGCTCACCTCGTTGACCAGTTCCTTGCCGACCTGGAATCTTCGGAACAACAGAGCGCATCAGCGAAGAAGACGGTCTAGCGACATGGGTTCTGCGACCAGGGAAGCACTCGCCGCCTCGCGGAAGGGGCTGACGGCCATGGGGCCGGTCGGCCTCACCACGGCCGACGAGCTGTTCTCCGCGGGTCGGATCATCGGCAGCTCGGCCCAGCTCAGCTCCCTGCTGTCCGACACCTCGCTGGATGACGCGGAGAAGCGCTCGATTCTCGGCGCTGTATTCGGCAGCGGTCTGAGTGAGTCCACGGTCCAGCTTCTCGGCACCGTTGTCGGCCACCGATGGTCGTCCACCGACGACCTCCTCGCCGGAATCGAGGAACTCGGTCTGCGCGCGGCCGCAGAGTCGGCCCCCGCAACCGTGAACATCGATGCCGAGCTCTTTTCGTTCGGAGTTGCGGTCTCGTCGAATTCCGAGCTCGAGCTCGCGGTGAGCAGCAAACTCGGCACCACGGCGGCGAAGGTCGCGCTGGTGGAGACGTTGCTCGCTTCACGGGTCTCGCCCCAGACCCTCTCGATCGTGCGACACCTCATGCAGCAGCCTCGCGGTCGGCGCATCGGCGAACTCCTGCGAACCGCCGCGAGCATCGTGGCCGACCAGGCCGGACTCGCGGTAGCGACGATCACGAGTGCGACCCCCATCCGTGCCGTTCAGCTCGAGCGCCTACAGAAGGTTCTCGCCGTCACCTTCGGACGTCCGCTCAAGTTCAACCTCGTGGTTGATCCCGCGATCATCGGCGGGTTACGCGTGCAGGTCGGCGACACCGTCATCGACGACAGCGTGGCGTCGAAGCTCAAGGAACTCAGGCTCCAGCTCGCCGGTTAGGCGAATTCGGGCATCCATCACAGACCCCCCGGAGCCGCTCGGCTTCGCGAAGACAAGGAAACAACCGAAATGGCAGACCTCACGATCAGCCCGGACGAGATCCGCGATGCGCTCAAAGACTTCGTCAAGTCGTACGACCCGTCATCCGCCTCGACGACCGAGGTGGGGTACGTCATCGATGCCGCCGACGGGATCGCTCATGTACAGGGTCTGCCCGGCGTGATGGCGAACGAGTTGATTCGTTTCGCAGACGGTACTCTCGGACTCGCACAGAACCTCGACGAGAACGAGATCGGCGTGATCGTGCTCGGCGAGTTCGCGGGAGTAGTCGAGGGCCTCGAGGTCACCCGCACCGGCGAGGTGCTCTCCGTCCCGGTCGGAGACGCCTACCTCGGACGCGTGGTCGATCCCCTCGGCGCGCCGATCGACGGGCTCGGCGAGATCGTCGGCGAGGGCCGTCGCGCACTCGAACTCCAGGCTCCGGGCGTCATGCAGCGCAAGAGCGTGCACGAGCCAATGCAGACCGGAATCAAGGCGAGCGATGCCATGATCCCGATCGGTCGCGGGCAGCGACAGCTCATCATCGGCGACCGCCAGACCGGCAAGACGGCCATCGCGATCGACACGATCATCAACCAGAAAGCTAACTGGGAATCCGGCGACGTGAGCAAGCAGGTGCGCTGCATCTACGTGGCAATCGGCCAGAAGGGTTCGACCATCGCTTCGGTGAAGGGCGCGCTCGAGGATGCCGGAGCCATGGAGTACACCACGATCGTGGCATCGCCCGCGTCCGACCCCGCCGGGTTCAAGTACCTCGCCCCGTACACCGGTTCGGCCATCGGCCAGCACTGGATGTATGGCGGAAAGCACGTGCTGATCATCTTCGACGACCTGTCCAAGCAGGCCGAGGCGTACCGTGCCGTATCGCTCCTGCTGCGTCGTCCACCGGGGCGGGAGGCCTACCCCGGAGATGTGTTCTATCTGCACTCGCGCCTGCTCGAGCGTTGCGCGAAGCTCTCGGATGAGCTCGGGGCGGGATCGATGACCGGACTGCCCATCATCGAGACGAAGGCGAACGATGTGTCGGCCTACATCCCCACCAATGTGATTTCGATCACCGACGGCCAGATCTTCCTGCAGTCGGACCTCTTCAACGCCAACCAGCGTCCCGCGGTCGACGTCGGAATCTCCGTCTCCCGAGTCGGTGGCGATGCCCAGGTCAAGTCCATCAAGAAGGTCTCTGGCACGCTCAAGCTCGAGCTCGCCCAGTACCGGTCCCTCGAGGCCTTCGCGATGTTCGCGTCCGACCTCGACCCGACCAGCCGCCGCCAGCTCGCCCGGGGAGCCCGTCTGACCGAGCTCCTGCGCCAGCCGCAGTACTCGCCGTATCCCGTCGAGGACCAGGTCGTTTCGATCTGGGCCGGCACGAACGGCAAGCTCGACGAGGTCGCCGTCGAAGATGTGCTGCGGTTCGAACGCGAACTGCTCGACTATCTCGGTCGCCACACCGAGGTGCTGTCGACTCTCAAGTCCTCGAACGTGTTGGATGACGACACCGTAAAGGCGCTCGACGAGGGTGTGGATGCGTTCAAGCTCGAGTTCCAGACCGGTGAGGGCAAGCCGCTCGCCTCGGTCGGCTCCGAGCAGTTCGCGGCAATCGAGCCCGAAAACATCGCCCAGGAGCAGATCGTCAAGCAGAAGCGCTAGTTCTCCGACACGCTCGATCACCGAACGAACAGAAAGTTAGACAGACATGGGAGCGCAACTTCGGGTCTACCGGCAGAAGATCAAGTCTGCTCAGACGACCAAGAAGATCACTCGGGCCATGGAGCTGATCTCGGCCTCACGCATCCAGAAGGCGAAGGCGCGGGTCGCGGCATCCGGTCCGTATTCCCGCGCGGTCACGCGGGCCGTGTCGGCCGTCGCAACCTTCTCGAATGTGGATCACATCCTCACGACCGAGAAGGAGAAGGTCGAGCGCGCTGCGGTCGTGCTCTTCACCTCCGACCGGGGGCTCGCCGGTGCCTTCAGCACGAATGTCGTACGCGAGGCCAACGAGCTGGCAACGCTGCTGCGCGAGCAGGGCAAGGAGGTCGTGTACTACCTCGTCGGGCGTAAGGCCGCCGCCTACTTCGCGTTCCGCAAGCGCGCGGCCGAGGAGATCTGGACGGGCAGTACCGAGAAGCCGGAGTTCGAGACGGCGCAGAAGATCGGGAACACCCTCGTCGCGAAGTTCGTCCAGTCGGCGAGCGAGGGTGGGGTGGACGAGATCCACATCGTCTACAACCGTTTCGTCAGCGTCGTGACTCAGGTGCCCGAGGTCGTTCGCCTGCTGCCGCTCGAGGTCGTGGAGGGCGTCGACGCCCCGGCCGACAACGAAGTTCTTCCGCTCTACGAATTCGAGCCGGAGGTCGGCGACGTGCTCGATGCCCTGCTCCCGGTGTACATCGAAAGCCGCATTTTTAACGCGATGCTCCAGTCCGCGGCATCCGAACACGCTGCTCGCCAGCGGGCGATGAAGTCGGCAAGCGACAATGCCGACAAGCTCATCACCACCTTCACCCGACTGGCGAACAATGCCCGCCAGTCCGAAATCACCCAGCAGATTTCCGAGATCGTCGGCGGCGCCGATGCACTCTCGACCAAGAAATAGCGCCAAGGAGAATCGAGAATCACATGACCATCACCGCCCCTGCAGATCAGGCCACGGCACAGGTCGCCGGAATCGGGCGCATCGCCCGAGTCACCGGACCCGTCGTTGACATCGAATTTCCGCACGACGCGATCCCCGGCATCTACAACGCGCTGAAGACCACGGTCACCATCGGCGAGAGTTCCACGGAGATCACGCTCGAAGTCGCCCAGCACCTCGGTGACGACCTCGTGCGTGCGATCGCCCTGAAGCCCACCGACGGGCTGGTTCGCGGCCAAGAGGTGCGCGACACCGGCGGGCCGATCACGGTCCCGGTCGGAGACGCCACAAAGGGCAAGGTCTTCAACGTCATCGGCGACGTGCTGAACGGTGAGCCCGGCGAGACCTACGAATGGGCGGACCGCTGGTCGATTCACCGCGAGCCACCGCCCTTCGACCAGCTCGAGTCGAAGACCGAACTCTTCGAGACCGGCATCAAGGTCATCGACCTTTTGACTCCCTACGTGCTCGGCGGAAAGATCGGCCTCTTCGGGGGTGCCGGAGTCGGAAAGACCGTGCTCATCCAGGAGATGATTCAGCGCGTTGCGCAGGACCACGGTGGAGTGTCCGTGTTCGCGGGCGTCGGCGAGCGCACCCGTGAGGGCAACGACCTCATCGCCGAGATGGAGGAGGCGGGCGTCTTCGACAAGACCGCGCTCGTGTTCGGCCAGATGGATGAGCCGCCGGGGACTCGACTTCGCGTCGCCCTCTCGGCGCTGACCATGGCGGAGTACTTCCGCGATGTTCAGAATCAAGATGTGTTGCTCTTCATCGACAACATCTTCCGGTTCACGCAGGCCGGTTCCGAGGTCTCGACGCTTCTCGGACGTATGCCATCTGCGGTGGGATACCAGCCCACCCTTGCCGACGAGATGGGCATTCTCCAGGAGCGCATCACGTCAACCCGCGGACACTCGATCACCTCGCTTCAGGCGATCTACGTGCCGGCCGACGACTACACCGACCCGGCCCCGGCGACGACCTTCGCGCACCTCGACGCGACGACGGAGCTCAGCCGTGAGATCGCGTCGCAGGGTCTCTACCCGGCGGTGGACCCGCTAACGTCGACCAGCCGCATCCTCGACCCGCGCTACCTGGGCGCCGACCACTACCGCGTGGCGACCAATGTGAAGGCGATCCTGCAGAAGAACAAGGAGCTGCAGGAGATCATCGCGATCCTGGGTGTCGACGAGCTCTCCGAGGAAGACAAGATCACCGTCTCCCGTGCTCGTCGCATTCAGCAGTTCCTGTCGCAAAACACCTACATGGCGAAGAAGTTCACCGGGGTCGAGGGTTCGACGGTTCCGCTCAAGGACACCATCGAGTCCTTCGACGCGATCGTGCGCGGCGATTTCGACCACGTCGCGACCCAGGCGTTCTTCAACGTGGGCGGGATCAACGACGTCGAAGAACAGTGGGCGAAGATCCAGAAGGAGAACGGCTAACGATGGCCGAGCTCCAGGTGAGCGTCGTGTCGGCCGACCGCGAGGTCTGGACCGGCACGGCCAAGATGGTGGTCGCCAAGACCACCGAGGGCGAGATCGGTATCCTCCCCGGCCACGAACCACTGCTGGCGATCCTGGGTGCCGGTGAGGTGCGCATCACGACCGGTACCGGGTCTGCTTCGGTGCGCGCAAGTGCCGAGGACGGATTCCTTTCGGTGGAGCACGACACCGTCACGATCGTCGCGCGAAACGCCGCGCTCGTCGAAGGCTGACCGGGCCGATGCTGATCGCGATGGCGGGGCTTCCGGCGGCGGGAAAGAGCACTCTCGCGGCGATTCTGGGCGGCCGTCTTTCGGCATCCGTCGTCTCGGTCGACCCGATCGAATCGGCGATCCTCAAAGCCGGAATCGATAGCGACCAACCCACCGGGCTCGCGGCCTATCTCGTGGCGGAGACGATGGCGGGGCTGGTCCTGGCGTCCGGCCATCACGTCATCGTCGATGCTGTCAACGGCGTGGACCCGGCCCGCGAGCAGTGGGTGGGGCTCGCGAAATCGCGAGGAGAAAGCCTGCGATTCATCGAGGTGGTCTGCTCCGACCCGCAGCTGCACCGTCAGCGTCTCGAGTCGCGGGAGCGACTTCTTCCCCACCTTCACGAGCCGAGCTGGCACGCGGTCGAACAGAGTCTCGACGAGTACTCCCTCTGGTCCGGGCCGAGTGCGGCGGTGCCACGGATCACCTTGGACTCGGCACGGCCGCTCGGCGTGAACGTGGACGCCGCGCTCGCCTTCCTCACCGACTAGTGCTCATCCTGCTTCCCCCCTCCGAGTCAAAACGGGACGGGGGCGACGCCGACGCGCCGCTCGAGCTGGCCCGGCTTTCCTTTCCGCGCCTCACCGCGACCCGCCGCGCGCTGCTGGCCGCAACCCGAGCGCTGTCCCGCAACCGCGCCGCGATGTCCTCCGCGTTGAGGCTCGGTTCGAGTCAACAGTTCGAGGTGACGCGGAATCGCGAACTCCGCACATCACCCACCCTTGCGGCGATCGACCGATACTCCGGAGTGCTGTACGACGCCCTCGGTTCGGAATCGCTGAGTGTCTCGGCGCGACTGTTCGCTCGCGATCACGTGGCCGTGCACTCCGCTCTGTTCGGGTTGCTCGGTGCGGACGATCCGATACCGGCCTATCGTCTCTCTCACGATTCGCGACTGCCAGCGCTTTCCTTGCGGAAGGCCTGGAGCGGGCCGATCTCGGCGGAGATCGAGCGCTTCGACGGAGTCGTCTTCGACCTCCGTTCCGAGGGTTACCGGGCTCTCGGCCCCGCACCGGTAGGCGCACGCTCAACCTTCCTTCGCGTCGTGACGGATTCCGGGCGCGAGCCACGTCGCGCCCTCAATCACTTCAACAAGAGCGCCAAGGGCGAGTTGGTTCGCGCGATCTGCGAAGCGGGCATCGATCACGGTGACCTGGACTCGCTCACCGAATGGGCGGCGCGGGCGGGATTCAACCTCGCACAGACCTCGCCCGGCATTCTTGAACTGGGTGTCTGAGGCCGGTACGGCCACGAGCCCGCTCGGACGAACGGACGACACGATCCGCCGGACGCACCGGGGGCATCGCGGCGCTCAGGTCGCGCGCCAGCACCCTTCGACGTGATCGTCGACCATCCCGGACGATTGCATCAGGGCATACATGGTCGTGGGACCGACGAACCGCAGTCCGATCCCTCGAAGTCCTGCGCTCAACGCGGTCGACTCCGGAGTGACTGCGGGAATGTCGCCGAGGCTCTTCCATCGGGCTCGTGATCCCGACGCGGGAGCGAAACTCCAGACCAGCCGGTCGAACGCGTTCGGGTCGTCTTGCACGAGCTGTCGCACTATCCCGGCATTGGAGACGGTGGCTTCGATCTTGGCACGATTGCGGATGATGCCGGCATCGAGCAGGAGACGCTCGACGTCTTCATCGGCGAAGTTCGCGACCCGGTCGAAGTCGAAGTCGTGGAACGCCGTGCGAAAGCTGTCCCTCCGGCGCAGGATGGTGATCCACGATAGCCCCGACTGGAATCCCTCAAGGCTCAACTTTTCGAACAACCGCCGGTCTCCATGCAGTGCAACCCCCCATTCCTCGTCGTGATAACGGCGGTACTCCGGGTCTCCCGCGCTCCACGCGCACCGGCTGAGCCCATCGTCCCCGAGCACGACCGCCGGTCGGGAATCGCTCACTCCGAATGCTCGATTCCCTCGTGGTCGAGCAACCAGACCTTGGTGGGGATGCCATTGCCGCCGCTGTACCCCGTGATGCGGTTGTTCGAGGCGAGCACGCGATGGCAGGGCACGAGGATTGGTATCGGATTCGCGCCGACCGCCCCGCCCACCGCCCGCCCCGCGGTCGCACGACCGGTTGAGATCCCGAGACTCCCATACGAGGTCACCTCGCCGAACCGAAGGACGCGGAGCCTGGCCCAGACGGCTCTCTGGAAGTCTGTTCCGCGCAGGGCGATCGGAATGTCGAAGGTGGTCCGCGTGCCGGAGAAATACTCGGTCAGTTGCCTGGCGGCACGATCGAGCACAGCGTCGCTGCGCTCCTCTTCGGCGTCATGCGGAAGCATCCCCTCGCGTTCGATGGAAAGGGAGACGACCGCCGTACCGTCTCCAACGAGTTCGATGCGTCCGATGGGGCTGTTCATCCGGCGCAGGGGCGACCGGATTCCGCCGAGTGCGGACGGCACCGTGGCGCGGCCGGTGATGTTTGTTGGGGTCATGTGTCGACTGTACCGGCGCCCTCGGAACGCACTCCGGCGGTTTTCGGACATCGGTGGAGGGGACCGGCCGAGGGCACGATCCGGGGGAGAGGAGGACCGTAGGCTGGGAGGCATGGCTGACATCGAATATCGCGCGCTCGGAAACTCCGGTCTCATCGTCTCCACCATCGGGCTCGGCTGCAACAACTTCGGACGCGCCAACACGGCGAGCGAAAGCCAGGAGGGCACGGACGCGGTGATCACCGCCGCCATCGACGCGGGCATCACGCTCTTCGACACGGCCGATATCTACGGTTCCGAGCGCGGGCTGAGCGAAACGCGCATGGGACACGCCCTCAAGGGACGTCGACACGAGATCGTGCTCGCCACCAAGTTCGGCATGGACATGGCGGGCGGCAACGGCCCGGACTGGGGTGCGCGAGGTTCCCGTCGATACGTGCGGCGCTCGGTGGAGGCATCCCTCCGCCGACTGCAGACCGAGTGGATCGACCTCTACCAACTACACGTACCCGATCCAGTCACGCCCATCGAGGAGACGCTGTCCGTGCTGGACGACCTCATCACCGAGGGCAAGGTGCGCTATATCGGCCATTCGAATTTCAGCGGGTGGCAGATCGCGGATGCCGAGTACCGGGCAATCCTCGGGAGCCACCCCCGGTTCATCTCCGCCCAGAACGAATATTCGTTACTCGTACGAGGCGTCGAGGCGGACGTCCTGCCCGCCGTCAACCACTACGGACTCGGCTTCCTCCCCTTCTTCCCGCTGTACAACGGACTGTTCACCGGCAAGTTCAGCCGAGCGGGCGGCCCCGCCGACAGCCGCATCGTGAGCCTCCGGCCCCACCTGCTCGAGAGCGCACCCTGGGACACCCTCGAGGAATACGAATCCTTCTGCAGGGATCGGGGCATCACGATGCTCGCCGCGACCCTGGCCTGGCTCCTCGCCCAGCCCGGTCTCGGCAGTGTGATCGCGGGCGCGACCAAACCCGAACAGGTGATCCAGAACGCCCAAGCGGCCACGGCCTGGAAGCCGACCTCCCACGAAGTGGCTCAGATCTCGGCGATGTTCTCCGATCCGAGTTGAGCCGTCAGGGCAGGGTGAGCACGATCTTCCCGCGCAGGTGGCGAGATTCGAAAAGTTCGTAGGCCGCACGCACCTCAGCGAGGGGGTAGGTCGCCGCGACGGGCATGACGAGGGCGCCATCTGCGACGCGGCGCGCGAGTTCGCCGAGATTTTTAGCGGTCTTGCCCCCACCCCCGACCGCGGTAATTCCGTATTCTTCGACGCCGCCGAAAAAGACGATCGAATTGATGCGCGTTGGCCGGACACCCAGTCGAAGCGCGATCTCCACGGTCTCCCGGCCCGCGTTGTCGATCACGGCGTCTATGCCCTGCGGGGCTACCGCGCGAAGCCGGTCGATGAGACCCGGTCCATAGGCGACGGGGAGCACACCGAGGGAGCGAAGGTAGTCATGGTTTTCGACGCTGGCCGTGCCGACGACGGTCGCTCCCGCGGCGAG
Source organism: Frigoribacterium sp. (assembly GCA_031360325.1). GTDB lineage: Bacteria > Actinomycetota > Actinomycetes > Actinomycetales > Microbacteriaceae > Lacisediminihabitans. Next base: position 22,633 of record JANMBI010000145.1, on the reverse strand, counting down.
GGCGAATTGGGACGCGAAGAGGCCGACGCCCCCTGCGGCGGCGCTGACCAGAATGGTCTCGCCCACCCGCGGCGTCACGGCACGCGTGGATCGCTCTGCGGTGTTTCCGACGAGCCCGATTCCGCCGGCCGTCGCCCAGTCGAGACCGGATGGTTTCACCGCGAGTTGTGAGGCGGGCACGACCACGAAGTCGGCCTGGGCGGAGAAGTTGCTCCACCCCAAAACCTCCTGGCCGGCCGTGAACTCGTCGACCCCGCCACCGACCTCGTCGATAACGCCGGCGAACTCGAGGCCTTGGCCGCTCGGGAGCGTGCGATTGGGCATCGACTCGGGGGAGCGGCGCGCCATGAAATCGAAGACGTTGAGACCCGCGGCGCGAACCGAAACGCGCACCGTGCCGGCATCCGTGTGCGGTTCGTCGACCTCGACCAGCTCGAGCACCTCCGGACCGCCATAGCGGCTGTACTGCACCATTCTCGGCATCGCGTCAGTCTACGGCTCTCCCTGTGAGTGAGTGCTCACTCCATAAGACTGGACGGATGACGCCGCTGAAGACACCCCGGGCGAGTTCGCTGTCCGGCGACGACCGGCGGGCGATGATCGTGGACGCCGTCATCCCGCTACCGCTCGAATTCGGCCGAGATGTGACGACAAGGCAGATCGTCGGGGCTGCGGGCATCGCCGAGGGCTCACTGTTCCGCGCGTTCGGCGACAAGGAGTCGGTCATCGCCGCTGCGGTCGAAAAGTTCCTCGACCCGGCCCCCCCCTCGCCGCGATGCTTCGGGGTATCGACCCTGACGGGCCGATCGAGCACAAGATTCACGACATCCTGTTTCACCTGCGCTCCCGGTTCGCGGGGGTCCTGTCCGCGGTCGAGATGCCCGGGAAGGCGCCGACGGCGGACGCCCGCTCCGACTCCACGGATCAGGTGGACGCGCTGCTTCGCGAGAACGGGGCCGCGCTGCGCACCGATGGCCGGCGGGTCGCCCACTTCGTGCGATTGCTTGCCTTCGCCTCCTCCGTCCCCCCATCAACGGCGAGCACGCGTTCAGTACGGATGAACTCACCGACCTCATCCTCCACGGGGTCACGATCCCACCCGCTCTCCCGGAACCGGACCACTGACCACGCTCCGTCGACTGCTCCGGCACTGCCTTCGCCCGCACCATCGACGGCTTGTCTGGGTCATGTTCTGTCGACTGCTGCAGTCGATCGCGTCCCGACACCCCCCGACCTCAACACCGGGATCATCGAAAACGGCGTGGCAACCGGCGACCCGGCCTACGTTCTCGGCACGGCTGCCCTCATGCTCGGCATCACCGTGCTCCAGATGGTGAGCTCCGTCACCGCCGTCTCCTTCGGCGCCCGAACGGCGATGGGCATCGGTCGAGACCTGCGGGCGGCCGTCTTTCGTCACGTCGGCGGTTTCTCCGAGCGCGAGGTGAACTCTCTGCGCGCCGATCGCACGAGTTTCGTGATTGCCCACCGGCTCTCGACGATCGGCAAAGCAGACCGCATCCCGGTGATGGAGGCAGGCAACATCGTCGAGCAGGGCATGCACACCGAACTGATCGCGGCCGTGGGTGCCCACTTCCGGTTGTCGGGGCCAGGACCGCTGCACCGGCGGCGGAGGGGTGTGAGCGACTACCCGCCCGCTCCCGTTGCCGGCGCCGGCGTCGGGATGACGGCACCGGGGGGAGCGTGGTTGAGAGCGGCGTTGAGTCCGGCAGTCTGGGTCGACAGGGCATTGAGCTTCGCGAGGTCGGCATTGTATTCCGCCGTCTTCGCCAGGATATCGGCGTAGCGCGAATCCAGTGCCGTCCGGCGCCGCTCGAGGGCGCGCCGGGCACTGTCGATCTGACCGGCAGAGGTGAAGTCGGTACGGGCATTGAACGCGCGGATGTCGGTGTTCAGCTGCGCGTATCCGCTCGTGTAGGCGGCGTACTCGGTGTCGATCGCGGCCTGAATCGTCGCCAGAGTCGCCGCCAGATCCCGCGATCGATTCTCGAGGTCGGTGAAGACGGCGGTGGTCTTGGCCTGAAGGGAGACCAGGGCGCGCCGGTTGCCGAGCCATTTCGCGTAGTGGGCTTCGAGCGCTGGTGAGATCGAGGCGACCTCTGTTCCGATGATCGAGTGCAACTCGTTGTCCCGCTCTCCTGGCTCGTTCTTCGCGTAGTACGCGAGGCGAGCCTGGAATGCGGCGTTCCCGGAAAGCTTTGCGGCCTCTGCCTCGAGTAGCGGCACGAGTTGCTGTCGTTCGGTCGCGGTGAGACGGTCCCACACCGCGTGCAACATCTCGTGTCCGGCGACGACGTCAGACAGGCCGCTCAGCCGCGGGTCGGTCACCGCGAAGAGGTGGATGGAGCGGTCCTTCGGCACGTAGCACCCGAGGATTCCGCTTCCCTCCTGATTGTGCGCGCAGCTTGCCGCGAAGACGGAGGATGTTTCGATCACCGGTTTGCTGGCGAGGAACACGAAGCGACCCTCCCCCGTGAGGTGCGACGCTGCGATGAGCGCCGTGACATCCGGGGCGGGTCGGAACGTCCAGACCGTGTACTGGTCGACAATCCGCTGAAAACCGAGAAAGGCGAGCACTCCGGCAGCGACAAGCAGAAGGGCGAGCACCGTCGGCAGTATGCGGAGGAGACGACCTCGGCGCGGTCGACGATGTTCCGGCAGGGTGACCAGGTCGTGGTTGAACAGTGTCATGCGCCCCCGATCGATTTGTTCCCGGCCCGGCCCGGTCGTTCCCGGCCCGGCCGGGTTCGGTCGGTCCCGCTCCGTCGGCCGGGTTCGGTCGGTCCCGCCCGCACCGGCCCCCGGTCTGTGAAGTGTACCAACGGGGAAGTCGCACCGGCCGCACTCCGACCGAGGGGTCGATGCCCTCGCGAATAGAGGACCGACACCGCGGTTTTCAGTGTCCGGTGAGCCGACCCACCAGGCGGGCAGCGAGGGAGGGGCGGCCGGTGAGCCGCTCCTCGGCGTCGGCGAGACTCATCGCGACGATGCCGAGATTGGCGCCGACGAAGCGCAGGGGCTCCGGCTCCCACCGTGGCGATCGATGATTCACCCAGGGCAGTCGGGACAGCGGGGTATCCCGGCGAAGGATGAGGTCGGTGAGGGTTCGACCGGCGAGGTTGGTGGTGCTGAGGCCGTCGCCGACATACCCCCCAGCCGTTGCGATACCGGTGGCGGGATCGAAGGAAGCCCCCGCATGCCAGTCGCGAGGCACCCCGACCGGGCCACCCCAACGGTGGGTGATCCTCGCGCTCTTGGCGGCTGGAAAAATGTCACCAAGGGCACGGGCGAGGTGCTCGAAGACGGCTGGCGCGTGGTCATATTCCGGTCGGATGCTGCTGCCCAAGTGATAGCGTGCTCCGCGCCCGCCGAAGGCGAAGCGATTGTCGGCCGTGCGCTGGCCGTAGACCAGAAGATGCCGGAAGTCGGCGAAGGTCTGACCGTGCTCGATTCCGATCTCGCGCCAGGTCTCATCGCTGAGCGGCTCCGTGGCGATCATCAGCGAGTACAGGGGGAGCACCTGACGATGGGTCTGCTCGAGGGCTGCGCCGTAGCCTTCGAGCGCGATCACGATGGTGTCGGCAGACACGACACCGTGCTCGGTGATCACCCGCCCCGCACCCCACGAGAGCACCTCGGTCAGCTCGTAGACCGTGACCCCGAGTCGTTCAACCACACGAGCAAGCCCGCGCACCAGTTTCGCGGGATGAACGCGCGCGCAGGCAGGGTCGAAGGTCGCCCCGAGGGAGCCGATCGCGCCGCGTGGGGTACGGGAGGCATCCCACAACCGGATGTCGTCCACCCCGAAGCGGGCGGCCTCGGCGACCTCGGCACCGGCGGCCGCGAGTTGAGCCGGTCCCCGCGCCAGACTCACGGTGCCTCCGCGAACGAAATCGCAGGCGATGCCCTCGGCGCTTGTCACCCGGCCGACCTCGTGCACGGTATCGATCATCGCCCGGCGCATCGCCAGGGCGGCGTCTCGACCATGGCGCCGCGCGAGTGCCGCGGTGGATGCGGGGAAGAGGGCGGAACACCACCCGCCGTTGCGACCGGACGCCCCGAACCCCGCAATGTGCTTCTCCAGCACGGTGATGCGAAGACTCGGCTCCGCGAGCGCGAGATAGTAGGCGGTCCAGAGCCCGGTCAACCCGCCGCCGACGATCGCGACGTCCGCACTCCGATCGGCGCCGAGCGACGGACGGGGGAGGAGGTCATCCCACCCCGACTCGTCTTGCCCGCCCGGGGCGCCCCGGGCGAGCGAGTCGAACCAGAAGCTCAGCGCGCGGTACTCGGACATCGTCGCTCTCCCTCCGCCCCTCGTTCGCGGTCACGTTCGGACCACGGAACCGGCGGTCCCGGCGGTTAGAGCCGAGTCCAGGCTTCGGTGAGCACTCCGCGGAGAATCTGTTCGATCTCGTCGAACTCCGGCTGGCCGATGGTGAGCGGGGGGGCCAGTTGGATCACCGGGTCGCCCCGGTCGTCGGCCCGGCAGTAGAGCCCGGCGTCGTAGAGCGCCTTGGACAGGAATCCCCGCAGCAGTCGCTCCGACTCGTCGTCGTCGAAGGTCTCCTTCGTCACCTTGTCCTTCACCAGCTCGATGCCGAAGAAGTACCCGTCCCCGCGCACGTCTCCCACGATCGGCAGGTCGTTCAGCTTCTCGAGGGTGGAACGGAAGGCCGGTGAGTTGAGTCGGACGTTCTCGTTGAGTTTTTCCTCCTCGAAGATGTCGAGGTTGGCGAGCGCGACGGCAGCGGAGACCGGATGACCGCCGAAGGTGTAGCCGTGATAGAACGACGTGTTGCCGTGCTTGAAGGGCTCGTAGATGCGGTCGCTGACGATCGTGGCGCCGATGGGGGAGTATCCGCTCGTCATTCCCTTTGCACAGGTGATCATGTCGGGCACATAGTCGTAGGCGTCGCAGGCGAAGAATTCGCCGATGCGACCGAAGGCGCAGATGACCTCGTCGCTCACCAGCAGCACGTCGTACTGGTCGCAGATCTCGCGAACCCGCCGGAAATAGCCGGGCGGCGGCGGGAAGCATCCCCCCGAATTCTGCACGGGTTCGAGGAAGACGGCGGCAACGGTCTCCGGCCCCTCGAAGAGGATCATCTCTTCGATCCGGTTGGCCGCCCAGAGCCCGAAGGACTCGAGGTCCTCCGCGGGAGCACCCATCTCCGCGGCACGGTAGAAATTGGTGTTGGGCACCCGGAACCCACCGGGGGTCACCGGCTCGAACATCTCCTTCATCGCCGGGATGCCGGTGATGGCGAGCGCACCCTGCGGCGTGCCGTGATACGCCACATTGCGCGAGATGACCTTGTGCTTCGTCGGCCTGCCCTGCAACTTCCAGTAGTACTTCGCGAGCTTGAACGCCGTCTCGACCGCCTCGCCTCCGCCGGTGGAGAAGAAGACTCGGTTGAGGTCGCCTGGCGCATAGCTCGCCAGGCGATCGGCGAGCTCGATGGCGGACGGATGGGCGTAGGACCAGAGCGGGAAGAAGGCGAGTTCCTCGGCCTGCTTCGCGGCGACCTCGGCGAGCCGGCGGCGACCGTGCCCCGCGTTGACCACGAAGAGTCCGCTCAGGCCGTCGAAGTACTTCTTTCCGGAGGAATCCCAGATGTGGTGGCCGGATCCCTTGACGATGATCGGCACACCCGGCCCGTCCTCCATCACCGACTGGCGCGAAAAATGCATCCAGAGATGATCCTTCGCCTTCTGTTGGAGTTCGGCCTCGGTGGCCGGGGAGGATCCGTTGTGGGAGGTGCCGGATTCTGCAATGCTGTCGATGGTCATCGTTCTTATCTCGTTCCCCAGTTGTAGAGCTGCTTCTGCAGTCTCAAGTAGACGAAGGTCTCGGTGGATTGGACTCCGGGAATTCCGCGGATCTCTTTGTTGAGCAGCTCGATGAGGTCTTCGTCGCTCTCGCAGACGACCTCGGCGAGGATGTCGAAGCTTCCGGCGGTGAGCACGACATAGTCCACCGCAGCGATGCGGCTGAGGGTGTCGGCCACTGTCGTGGTGTCGCCGGTGACTCGGATTCCGATCATCGCCTGGCGATAGAAGCCGAGTTGCATCGGATCGGTGACGGCGACGACCTGCATGACTCCGGAGTCGGTGAGCTTCTGAACCCGCTGCCGAACCGCGGCCTCGCTGAGCCCGACCGCCTTGCCGATCTCCGCATAGCTTCGGCGTCCATCCGCCTGCAGTTGCTCGATGATCGCCTTGGAGACGTCGTCGAGCTGGACCGGCTTGGGGTTGGGACTCATGCCATGATTCTGTCAGCGCAACCGTGTCGTGACAAGTGAATCCGCACCCTAAGACAGGTTTTGCTACGGAATCGGTGGCAAACTCTCATGGTGGAGGCGACGGTCGGTCGCTAGGTTGAATGCATGACCACCCCCCAACTGCGCAATTTCTTCGACGGCGAGTACGTGGAATCCGCGTCGTCGACGTCCTTCCCCCTCATCGACCCGGCCACCGAAGAGATCTACGGCCGGTCCCCCGTCTCGAACGGCGAGGATGTCTCGACTGCCTTCGCCAGCGCCGCGGCCGCTTTCGAGACCTGGGGGGAGACCACGCCACGCGAACGCCAGCTGGCGTTGTTTCGAATCGCCGACGCGGTGGAGCGGAACGCCGAAACCTTCGCCGACCTCGAATCGAAGGACACGGGCAAACCACGAACGACCCTGGTGTCGGACGAGATCCTGCTCTCGGTCGATCAGATCCGGTTCTTCGCCGGGGAGGCGCGTCACCTCGGCGGAATGGCCTCGGGGGAGTATCTGAAGGATCACAGTTCGCAGATCCGGCGCGAGCCGATCGGGGTGATCGCGCAGGTCACACCGTGGAACTATCCGCTCAACATGGCCGTCTGGAAGTTCGCACCGGCAATCGCTGCCGGCAACACGACGGTGTTGAAGCCCTCGGACACCACCCCGTCGACCACTCTGTTCCTCGCCGAGATCGCGGCGGAGTTCCTCCCGAAGGGGGTGCTCAATGTCATCCTCGGCGATCGCACGACCGGCGCGGCGATGATCGAGCACAAGACGCCGCAGCTGGTGTCGATAACCGGTTCGGTGCGGGCGGGCATGGAGGTGGCGAAGTCCGCGGCATCCGATCTCAAGCGGGTGCATCTCGAACTCGGCGGTAAGGCGCCGGTGATCGTCTTCGACGACGCCGATATTGCCTCGGCGGTCGCGGGTATCGCAATCGCGGGTTTCTTCAACGCCGGTCAGGACTGCACGGCGGCCACCCGGGTGCTCGTGCAGTCGGGCATCCACGACGAGTTCGTGGCCGCGCTCGTCGCCTATTCCCGCGAAAACGCGAGAACCGGCATGCCGAGCGAGACCGGCGTCCTCTTCGGACCGGTCAACAACGCCGCTCAGCTCGCACAGGTCGAAGGCGTCATCGCCGGCCTCCCGGACACGGCGAACATCGAACTCGGCGGCAGCCGCCAGGGCACCACGGGCTACTTCCACGAGGCGACCATCGTCTCCGGGCTCAGTCAGACGGATGACGCGGTCCAGAACGAAATCTTCGGCCCGGTGATCACCGTGCAACGGTTCGCCGACGAGAATCAGGCCCTCGAGTCGGCCAATGGTGTGGCCTACGGCCTGGCATCGAGCGTCTGGACCCGGGACCACTCGCGGGCGATGCGATGCGCCAAACGCCTCGACTTCGGCTGTGTGTGGATCAACACCCACATCCCGATCGGCGCCGAGATGCCGCACGGTGGCTTCAAACACTCCGGATACGGAAAGGACCTCTCGAGCTACGGCTTCGAGGACTACACCCGCATCAAACACGTGATGAGCTATATCGGTGGCTGAATGCACCCGGCTCCCCGGCGAGACAGAATAGGGTCATGCCTGCCGATGACGACCACGACACCGTGGTACATTCGCGCCACCACCTCCCCGCCGGCGAACCGGAGGACCTCGACGCAGACACTCGCATTCATTCGACTGCCCCGGCGGAACCGGAGATTCCAACCGCCCCCGCACGCGCGCGGCGCCTTCACCCACTGGTCGAACCGCCGCGCGGGCATCCGCCGGTGGTGGCGCGGTCGGTCGCCCCGCGGGCCGGTTTTCCCTCCGTCCCCGGCGGGCTCACCGTGCCCTGGTATCGCATCCGGGTCAATCGCCATGAGCCGATCCCGCTGGATCTGCCTGCCCTGATCGGCCGGAGGCCGCTCGCCCCACGGGTCCCGGTCGGTGCTCCTCCCCGCCTGGTGCGAGTGCCGTCACCGGGCCGAGAGGTGTCGGGCACCCACATCGAGTTGCGGCAGCAGGGGGCATCCGTCATCGTCACCGACCTTCGGTCGACCAACGGCACCATCGTGTCGATTCCCGGAACGTCGTCTCAAAAACTGCGCCAGGGCGAGTCGCTTGTTGTGTCTGCCGGCACGGTAGTGGATATTGGAGATGGCAACACCGTCGAAATCCTTCCCATGGAACGCCTAGTCTGACGGACGGACCACCCTCATCACTTCCGAACAGACCGGCGACCCGACTGGCGAAAGGCTTCCGTGACCGAGATCGGCAAGAGCGTCGCACGGTTCACCGTGCCTCTCCCCAACCATCCGGGGGCCCGGTTGGTGCTCGCCTGGGGCGCCGCAACCGACATCGGTCGTCGGCGCGCGCACAACGAAGACAGTTATCTGGCCGGTTCGCCGCTCTTCGTCGTCGCGGACGGCATGGGCGGCCATTCCGCCGGAGATGTCGCAAGCGCGGCAGTGGTCCGCCGGCTGTCCGAAGCCGTGACCGAGCCGTTCACCGACGCGGACACGATCGAAAGCGGGTTACGAGCGGCCACCCGGGATATCGGGCTCGCGGTGGACGAGCGCCAACTCGGCGTCGGAACGACCGTCACGGGCGTTGCGCTCTCGTTGCAGGGGGACGAACTGTTCTGGACCGCGTTCAACGTCGGAGATTCCCGGGTGTACCTCTTCGAGCGGGACACTCTGGTGCAGGTCAGTGTCGACCACTCGGTGGTTCAAGAACTCGTGGATGCCGGGGTGATCCGGGCGGAGGATGCCGAGTCGCATCCCGACAGCAATGTGATCACCCGTGCGGTCGGATTCAACCTCGAGGCGGTGCCCGACTACTGGGTGGTGCCGGTTCGGGAGGGATTGCGGCTGCTCGTCTGCTCCGATGGGCTCACCAAAGAACTCGATTCCGAGGACATCCGTCTCCACCTCGCGGCCGGCCTTCCGGCCGCGCAAACCGCCACGGCCCTCGTCGCGGCGGCGCTCGAGGGGGGAGGCCGCGACAACATCACGACGATCGTCATCGATGTGCTCGAAAGCTCCGGTCTCGGCGAGTTCGAGAACACGATTCCGCGCACCTCGCCGACCCCGACGGTGTAGGGATGGCCCCCGAAAGGGGGACAAACCGGCCTGTGACCAGCAGATTTGCCTGTCGGGGGTGGATTGGGGCGTGTCTACAATGGGACACCGGAGATCTGCCACCCCCGTGCACCAGCCGCCAAACAGTCAGCGTAGCCGAAGGAGGAGAGATGGCACGACGATTGCCGTCACAGCCCCCAGTGCTGCCCGGATTTTCGGCGATTCACGTGCTCGGTTCGGGCGGTTTCGCCGATGTCTTCCTCTATGAACAGAACATGCCGCGTCGGCAGGTCGCTGTCAAGGTGATGTTGAGCGAGGTCGTCAACGAACAGGTGCGGCAGATGTTTCAGGCCGAGGCCAACCTGATGGCTCAGCTGAGTTCGCACCCCTCGATCCTCACCGTGTATCAGGCCAGCGTCTCGTCGGACGGGCGCCCGTATCTGGTGATGGAGCTCTGCTCGTCGGCCCTCAGCGAGCGCTATCGCCGGGAACGGATTCCGGTACCAGAGGTCCTGCGCATCGCCGTCAAGATCGGCAGCGCGATCGAGACGGCGCATCGGGCCGGCGTGCTTCACCGTGACATCAAGCCATCAAACATACTGCTCACGGCCTACGGGCACCCCGTCCTCTCCGACTTCGGCATCGCGTCGACACAGAGCGACGCGGCCGCGCAGGAATCCGTCGGCCTGTCCATTCCCTGGTCGGCCCCCGAAATACTCATGGACGAGACGCCGGGAAGCATCGCGTCGGAGGTGTGGTCGTTCGCTGCGACCGTCTACTCGCTCCTCGCCGGCCGGTCGCCGTTCGAGAATGCGGGGGAGTCGAACAAGTCCGCGGATCTGATCTCTCGGATCAATCGGGCTCGACCGCAGCCGATCGGTCGCTCGGACGTGCCGCCGAGCCTCGAGCGGGTCTTGGCACAAGCGATGTCTCGCAAGCCGGAGAACCGGCCGGGAAGCGTGCTCGAACTCGTGCGGGAGTTGCAGTCGATCGAAACGGAGCTCGGCGTTGCTCAGACTCCGATCGAAGTCGCCCTTGACGACTGGGCGCTCGCGACGGTCGCCGACCTCGAAGACCGCACGCGGATCCGTGGAGTCGGCGGTTCGGTGGCGGTGGTGCGCGGCAATCGCCGCCGCCGGTCCGCCAGCGCGAACTACGCTCCGGTCGGAACCGTGATGCGCGAGTCCGCCGACATCCACCACGTCGCCGGGAAGGGGGCGGCCCAGAGCAGCGGAACCATTCCTGCCGGGCACGGCCGAGGGATGCGCGCTCTGGCCTGGGGCCTCATCGCGAGCGCTGTGCTCGTGATCGCTCTCGGAGCCACCGCCACCCTCGTTCTCGTCCGCGCGAACTCGGACGCCATCCCCCAGGTAACGGACATCACCGCAACAGCGGGTACCGGGTCGGTTCGTTTCCGCTGGGCCGATCCCGGCCTCAAGGTGGACGACGCTTACCAGGTGACCACGGGCGACGGGCGATCCGCCCTGCAGACGGCGGCGGACTACTTCGCCCAGAATGCCAAGGCCGGGGATCGGGTCTGCATCACCGTCGCGGTCAATCGCCAGGGCAAGACGGGACCTCCGAGCGCCGAGAAATGCGTCGACGTCGGTCGGTGATGACACAGAGATGAACTTCAGGGAATGGGTTTCCGCCCACCGATCTCTCGTCGCGACCGCGACGAGCGGATCGGTCATCGCCGCGCTCGTGGCCACCGTTGCGATCGTGTCCACCGGCTACACCGCACAACGACTCGATCTCAACGACGGCTCCGTGTGGGTGGCGAATGGCACCTCACAGGTGATCGGTCGTGCCAACACCCAGGTGCTCGCACTCAACAGCGTTGTCGCATCGACCGGTGCGGACATTCAGACCATCCAGCGTGGCGCGACCGTCCTGATGTTCGACCGAACCGACAGCAAAGTGGATATCGTCGATCCGGCGACGTCGAAGGTTCTCGACAGCGTTCCTCTCCCGCCGCAGAATCCGCAGCTCTCGCTCGCCGGAGACAATCTCGTCATCGCGGCGGGAGGCACCGGTCAGGTCTGGATCGTTCCTCTCGCACAACTCAAGACCTTCAATTCCCAATCCCAGGCCACCCTCAGCCTCGGAGCGAACGCGGTAACCAACGTGACACCCGACGGGATGCTCTTCGCCTATTCCGCGGACACCCGGTTGGTTTATCGGGTCGACGCCGCACACTCCGACACTGTGGCGGAAACGGCGCAGGCGCGATTCGGCGGGACGCGCCGTGATATTTCGGTGAGTTCCGTTGGCGGTCGCTGGGTGCTCTTCGACTCCGTGAGTCGCACGCTGTTGAGCGCCAACGGGGCGCTCGACCTGTCGAAGTCGCTTCCAGCCAACGGCAATGCGGTGCTCCAGGAGGGCTCGACCGGCGGAGATTCGGTGCTCATCGCATCGACGAGCGGGCTCCTGCGGGTTCCCCTCGGTGGCGGGCCGCCGGTTCGACTCGTCGGCAAACAGGGCGGGATTCCGGCCGCACCGCGGGTCATGGGACAGTGTGTATTCGCGGCCTGGTCGATCGGCTCGGCCTGGCGGCAGTGCGGCACTTCCGCGGGGGTCTCGCTTTCACTCGGTTCGGTACCGGCTGCGGCATCCGGCCTCACGTTCGTCTCCAATGCCGATCGACTCGTCTTGAGCGATCCTCGGGGTGGGGGCGTCTGGGCCGTGCAGCAGAACGGCGAGCTCATCGACAACTGGTCGGCGCTGATCACGGTGAGAAAAGACCAGCAGCAGGTCAAACCCAACAACGAGGACACCCCACCGCAGTACGAGAAGACACAGGTACCACCGGTGGCCGTCGACGACACGTTCGGAGCGAGGCCTGGGCGCACGAGCGTGCTTCCGGTCCTGCTGAACGACTACGACCCCAACGGTGACGTGATCATGATCACCGATGTGACCTCCATCAGCGACTCGATCGGTCGACTCGACATTATCAACGACAATCAGCAGGTGCAGATCACCCTCAGCCCCACGGCGAAGGGAACCGTGTCGTTCGGCTACTCGATCAGTGATGGTCACGGCGGCACCGCGAGCGCGAAGGTCACGGTGACCGTGCGTCTTCCGACCGAGAACTCACCGCCGTACCAGGTGCGTCAGACGAAGGCCATCGTCGCGTCGGGCGGACGGGTGACGACCGCAAGCGTCCTCGGAGACTGGGTGGACCCGGATGGCGACGCCTTCTACCTCACGGCGGCTTCCACCGCGGCGCCGGACATCGTGAACTACCGACCGGAAGGGACGGTGGTGTTTACCGATGTCGGGCGAACGACGGGTCTGCGTTCGGTGGCGCTCGTGGTGTCGGATGGCAAGGCAAGCGGGACGGGAGCGCTCGCCGTCACCGTCAAGGCGGCGGGATCCGTGCCGATCATCCCCGAACCATACGAGAAGCTGGCCTACGCCGGCCAGGAGATCACTCTGCGGCCGCTCGAGCACGTGCGCGGCGGCACGGGAACCATCCGGCTTGCGAGCGTGCCGGCCAAGACCGGGGTGACGATCACTCCGAGCCTCGAGGGGGGCACCTTCCGCTTCGTGAGCGACCAGGTGGGCACCCACTACATCGACTACGTCGTGAACGACGGGGACCAGACAGCCAATGGTGTGGTGCGGATCGATGTGGCCGCTCCGCCGGATCCGAACACCAAGCCCATCACCATTCCCAAGAACATCTTCGTGCAGTCGCTGAGCACCCAGACGATCGACGTCGCATCGACCGATCGGGACCCGGCCGGAGGCGTCCTGCTCGTGACGGGTGTCTACAACCTTCCCCAGAACTCCGGGGTGACCGCCGAAGTGATAGAGCAACGCGCGATTCGCGTGACCCTCACCGCACCGCTCGCCGCCGGTCCGGTGATCTTCAACTACCGAATCACCAATGGGCTCGCTACGGCCGAAGGGGTGGTCACCGTGGTCGAGATTCCGCGCCCGGCGCGCCTCCAGCCGCCGATAGCGAACGACGACAGCGTGACCGTTCGCGTCGGCGATGCCATCGACATCCCGGTGCTTGCCAACGACGTGCAGCCGGATGGGGGGGAACTCCGACTGAACCCGCTGCTCTCGACCACACTCGGTGGCAACTCCGGCCTGCTGTTCGCCTCGGGCAACGTGCTGCGATACCTTGCGCCCCAGCGCCCCGGTGACTTCACGGCCGTCTATGAAATCTCCGATTCGAGCGGGCAGGTCGCGCAGGCGCAGGTGAAGATCTCCGTGCGGGAAGCAGTGCTGGCGACGAACAACCCGCCGGTACCCCAGCGGGTGACCGGGCGTGTTCTCGCCGGAGAGACGGTGCGGATCCCGATCCCGTTGACCGGAATCGACCCTGACGGCGACTCGGTGCAGCTTCTCGGCCAGGCCACCAACCCCACGAAGGGCTCGGTGACATCGGTCGGACCCGATTACATCGACTATCTCGCCGGCGGGTACTCGGCCGGAACTGACACCTTCACCTACACCGTCATCGATGCCCTCGGGGCTCGCGCCACCGGGATCGTGCGTGTCGGAATCAGCCCGAAGCTGGGGGCGGCACGCAACCCCGTGGCCGTCTCGGACGAGGTGCGCATCCGCCCGGGAGGCACGGTGTCGGTGCAGGTATTGGCCAACGACACCGATCCCGACGGCGGAATCCTCAAGATCACCCGCGTGGAACCGAACTCGAAGGACATCGTCGCCAGGATCGAGGGCGACATCGTCAAGGTGACCCCTCCCGCGAAGCCCGGCATCTACGGCCTGGTGTACACCATCGAGAATTCGTTCGGGGGGGCGAGCTCCGCCTTCATCACGGTCATCGTCAGTGCTGACGCCCCCCGGGCATTCCCGATCGTCCACGACACCGTCCTGACCCTGTCCGATGTGCTCGGGCGAGACTCCGTCGATGTCAATGTCCTGAAGAACGTCTTCTTCGCCGATGGCAATGTCTCCACGCTTGCCGTGTCGGTGCTGCCGGGGTATTCGACCGGGGCGCGGGTCACCGCGACAAAGAGCATCCAGGTGGCCGTGCAGAACAAGAGCCAGATCATCCCGTTCGCGGTGGCTCATCCCGATGACCCGAAGATCGTCTCCTACGCCTTCATCTGGGTACCCGGGCTCAACGACGCCCTCCCGCAATTGAACCGCAAGGCGCCGGCGCTCACGGTGGCGAGCGAATCGACCCTCACCATCGACCTCAACACCTATGTTCTCGCGGTCGGTGGCAAGCAGGTGCGGATCACCGATACGACGAGTGTGCAGGCCACCCACTCCAACGGGACGAGTCTCGTCGTCAACGACCACACGCTCCGCTTCACCTCTGCCGACCGATACTTCGGACCGGCATCGATTTCGTTCGAAGTGACCGATGGTGCGTCGGCGACCGATTCGACCGGGCGGAAGGCCACTCTCGTGCTGCCGATAACCGTGACGCCACGGCAGAATCAACCGCCGGTGCTCGTGGGCGGCGTCATCGACTTCGAGCCGGGATCCTCCAAAGAAATCGACCTGCTCAAGCTCACCAACTATCCGTACCCGAACGACCTCGCCGAGCTCGCCTACTCCGTGCTCGGCCCGTTCCCGGAGGGCTTCACCTACACGCTGAGCGGTCAAAAGTTGGTTCTGCACGCCAATGACAGCGCGGTCAAGGGCTCGGTTACCGCCATCGTGCTCGGCGTGAGGGACAATCTCGTGGCGGGACAGCCGGGTCAGATTCAGCTGAACGTGGTTGCATCGAGTCGACCACTGGCGAAACCGGCACCGGATACCGTGCTTGCCCCGCGCGGACAGACCACAAGCGTCGATGTGCTTGCGAACGACGAGGCCACGAATCCCTTCCCTGGCAAGCCTCTCAGGGTGCTCGCCATTCGCGGACTCGACGGCGGGGCCGTGCCGAGCGGCCTCACCATCACCCCGAGCCCCGACAATCGGCGGCTCACCGTGACCGCGTCGTCGACCGCCGCGCCGGTCGATACCAGCCTGCAGTACGAGGTCGCGGATGCCACCGGCGATCCAGACCGGTATGTCTGGGGATCGATCACCGTTTCGGTGCAGGACAGGCCGGACCCGGTGACCGCCCTCCGGGTCACCGCCTTCGGGGATCGGAGCCTCACCCTGCGGTGGAGCCCCGGCCTGTCGAACAATTCGCCGATCACCGGCTACGAGGTGCTTCAGGAATCCGCGGCGGGGGCCGTGCTCGCGACCACCGCGTGCCCGGTTGCGGTGTGTGACATCGTGACCGCGGGCAATGGCCCGGCGAATGAAGTTCGGGTCGCGGTGGTGGCCGTCAACGCGATGGGCACTTCGGATCCGGCTCCGTTCGGAACGCCGGTATGGTCGGATGTCATTCCTGCGGCCCCGACCGGGCTGGCCGCCGGACCTCTCGACGGTGGCCTCCGAATCGGGTGGAACGCCGTGACGGGGCCCGTCGGGGGAAGCCCGGTGAACGCCTTCCGCCTCACCGTTGGCGGGATCACCACGGATGTCCCTCCGTCGGCCTGCAGCGCCGCCGGGTGCTCGACCGACGTGACCGGTTTGACCAATGGTCAGAGCTACTCGATCTCGCTGAGTCCGCGCAACTCGGCTCTCGCAACCCTCGCGACCTGGAACTCCGCAGCGACGAACGGCACGCCGGCAGGTAGGCCGCTGTCGACCGGGATGCCGACCGCGACGGCTACCGACAGCGCGATCAGTCTCACCTGGACCGGGGCGTTCACCGACAACGGACGAGCGATCACCGACTATCGCGCGATCGCCTTCACCGGGACCCCTCCGACCTGTCTCGCACCGACACCCGCGGGATCGAGCGTTCAGTCGGTGGGGACGTCGACGACCGCGACCTTCTCCGGACTCGCACGCGAGTCCAGTTACTCGCTCGTTGTTCTCGCCGACAACAGCATCGGCTGCACGTCGAGTCCCGCCACCGTCGCGCACACGAGCCCCGGAGTCGTCACGGCGGTGTCCACGAGCGGCCCGAACAGGGCCGGTTCCACCTACGACTACGCACTCACCGGAGCCTCCATCGGAACGCCGTTGTCGAGCGACTACACCTTCTATTACCGCCTGCAGGGGGACACCGTGCCGGCGACCGAATACGGGCCGGTGTCATTCGGCGCCCTCCTGACTGCCGAAGGCAAGCAGTACGGCCACGCGATCTCGGTCGAAGTCCGAGCATGCCGCAGTCTCCCGGGCGCCGGAGCGGTCTGCCAGCTGAACTGGTCCGCTCCCTTCCCGGTCGGGACTCCGGTCGACCCGCGAATCGGGCCGGTCACCTTCACCCCGGTCGCCAACCCGACGATTCCCGGCGACCCGAGCGGCACATTCACCTGGCCGAGTTGGACTTCCGCCGGCTACGAGGGGATCCAGTACTCGTGCGGAAGCGGGTCGGGTGACCCGCTGCTGCCCGCAGACACCACCCAGGGCGGATCGTGTCTCGCGCTCGTCTCCTCGGCACAGCAACCGGTCCTGACGATTGTGGTGACAGCCAATGGCGGCAGCACCTACCCGATCCAGTACGACAAGAACGGTAATGTCCGATAGCGTGCGGAGATCCCCGCCAGAACGAGAGGCACCCGCATGACGATGACCCCCGAGCAGGCCACCTGGTTTTCCGACATCTTCGATCGCCTGGTGGCGAACGTCGACCAGGTGCTTCTCGGCAAGAGTTTCGTCATCAAGCTGTCCTTCACCGCCCTGCTCAGCGAGGGACACCTGCTGCTCGAAGACTTCCCGGGAACGGGCAAGACCTCCCTGGCGCGGGCGATGGCTCAGAGCGTCAAAGGCTCCGCCAGCCGCATCCAGTTCACCCCGGACCTGCTCCCGGGCGATATCACCGGCGTCAGCATCTACGACCAGGGAGCCGGCGAATTCGAGTTTCATCGCGGCCCGATCTTCGCGAACATCGTGCTCGCGGATGAAATCAACCGGGCGAGCCCGAAGACCCAGGCCGCGCTGCTCGAAGTGATGGAGGAGAGCCGGGTGACGGTCGACGGGATCTCCCATGACGTCGGTGCGCCGTTCATGGTCATCGCCACCCAGAATCCGATCGAGCAGGCCGGTACCTATCGTCTTCCCGAAGCCCAACTCGACCGCTTCATCATGAAGGCCTCCATCGGCTACCCCGACCATGCCTCGACGGTTCGCATTCTCGAGGGCTCCGGCGTAAAGGCACACGACACGATCCTGCCTCCGATCGCCACCGACGAAGTGATCGTCGAGATGGGCGCGCTCGCGCGGACCGTTCACGTCGACCCCACAATCAACGACTACGTTTCGCGCCTCATCGAGGCGACACGCTCCGCAACTGAAGTGCGCCTCGGAGCGAGCGTGAGAGGCGCCCTCGCGCTGATCCGCACCTCGAAGACCCTCGCGGCGGCGAACGGTCGGCACTATGTGATCCCGGACGACGTGAAGGCGCTCGCGGAACCGGTGCTCGCGCATCGACTCGTCCTGGATCCGGAAGCGGAATTCGACGGTGTGACCGCCTCGAGCGTCGTGAGTCAGTTGCTCATTGAGACACCGCCACCGAGCGACAGGCAACGGGTGTGAGCACCGCGGGGGAGTCGGCTCGTCCCGCATCGGGCGTTCGAGCGGCGAAAGTCCAGACGGGCCACGCCCCGCGGGCGTCGCCCGGACCGGGGCGTTTCGACGCCACGAGCAGCACGGGAGTCCTCGGCCTCACGAACGCGCGCACCCGAATCGTCGGCAACCGCACCGGTCTGCTTGCCGATGCGATCGTCTGGCTCGTGCGGTTCGTTCGCGCTGTCGGCGGAGTCGTGGGCGCCGGGTTCGAGCGGATCTCCTCGGTCATCACTCCGCTCGGATGGTCGATGCTCCTGTTCGTGCCGCTGTCGTTCCTCGTGGGCTATGGCCTCGGCTGGGTGGAGCTTGTCGCCGTGGCTTTCGCCGGCTGCGTGCTGATCATCGTCGCCGCGGTGTACCTCGTTGGCCGAAACCCGTTCACGATCGAGTTGTCGGTGCCTCACCATCGGGTGGTGGTGGGAGAGCGTGCGACGGGAATCATCACCGCGACGAATCCGACCAGGCGGCGACTCATCGGTGCGAAGGTCGAGGTCCCCATCGGGCGCGGGTTGGCGGAGATCGCCATGTCGGGCCTCGCGGGCGGGGCGTCGTTCCGCCACGAATTCCTCGTGCCGACGACTCGCCGAGGAGTGCTTCTGATCGGTCCGGTTCGCACGGTTCGAGCAGATCCGGTGGGGCTGGTACGCCGCGAACTGGTGTGGACCGAGGCGAAGGAACTGTTCATCCACCCTCGCACGATCGGCATTCCGTCCACGAGCACCGGGTTCGTGCGCGACCTCGAGGGAAACCCAACGAAAGACCTCTCGAACAGCGACGTGTCATTCCACGCGCTTCGCGAGTACGTCCCGGGGGACGAGCGCCGTTACATCCACTGGAAGAGCACGGCCAAGACCGGAACCTACATGGTGCGTCAATTCGAGGAGACCCGTCGCAGTCATCTCGTGATCGCCCTGAGCCTCGCCGCCTCGAACTATGCCAACGAGCAGGAGTTCGAGATGGCGGTGAGCGTGACCGGATCCCTCGGCGCGCGCGCTATCCGGGATACCCGCAACGTGGCGGTGGTGGTCAGTGAGCGAACTCCGGAATTCGCTAAACGCAAGGTACTCGCGGTGCGACATGTCGACACTCTGACCCGAGCTCGTCTGCTCGACGACCTCGCCGTCGTCGAGCAGTCGGAGTCTTCGCTCGGCATCGTGGATGTCGCGCGCGTTGTCGCGGGCGACGTGGCCGGCGTGTCGATCGCCTTTCTCGTCTGCGGGTCCCGCGCCACCCCCACCGAGTTGCGCGCCGCATCGACGAAATTCCCGGCCGGTGTCGAAGTGGTCGCCATCGTCTGCGACCCGGAGACGGTTCCGGGGTTGCGACGAGTTCCCGGCCTCAGCGTTCTCACCATCGGCTATCTCGAAGACCTCAAGAAGTCACTCGCGAGAGAGTCGGCGGCATGAGCACCGGCTCCGACAGCATTCGACGGATCGACAGCACACGACGGTCCCGCGTCGAGACGCGCCGAACGGCCAGACGTGGGGCGAGAGCGCCGGTGCCCGCCGGTTTCGCGGTGATGACCACCCTCATGCTCTGGCTGACCGTGCTCATCGCATCCGCCGCACTCTGGCCCATCTACCAGTCGCCCGAGATCGTCGTTCTCGTGGCTGCGACTGTGCTCATCGGGTCGGTGATAGCGATCTCCGGCGCCATTTTTCGTTGGTCGACTCTCACCCTCACCGTCATCTGCGTGCTCGTGTACCTCCTGGCCGGAGTGGCGCTCGCCATCCCCGATCGCGCGCTCCTCGGCGTGCTCCCCACGGCGCAGGGCGAGCTCGAGCTGCTTCAGGGCACCGCCCTCAGCTGGAAGCAGCTGCTCACCATCACCCTGCCGGTCGGCTCGTACCAGTCGCTTCTCGTGCCGGCCTTCATCCTCGTGCTCGCTGCCACCGTCGTCGGCCTCTCGGTGGGCCTGCGTGCCCGGTGGGGGGAACTCGGAGTGCTCGCCCCGATCGCGCTCTACATCGCGGCGATCGCCCTGGGCGAGGCTCGGGCGAACTGGGGCCTTCAACTGTCGCTCGGTCTGCTTGCGGCCACCCTCGGCTGGTTGGTCTGGCGTCGATGGTACCGGCGCCGCGCCTCGATCCGCGTGCTTGCCGCGCGGGCCCTCGACGCCGACGGGCGACCGCTCGAATCCACGGGCGACAACAACTTCTCTGGCTTCCGCACCATCCTGAGTGCGGGCCTGATCGTGGTGATCGCATCCGGAAGCGCCGTCGCGGCGACGCTCGCCCTGCCCCCTACCGGGCAGCGGCAGGTGTTGCGAACCGTGGTGACCAAGCCGTTCGATCCGCGGGTGTACGCCAGCCCGCTGAGCGGGTTCCGTCGCTATGAGCAGCCGCGGGATGCCAACGCGAGCATGCTCACCGTGAGCGGCCTGCCGATCGGGGGTCGCATCCGTCTCGCCACTCTCGACACCTACGACGGAATCGTCTACTCGGTGGGGAGTTCCCAGGTCTCGAGCGAATCCGGCTCCTTCACGCGTGTTCCGTATACCTTCGACCAGTCTGCTATCGTCGGCACACCGGTCACGCTGCGGGTGACCGTGGGCGGCTACTCGGGAATCTGGCTTCCCACCGTCGGTAAATTCGAGAGCATCTCTTTTTCGGGGGCGGATGCGGCGCCGCTGCGTGACTCGTTCTTCTACAACGACACCAGCGGCACCGCGGTTGTCGTGAAGACACTGCAATCGGGCGACAGCTATTCGATCTCCGGCATCGAGCCTCGCCAGCCCTCTCCCGACCAGCTCGCGACGCTTCGACCGGGCACGGCCGTGGTGCCGCGGGCCCCGGTCGTTCCGGACCAGTTGTCATCGACCCTCGATGGCTGGACGCGGTCCCAGACGACGCCGGGCGAACGACTCGTGGCGATGATCGCCGCGATGAAACGAACCGGGTACATCAGCCACGGAGTCGACCCCGGTCAGCCAGCGAGCCGCTCGGGGCACGCCGCTGACCGGATCACGCAGCTCCTCACCGACCAGCGGATGATTGGCGACCAGGAGCAGTATGCGGTGACCGCCGCACTGATGGCACGCCAACTCGGATTCCCGGCACGCGTCGTCTTCGGGTTCCTCCCGGAGGTGAACGTCAACGGCCCGACCGACGTTCTCGGCAAGGACATCTCCGCGTGGGTCGAGGTCGACACGGCCCAGTACGGCTGGGTCACGATCGATGCGACACCACCGGACCGATCGATCCCCGCCGAGTTGCCGAAGGATCCTTCCACGATTTCGCGGCCGCAGTCCCCGGTGCAACCGCTCGTCAACGAGCCGGCGCGCCCCAACACCCCGCTGCCGCCGAACGGCACTCAGGAGTCGACGCCGAAAGATAATCCGCTGCTCGTCGCGCTTCTGGCCGCTTTGCAGGCTCTCGGTTGGCTCGCGATCGGACTGGCCGTCATCCTTGCGCCGTTCATCGCGATAGTGGTCGCAAAACTGCGGAGGCGGACGCTGCGCAGGCGCGCCCCAACCGCGCTCCAACGCATCAGCGGGGGCTGGCAGGAATTCGAGGATGCCGTCGTCGACCACGGATACGAACCTCCGGTATCCTCCACGCGCACCGAGGTCGCATCGACCGTTGGAGGCGTCAGGTCGCTCGTTCTCGCGGCGGTCACCGATCGAGCCGTGTTCTCGCCCGACCCTCCCCGCGAGGAGGATGCCGACAAGGTCTGGCGAGCGGTCACCGACCTCCGGGAGGCGATGAGCCACGATCGCACGCGCCGGCAGCGGGTTCGGGCCGCGATCTCGCTGCGATCCCTCGGTGGATATAGTGTCAAGAGACTGTTCAGGAAGTAGTCTGGTCGGCGCCGCGGGGGAGAGTTCGAGCGAAATGAAGTGCACGTTCTGCGGCACCGAGCTGCCCCGGGGTGCGCTGTTTTGCGGCGAATGCGGGCGAGGGGTGTCCGTGACCCCACCGGTGGCGCCGGGCCTCGCATCCGCCCGGCCTCCGTCGATCGCCGAGCGTCGGGATCTCGATGGTCGCGGGGTGTCGGTGTCGGCCGTTCCACAGACACCGGCGCAGCATCCGGTTCCGCCTCTCGTCGTCCCCAGGTCCGATGGCTCGGCCACGGTCGCCTGCGAGCAGTGTGGATCGCCCATGTCCGAAGAGGACATCTTCTGCGGCGAGTGCGGCTTCGTCTCGCGTGCCGCGAGCGAGGATTTCGGTCGGTCCCGTGACACCGCCATCATCGAATTCGCCCCTCCCCGGCCCGTGAGTCCCCGTCAGCCGCCTCTCCCGGTGATCGATCGGATTCCCGATTTCGAGGCATCCGTTCCCGCGCCACCGATCAGCGCGCGTTCGGGCGGCGTGCCCGAACGCGCATTCGACGAATCGGCGGATCTCGAGGCCACCCGGATCTCTCGTCCCGCGGGCGGGGGCGGTCGGTTCGTGCTTCAGTTCAGCACCGGCGAGAGTTTCACCGTCTTCGGATCCGGGCTGATCGGTCGCAATCCGCGCTCGGAGCCCGGTGAGCACTTCGACCAGCTGGTGCGCGTGCTCGACCCGAGCCGGTCGGTCTCCAAAGTCCACCTCGAGTTCGGCCAGGATGCCGGGCGATTCTGGATCATGGACCGGTTCTCGGGCAATGGGACAACGGTGCGAGAGCCCGAATCGGAGGCGGTGCGGTGCCTGCCGGAGAAGCGATTCCGCATCGCGCGAGGCACCCGAGTCGACATCGGGGAGCAGTTCTTCATCGTGAGTTGAG
>JANMBI010000120.1:0-32693 GCA_031360325.1 Frigoribacterium sp. | reverse complement strand
GTCCCAGCTCGACGTCGGCTATCGCGCGCTGAGCTGGAACGTGGCCCGCACCATCGTGGCGGCCGGCGCGACCGGCATCATGGTCAGCGGGTTCCCGCTGCTGCTCGGGCTGACATCGCACTCCGAACCCCGGGAGACCCTTGGTGTGTACATCGCCACCATCACGCTCACCCGTGCGCCGCTGATCGTGGTGGCGCTGTCGTTGCAGAGCTACCTCGTGGTTCACTTTCGCGACAACGCGGGTCACTTCTGGGCCCACTTTCTTCGGCTCATCGCACTCGTGGTCGGAGCCGGGGCGATTCTCGCCCTCGCGGGTTGGCTACTCGGTCCCGCCGTCTATCGCCTGCTGTTCCCCACCGGCAATCCCGACGGTCCGTTCTTCGCCATTCTGGTCGGATCATCGGCCCTGGTCGCTGCCCTCTGCATCACCGCGCCGGCGGTGCTCGCCCGCTCTCAACACCTCGTCTACACCGCCGGCTGGGTTGCCGCCGCGGTCGTGACCATCGCCGCCCTGCTGCTGCCGCTCGACTTCACCGGAAGAACGATCACGGCGCTGTTTGGTGGGCCGATCGTCGGACTCGCGGTGTACGGCGGCTATCTGGCGGCCGCGGGGCTCCGGGGTGCACGCCGCCTGGCTTGATCGCCTCCTGCGTGCACTCAGCGTGGGCGGCAGCTATCGACGCAGAAGGCGGCGCTTCACCGATCGGAGGACGCTGCGGACGGGGGTGGCCCTGATCGCCTCCAGCTGAAGACGAGAAGTATTCAATTCAGCGATATGGGCTGCATTCTCCTGCGTGATCCGCTCGGCGTACGCGAGAACTTCATCGAGAGGCGGCTTCGAAGCGCGACGGTCCGACGAAACACCCGGCATCCGCCCCCTCGGAACCGCGGATCCGATGTACTGAAAGACGTCCGCATCCGTGTGGGACAGCAGCGCGAAGAATTCGGGAGAGGCGCTGAGTCCGAGCGCCAGAAGTCGTTCGACGAGCAGGGCCCTGGGATACCCGGTGAGTACCGGAAGCTCGGAATCGATGACGAATCCGGCGCTCGCGAACACGTCGTGCACCGCGGCGCGGTCGTAGAAGTGCAGGTGAGTCTTGTCGAGCAGCCCGAGTTCCGTGTATGCAAAGCGCCCTGCGAGAAGGTCCAACCTCACCGAGACGTGCGCCATGTTGGGGATCGAGTAGACGATGGCACCGCCCTCGGCGAGCAACTCGTGAACGGCGAGAAGCGCAGCCGGGGCATCCGGAAGATGCTCGATCACATCTCCGAAGATCACGATGTCGAAGGTGCCGAGAGTCGCCGCCGCCCCCGGCTGTGTGATATCGAGCATGTACGCCTGGGTCAACTTCGTGGCCGCCTCCGCGATGTCGGCCGCGTCTATGTCGACTCCCACCACGGTGCAGCCCTTGAGCTCCCGAAGAGCGGCGCCGAAGTTTCCGGTGGCGCAACCGACATCGAGCACCCGAGAACCTTCGGGAATGTAGCTGTACATGTTCGACCAACTGTTGTTGGTCATCTCGGGGGTGAAGAAATGCTCGGAGTAGCCGGCCAAAACGCATTGTCCTCTCAGGCACCCCGGGCACGATTTGCATCCACGCTGATGTGATCGTGAGCTTATCGACTCCGCCCTCACTCGGGTCGGGGCGACGCTCGGGTCTGCCCAGACTTTGGTTGACACTGGGGGTGGTGGTTTTCTAGGCCGCGTGTGCGGCTGAGTACATTGTCTCAAACTCGGTCGGGGTGAGTCTTCCGAGGGCTCTCTGCCGGCGGCGTCGGTTGTACTTCGTTTCGATCCAGACGACCATCGCGAGGCGAAGTTCCTCGCGGGTGTTCCACCCGCGCGTGTTCAGGACGTTCTTCTGGAGCAGGGAGAAGAACGATTCCATGGCGGCGTTGTCGCTCGAAGATCCGACCCGGCCCATGGAACCTCGGAGGCCGTAGTTCTTCAGAAGCCGCACGACCTTCTTCGACCGAAATTGGCTACCTCGGTCGGAGTGGACGATGGTTCCGACCGGGGCGCGGAGGATGATCGCGTTCCGGAGGGCCGCGGCGGCGAGTTCCGATTTCATGCGGGTGTCGATGGAGTAGCCGACGATTTTGTTCGAGCAGCAGTCCTTGACCGCGCACAGGTAGAGCTTCCCCTCACCGGTCCAATGCTCCGTGATGTCGGTCAACCACACCTGGTTCGGCTCGGTCGCTGCCGTGGTGAAGTCGTGGGTCACTCGTCCCTTGTCGTCCACGACCCCGAGGAGGTCGTCGTGGACTGCCGGCCCGGGCTTGTTCCCCTTGCCTCGACGCCGGTGGTGCGAGGCTTGGAGCCCGGCAATGAACGCCAGGCGCCACACCCGGTTCTCCGACGCCGTCGATCCCTGGTCGGCCAACTCATCGCTGAGGAAGCGATACCCCAGCGTCGGGTCGTCGGCATGGATGTCCCGCAGCACATCGATCAGATGCGCGTCGTCCCAGTCTCTCTGGGACACGGGGTCCCGCAACCATTGGTAATACCCCTGGGTCGATCGGCCCATCACCCTGCACGCCACCGCGACCGGCACCCTGATCGGGGTCCCGGCCGCGGCCATTTCACGGACGAGCGGGAAGACCATTCTCCCGGCAGGTTCGCCTGCGACAGATAGGCTGCAGCGCGACGCAGCACCTCGTTTTCCTGCTCGAGCAGTCGGATCCGTTTCCGCGCCTCCCGCAGCTCTCCCTGCTCCGAGGCGGTGACGCCGGGACGGTTCCCATCCTCGACGTCTGCTTTCTTCATCCAGCCATGCAGACACCCTTCGGAGATCCCGAAGTCCTTCGCGATCTGCTTCAACGATGACTGGCCCTTCCAGGCCACGGCCACGACATCCTCGCGGAACTCTCTCGGGTATGCCTTTGCCATGATTAACATCCTTCCAGCGAGAACGAATCCTCACAGGTCAGGTGACAACCAAACCCTGGGCAGACCCTCTCGATGCCCGCAGCCCGCATGAGCCGGCCCGTTTGGTCCCGGCCGATGTCGATCCCGGCACGACGGGCGGTCTTCCAGAGCTTGCGGACGCCATAGACGCAGTAGTTCGCCTTCCAGAACGCCAGCAGTTGCGGGGTCAAGACGGCATCGCTGACCGCCCGCGCGGAAGGGACACGGTCTTTTGCGGCGTAGTACGTGCTCGAAGCCACCTGCAGGAGGCTGCAGATGGGCTCGACTCCGAGCGGGCGACCCTCGACGACGTCGTTCTTGTTCGTGTCGATGAACGCGACTACTTCCGGTGTTGGCGGTCGAGCTCCGCCCCGAAGAAAGACGCAGCTCGCTTCAGGATCTCGTTCGCGCGCCGAAGCTCCCGGTTCTCTTGCTCGAGCTCCCGTACCCGGCGCGCCTCGCTCGTGCTCAGCCCGGCGACGTGTCCATCATCGATGTCGGCCTGCTTGACCCACATTCGGACGGACTCGGGCCCGTATCCGAGCTGAGACGCGACACGCTGCACCGTCCCATGCTCGGTCCCCAACTCCGCCCGCAACGTCCGCACCATCCGGACCGCTGAAGCCTTCTCTTCCGGCGAGTACCGACGTGTCGTCGGCTTCCCCACTGATCGTTCTCTCGACATAAACCCATCCTCGTTTCCAAGGTCAGGAGTCTCCAAGAAACCCAGAGCGGTTCAGGGCCACCGAGGCTGTGAGGTGTTCCCCGACGCAGGCGCCCCCGCTATCTTGCCGCCCACGCGGATCGTACCATTTCCTCAAGATTATGCTTGGCGGACCAACCGAGGTCGTTCTTGATCCGATCAACCGAAGCCACTACCTGGGCGGGATCTCCGATGCGACGCGGCTCGATTGCGGGTTCGAAGTCAGTCCTCGTCTCCTGGGCTACGACATTCAGAACCTCTCGGACCGACGAGCCGACACCGGTGCCGACGTTGTACGTCATGGACCGACGAGTGCCGGGTCGACCGAGGCTCGCCAACGAGAGAAGGTGAGCTTCCGCGACATCCAGGACGTGCACGTAGTCGCGCACGCACGTGCCATCCGGCGTTGCGTAGTCATCACCGAAAATCACGGGCGCTGCGCCCGCCGACACCTTCTCGAATGCCATGGGCACCAGGTTCAAAGCCTGCACATCCGCCAAGTCACTCCAACCCGCACCCGCCACATTGAAGTACCGCAGACTGACTGACGAGGCGGACTCTGCTTCTGACCATGCCGCGGCCAGCCATTCGCCCGCCAACTTCGTTTGCCCGTATGGGTTGATCGGGTCTAGCGGTGCATCTTCGCCGATTCCCGCGCCCACGGTAGTTCCATAGACCGCAGCAGAGGAAGAGAACACAAGCCTCTTCACACCGTTGATGACCATCGCCTCGAGCACGTTCTCCAAGCTGTGCAGATTCTGTCGGTAATACCAAATTGGTCGCTCCGTCGACTCACTCACGCGTTTTCGTGCCGCGAAATGCATTACGGAGGAGACGTGGTGCTCAGCCATGAAGCCACTGAGCTCACGCGCTGCACCCGCTGCCGCCAGGTCAGTTCGAAGCAACGGGACGCCGTCGATGCGTCGCGCAAATCCCGAAACTAGATCGTCCGCAACCACAACACCGTTGCCCGTTTCAACGAGAAGGCGAACCACGTGGGAACCGATATAGCCGGTTCCTCCGGTTATGAGCGTTGTCAATTCGGAGGCTGGTTTGGATTCGGCGCGGACGCTAGCGCCTGGGCGCGGGCCAGTTCCGTGAGCTGGTTATCGATGCGGTTGTGGTGAACCCTGGTCGCGATAACGTACCCGATGAAGACCACGACCAGACCATACAGCAGGAGGTCGGCTCCGCGTCCCACGCCGACGAACGATGCCATTTCGTTGGATATCTGGGGGAACACGACCGCCAACGCCGCAATAAGCGTCAAACACAGCAAGCCAATTCGACGAAGGGCCGTCCTGCGGGCTCCAGCGCCAGGCCACAAGATGAGAAGCCCAACCAGACCGATTCCCACAAGCAGGATGACTTTGATTACAACCTGGCTACCCATTGATCTACCTCATCCAAAGGTCTACGACGATATTCACTGAGTTCCAAAGGGACTGACCTTTTGTTTTCGAATACTCGGTATAAATAATGTGCACCGGCTCTTCCGCGTATCGAAGGTGCGCCTTACGAAGAAACCCGACGAACTCTGAGGCATGTGCCATCCGGTTTTGGCGGATTCTGAACTTTGACAACGCTGCGACTGAAATGGCACGAAGTCCGTTGTGGGCGTCTGTGAGTTTGACCCCGGTGGTGATGTTCGTGAATCCGACGGCTGCCTTGAGCACGATTCGCTTAGGCAGTCCTGGGCGCGTGCGGCCATCGAGAAATCTTGAACCGAGCACGACATCCAGCGGCTCGGTCCGCAAGCGCCCGACCATCGCGAGAGCGTCTTCAACCCTGTGCTGCCCGTCAGAGTCGAAAGTGACCACATATTTCGCAGTGGCACTCATCTTTACAAAATCGAAGCCAGTCTGCAGCGCAGCGCCCTGTCCGAGATTGATTGGATGGCGGACCACATATGCCCCAGCTTCGCGGGCAAGTTGAGCGGAAGCATCTGTGCTCCCATCATCGACGCAGACGATATTCGAGAAAGTCTCTATCGCCTCGGAAACTACCTCGGCAATTACCTGACCCTCGTTATACAGGGGAACAACAAGCCAAACGTCAGAATTGTTGCCCTTGACCGTTTCGCGGCGACCGTCAGCCATTGCCTATCCCATGGGAGGCAAAATCATCACGAGAAATCTTCGCTGCTCGCCGGTTCACCAATCGCCCTGCGTTCTCTGTCGCCCACGCAACGGGACGCAGCCAGAGGCACGACACCGGCCGTGCCCACGCGGGAAGGTGGGCGCGCTTCACTGCGAGAGCTTCGCGGGCAGATTCACCTCGCCCGGCGACTGTAAGCGAGTCCCTGTGCCACCTGAAAGCAGAGACGGACTCCCTCGTCGAAACAAAACGCCCGAGATGCTTGAGTCGGAGGAACGCATCAAGGTCCATCGTGTAGGGCCGTTCGAGATCGAACCCGCCGACGGCCTTCAGTGCAACCAATCGAATCAACGAACCGGGGTGCGGAACCAAATTGGGCCCCCACGCGAGGATTATCGAAGCGGCGCGACCCGCTCGATTGACGCCTATGATTCTTCCCTCCGAATCGATGTAGTCGCACGCGCCGTAGTAGACAACCGCCCGGGGATTCGCGTCTGCAAGCGCCAACAGGGTCTTCACTCCATCGGGCCTGAGCAAATCATCATCGCCCAGACCGACGTAGAATTCTTCGTCTGCCGCCGCCGCGATGCCGGCATTCATCGCTCCCGCCAGGCCCTCGCGAGGGTCATCAACAATCGTGGCTCCCGCCGCGGAAGCGATAGTGCGTGCCTCGACTGCTCGAGCAGGCGCAACCACCACTAGCCGGACGCTGCATTCCTGCTGTTGGATTTCGACGCTTGCGATCGCTTCTTTCAGAGTGTCGATGCGGTCGCCGAGCGTCGGCAAGACAACCAGTACCCTATGCCCCATTGCGCACTACTTCGTCGATCCAATGGGTGCCACCTTGGGCGAGCGCCTTTACGTCGTTCTCTACCATGATCGCCGCAAGCTGAGGAGTAAGAACTGTCGGCTTCCATCCCAGCGTTGTCTGAGCGAAGCTCGAGTCCCCAACAAGCGCGTCGACCTCGGTAGGGCGAAGGTAGCGCTCATCGAATCGCACGTAGTCCTCCCAATTGAGTCCAACATGCGAGAAGGAGAACTGCAAGAAGTCTCGAACCGTGTAGTTGGTCCCGGAGGCCACGACGTAGTCGTGTGGTTCATCATGCTGGAGCATGAGCCACATAGCCTCCACGTATTCGGGTGCGTATCCCCAGTCCCGAATCGAATCAAGGTTGCCCATGAACAATTCCGACTGAGTGCCTGCGGCGATTCGCGCAACAGCGCGGGTGATCTTGCGGGTCACAAAAGTCTCGCCTCGGCGAGGAGACTCGTGATTGAACAAGATTCCATTCACGGCGTAAATACCGTACGCCTCGCGATAGTTCTTCGTCATCCAGTAGGAGTAGACCTTCGCCACCCCGTAGGGAGATCGAGGGTGGAACGGAGTCGACTCATCCTGAGGCGGAGGCGATGCGCCGAACATCTCGGAGCTGCTTGCCTGGTAATACCTACAGTGCAATCCCGTGAGCCGCACAGCCTCGAGCAGCCGAGTCGATCCGAGTCCGGTCGTGTCTCCAGTGAATTCGGGTTCGTCAAAGGAGACTCGAACGTGGGACTGAGCTGCAAGGTTGTATACCTCGTCTGGACGGACTGACTGCAACAACGTAACGAGACGAGAGCCGTCAGTGAGATCACCATAGTGAAGGAAGAGGCGGACGCCCGATTCATGCGGATCGGCGAAAAGATGGTCAATTCGCGATGTGTTGAAGGTGGATGCTCTGCGAATCAGCCCGTGAACTTCATATCCCTTTGACAGGAGCAGTTGTGCCAAGTAACTTCCGTCTTGTCCCGTGATCCCGGTGATAAAGGCCTTGCGCGGCATGTTTTCAGTCATGTTGAACGAGAATCGCAATCGCTGAGAGTGTTGAACGGAGACATGGCTTTGTGTGGCCTTCATATGATAGTCGGCGATCAATCATTCGGATTCGAAGCGACCCATCCGATAGATCGCCGTCAAGTGGATCGCAAGGCCAACGACGGGGCCGAGCGCCAATGAAAGGACCACACGTGGCTCCAACGGGATTGCCACCAACAGAACGGCGCACGAAGCGGCAGCTGCACTCAGCCAGCCGGCCAGGTAGGCGCGGTGAAGTCCCGTGCCGAGGGCGGCCGCGCCCGTGAGGCTCAGCAGGCCAACCAAGCCGGCAACGAGGGCCGAGCCCGCAATGAACCAAGGGTCTGCCAAGTACGTTCGACCAAAGGCCAACGCGATCAGCTGCCTCCCCCACAGCAATCCACCGAGTGCGACGGTGGCCGCGAGAACCGTGACGCCAAGCGCAGGAAGCCGCAAGGAGGGAAGTGCTTTTCTGGCGGGGCCGGCGCTAATTCGAGCGACAATCATTCCGAGAAATGCGTTCATGGGAACGAGCACGGGTGCCCGCGTAAGGGTGACCACCAAGATCACGACGCCCATGGCCGCCGGTTCATCCCGGCCCACTGCGAGCGAAAGAATAAGCGGAAACCCCGTGACCAGAAGTGAGCTGGCTGCAGCGCCACCGATTGATTGCATAAGTCGCGACAGAGAAGCGGAGAGGGTAAGCCTGCTTCTAAAGAGTAGTGCCGTCCTCGCTCGAGAACCTGCCGCGATTGCTATCCATACGGACATTGCGAGCACCGTCCCTACGGCAATCGAGGCGACTGAGGCAAAAACGCTGGCCGCGACGATCACGAGTGCAAGCCGGCTGAGCGCTTCGGCAGAGATGACCGCAGAGTAGATGCGCCACTCGCCAAGGCCGGCGAGTGATCCGGTCAAGACGCTCTGGCCAGAATACAAAATAGCAGCCAGGCAGATAAGCACCGTGCCGAGCACCGCGTCTTGGCCAAGAACTCGACCAGCCCAAAATGGTGACGAGACCGCGCACACCGCCGCGATCAGCGCGCCAGCAGAAAGTGCCGAAACGAGGATGACGGGCAGACGTCTGTCTGATTCGGCTGCGTGAGTTGAGGACACTTGTCGCGCGACCTCTTGCTGAATCCCGAAAATCGCACCGACAGCTAGGTAAACCGCGGACCAGAACGACGCAAATGCACTGTACCGGCTAGGCCCCAGCGTCGGGGCCGCGACCACGAGTACCAGATAACCGGCCACGGCGACGACGACGGTTGCGGTGGCGACCAGCCGCAATCCACGAGTTCGACCTGCTTCACCTTCGAGCCGACCCGCGACCCGCTTCACTTCATCGAATCCAGGACGCTCTCGAGTAGCTCGAGCTCTCTCGGAATCGGGTAGTGATGATTTCCGACAAAGAGACCGTCCTCATGGATCCGATCAGAATTCGGAAGGTCCGCAGGCATGCTCGCGTCAAGGTAGCGCATGACTGGATTTCGGGTGAAATTCCCGGCGACGATCGGCCTGAACTCGATGCCGGCACGAGACAACAGGCGCGTGACCTCAGCACGCTGCCCTTGTAGTTTGCCCTCTAAGACCATCGAAAAGCCGAACCAACTGCTCTCGCCCTGTGTTTTCTGAATTCGGACATCGTCTCGAGTCGCGAACATCTCCTCGAATATTGACCCGTTAGCCTGGCGCCCGGCAATTAGCGACGGAACCTTGAGGAGTTGCTTTCGGCCGATCGCTCCCGACATCTCAAGAGGGCGCACGTTGTACCCTGGGAGCACAAATCGATAGAAATCATCGAACGTATCGCCTGTCTTCGGGAAGATGAGGTTGTCAGCGGGGAGTTCGCGAGTCCAACCGTGAGCGCGCAATGAGATCATCGCTTCGTACAGATACCGGTCGTCCGTAACGATGAGGCCACCCTCCATCGTCGAAATGTGATGAGAATAGAAGGAACTGAAGGTCCCCATCGCGCCAAAGGTCCCGGCGAATCTGTCGCCCAGACGCGCCCCGAGGGATTCGCAATTGTCTTCAATGAGGAGAAGTGAGTTCTCGTCGCATATCTTTCTCAGCGCAACGAAGTCCGCCGGGTTGCCCAGAAGGCTAACCGCAAGAATCGCCTTTGTGCGCGGGGTGATGTGCTTCAGTATTTCGGCCGGGCTGATGTTCAGGGTGTCGAGGTCAACGTCGACGAAACGCAGCTTCAGCCCGAGTTGATGAACTGGATAGAACGTCGTCGCCCAGGAAATCGCAGGGACGATGACCTCGTCTCCCGGATTGAGATCCATGTCTGGGTTCACGACGGCAGCAGCAAGCGCGATCAAGTTCGCACTGCTGCCGGAGTTGACCATGACGGCGTAATTGGAGCCGAAATATGCCGCGAACTCCTCCTCGAACGATTTGACTTCGGAGCCCATCGTGAATCGTCCCGACTTGACGACCGCCTGAATCGCCGCGTACTCCTCCTCATCCCAGGTAGAAGTGGCGAGCGGATAGCTGACTTGAGGGGAAGTATTCATGGCTAATTCCATTCTACGAGTCCCGAGTCTCGATCGATGAGTCTCGAACGACCTAGCCCTTCGAGCGACCCTCGGAAGCCAGGAAGCGAGCGTAAGCGACCCGCATGCCCTCCACCATGCCCATCGACGGCGCCCATCCGAATCGTTTCGCCTGGGTCGAGTCCATCAGCTTCATCTGCATTCCTGCGGGCTTGGACGGGTCCGTGACGAGCTCGCAGTCATATTCGACGACTTCAAGGGCGTAGCGATAGTAGTCGAGTACAGAATGATCTTGGCCGAAACCCAGGTTCATCAATGACGGCCAGCTTGAGAGTGAAGGTAGGGCAGTCGCGATCCATTGGGACACATCTCCGACATAGGTGAACTCTCGCCGTGCCGTTCCGTCTCCCCACACATCGATGGATCGGGCTCCCGTTCGTTTCGCATCGTGCGCCTTGCGAATTGCGGCGGCCACAAGATGGCCGTGCGCTAGGGAATAGTCGTCGTCGGGCCCATAAAGATTCGAGGGAACAACCACTTTGTAGTCCACGTCGAACTGGGCGGACAGGTAGCCGCAGTATCTGGCGCCGGCAATCTTCGCAATGGCGTAACCCTCATTGGTCGGTTCCAGAGGAGCGGCGAGGACATCGCTTTCTACCAGAGGCTGCCTAAAGTCCTTTGGGTACATACAGGAACTACCGATATAGACGAAGTTCTTCACCCCCAGGTCGAAGGCGCCCTTCATGACGCTTGAGTCGATGAGCAAGTTCTCCATAAGAAAGGAGCTCTGGTCACCCAAGTTCGCAGCAATCCCACCGACCTTTGCCGCTGTGTGGACGATCACATCTGGACCAATTCGCTCGAGCATCTCGCGCGTCGCCCGCGCATCGGTCAAGTCAACATCACTGCGTCCGACCGCCACGAGTTCTGCATTTTTGTCGCTCCAGGCGGATCGGATACTGCGGGCCAACATGCCACGTCCGCCGGTGAGTAGAACCTTCACATGACCTCCAAGTCGGCGTCGAGGAACGTTGCCTCGAAACACACCACACCATTCTATTCGTGAGGCAACGACGCCTGATCGATGCCAACTCGAACCGGTGGGGGCATGCACAGGTCGAACGGTCGCGAATTCCGGCCGTTCGCGCCACGAGCGGTCGGCGCGCCTAGACGGGCCGGCCAATCCGCCCAACGTGATGTCCCCTGTCACCTATCGACGTCGGCAATCGGAACGGCGAGTCGCCTCGACGCGTCCCGTTGCCTGCCGCCCTGATCAGCCGGCCACGGAATCAGGCCCTTGTCCCAACCACAGATATGGTAGTTCGATGAGCTTCCTTCGCCGGATTGCGCGCAACACTCGCAAGCCCAACCCACTTATTTTGGTATCGATTCTTGCGATGGTGACGCTGAGCGTCTGGAGTTTCGCGTCCCCCGTTGGTTCGAGTCCGGACGATGACTTTCATCTCGCGAGCATCTGGTGTTCCGCCGGTGCTAGGGACGGATTGTGTGAACCGGCTCCGCAATCCGACGAACGCGTGGTGCCTAAGGACCTTGTCGTAACGGCGGAGTGCTACGCCCACAATCCCAATGAGAGCGCCGCCTGCCAAGGGAAAGATTTCGGGACACACCCGAACACAGCCGTGACATCTGACCGAGGCAATTTCGCTGGCCTGTACCCTCCAGTGTTCTATGCGGCTCTGAGCATTTTCGCCGGAACAAATATCGAAATTTCGGTGCTTTCGATGCGCATATTCGCGAGTCTGTTCTTCGTCGCGATGGTTACTGGTCTATTTCTGCTGCTTCCTCTACGACGAAGACCGGCTTTGGTCTGGTCTACGGTGATCACCATGGTGCCGCTGGGACTCTTCATCGTTGCCTCGACGAATCCCAGCGGTTGGGCAGTACTCTCGGCAGCGACTCTTTGGGTTGCGCTTCTCGGATACTTCGAGACGACTGGCTGGAGGAAGGTTGGCCTCGGGGGGTTCGCCGTATTGTCGACTGTGATCGGAGCAGGTTCCCGCGCAGACGCTGCAGCGTTCGCTGGCGTTGCCATCGTCGCGGTACTCATAGTCGCAATGAGAAAGTCGCGCTCCTTTGTGCTTTCGTCGATTCTACCAGCGGCACTGTTGGTCATCGCTGTTGCGTTCTACCTGTCGGCCCGTCAGTCGGCTGCGGGCTCTGCGGGTCTCGAAGCAGGAGGCGTCGGTCCGAGCCCATCTCAAGTGAGGGGCTTGGTTGTCTACAACCTGTTGAATGTTCCAGACCTCTGGGTCGGTGCATTTGGGCACTGGGGACTGGGATGGCTCGACACTGCGATGCCGGCAGTAGTCTGGGTGGCGGCTTTTGGGTGTTTTGTGGTTGCTATGTACGTCGGCTTACGTAAGGCTTCATGGCGTCGAAGTCTCGCGTCGATCTGGGTCCTTGCCGGTCTTTGGATTTTCCCCACAATCGTCCTCGTACAGACAGGCGCAATAGTCGGCGGATATGTGCAACCGCGGTATATCCTGCCGCTCCTCGTGCTGCTGGCTGGCATCGCCCTCTCAAACCACAGCGACCCCACTCTCGGGTTGTCTCGGCGAGAATTGTTCATTCTTGCAGCACCCCTCGCGGCAGCGCAGTCGATTGCGCTTCTGACGAACATCAGGCGCTACGTGTCAGGAGCTGACACCGGGTCACTAAACCTCGACTCGCATGTGGCTTGGTGGTGGCACATCCCAGTTTCTCCGATGGCTATGTGGTCAATTGGCAGCCTGGCCTTCAGCGGCCTACTCTTGGTTCTTGTCTTGGCTGTCACTCGCGCCAAGCCCGCAGTCCCCACTGGACGCGGCAGCGAACCGTTCGGTGAGACGTCGGAATCGAGATCGTTCATCACCCAACCCAAGCGGCGGGAGTTTCCCGCCTGAGCGCGCCCCAGCTACGACACTAGTTGTCGGTTGGGGAGGCGCTCTCTGCACGCGAGTCTGAGCGGTCGAACCAACCCTTAGGGGCTGGGACAGCATTCATCGCCCGGGCAGAAGGCAAGTTTTGCGGTTCTACCCGAGGTCGAGCGCGCACGACCGTCGACGCGGCACTGCGCATGTGGAGTCTGGTCACGGCCGAGGGCGGGCATGGAAACATGGTCACATCCGTCCTGGACGCTCGCGGAACTACGCCGATGGGCCCAGCGGGTACAAGCCAGCAAAGTTATTGGGAACGTTCGTCCATGTTGCCCCTGAACTGATCTCAGCAAATCGGCTCATCGAGAGAACAGGGAGCTTCTGTCCGCCCGAGAGCTTATAGATCGTGCCACTATCGACTCGAATGAACGACGTCGCGGGCGCACCGACTGTGAGCTTGGCACAGGTGAACCCGTCCAGGGCGACATAGGTGAAGGGATAGAGAGGTGCAAGATCGGCCGAGACCACATGAACCGCTCCTCCCCCTGCGATGTAGGACGTTGTTCCGCAGGTTAGTCCGTAGCCCAGCAATTGCGAGGCTGGAGGATAGGCCTGAAGCCTTTCCTCCGTCGTGTATGTGAAGGATGTGAATCCCGCGGCGAGGGGGAAGTCGAAACTCGAGAAGGGGACCCGATTGGTGACACCGTTGACCAGGTAAACCGTTGCGTTCTGCGGAGACCGGACAAGGCTCCCGGAGGTCAACGCCACGGGGCCCTTCGCCGTCAGATCGATGAGCGACTGGTCGAGTGTCGTGATGGTCGGGCTGCCGCTCGGGGTGAGTGCGAGAAGTGCATCCCACCCGCTCACGGGTCGAATGTCTGTCGGCATGACGACGAAGACGGTCCCATTGCTCGGAGACTTGATGAAGCTTCCCGGCGCAATCGCGCCCTTCAGCGGATACGAGTCCGCCAGCGCCTGGGGAACTGGGACTGCCCCGGACGACGCCAGACCTCCACCGGTGAAGTCATACCGGCCGATTGAGGAGAGGTCCGTCATCGTGCTGGTCCCGGTCACTGCGGCAAGTCCAGTGAAGACGGTGGGAAGTCCCGGAATGAGGGCGATACTGGCGGGAAGCAGGGAGCCGGTTGTGCGCGCCACGACGCCGAGGCTCGACTGCGCACCGGACTCGACCGGATATCGCGAGTGCGCGGTCAGGAGTGAGTAGGTCGAGGTTCCCCGAGTGAGCGCGAAGGCGCCATCCCGGACCACGGGAGCTGCGAGCGAAAGCCCCGCGAGCGCGTTTTCAGTGAGCACGTTCATCCCGGCGGGAATCCCTGCGAGGGCCTGAGACTGGTCGTCGAGGATCTCGGCCTTCTGCCCGTTCTTGATGTAGTAGCGGCCGCCTTCGACGGTGCCCATCACGGAACTCAAAACCGGACCGGTGACGAACGTGCCGACCTGCGCCGCCGTCAGTTGCACGTAGCCAGTGGCATCGCAAGACGCGCCATAGTCGACTGCCTGAGCGCAAGTAGTGAAGGGAAGCTTTATGCCCGAATCGTAGAAGTAGATGGAGCCATCGGGCCCGCGCAAGCTCCGTCCGACGGCGTGCCCAGTCGTGTAACTGTCGATATAGGTCTGAGAGACGAAGGTGACCTGTCCGAGTGGGGCCAGGGCGGCGAGAATCGGGAGGCTGGGCACGGGATACTTCATCGTGTCCGACACAAGGTAGACGGTGGCGTTGTCCGCCGTGCGCAACAGGCTCGAAGCATCCGTCGGCGATCCGAACCAGTCGGTGAAGATGCGCCAGAAGTTTCGATTGCCGTAGCTACTGCAGGCGTCTCCGATGCCATAGAGATTGTTCAGCGCTGCCGCATTGGGCTGGTAGGGCGTGTAAATGTACAGACCCGCGGTGGCCTTGTTCTGAATAAAGACCGGACCGGACCCGCAGCTTGCGTTCGGGCTGTAGAGAACCTGATTGACGCGCCCCGCCTGATAGTTCCACTGGGTGGGGGTTTGGGCGTAGGTCTGGAACTGTCGCGCTGCGTAGTACACCTGGTAGAAGAAGGTACCGAATGCTGGGTCACACGCCGCCGTATCGGGGCAACTGAACCCTGTCGCATATCTGAATCGCGACAGCGCCGGGTTGCTGGCCGAGATGAGGCTTGACTCCTTCTCGATCAGTAC
Organism: Frigoribacterium sp.; assembly: GCA_031360325.1. Taxonomy (GTDB): domain Bacteria; phylum Actinomycetota; class Actinomycetes; order Actinomycetales; family Microbacteriaceae; genus Lacisediminihabitans. Next base: position 17,590 of record JANMBI010000120.1, on the reverse strand, counting down.
GATGAGCGATTTTTGGCTGATGTTGCAGGCCGCACCGACCTTCGCGATGATGTCCGAAGCGCGCTCGCCGACAACGCCGGTGTAGGCGGAGCAGCGTGTCGTTGCGGGCATGCTCGGAGTGTCTTGCTGGTAGTTGGCCATGCAGGTACTGGAACAGGCCGACTCGCGCTGTACCAGGAATGACTGCACATCGGCAGCCGACATCGCCGCCCCGTTGTACATGGTCGCGTCGCTGATGAGGTTGCCGGGGTCGAATTGCGCGGCATTTGCCGCGAGCGCCGCGGGTGCGCCCACCGGCGCGATCGCGACGGCAACCGGCACCACGAGGACGACGACGAGCGCGGCAATGCCGTATGCGCGTTTCACGGGATGACCACGGCGAGAGGCTTGGAACTGACCTTCACTCCCGTCGAGGAGTAGTTCAAGACGGCACTCCAGGTTCCCCGGGTGAAGTCCGCGATCGGAAACTGCAGACTTCCGCACGACGTCGTCTTGACGTTCGCAATTCCTGTGTTGACCATCTTGTGAACTACCCCCGTTGTCGATGAAGACACCACAAACTCGCAGCTGCCCCCCGATTCGTCTACCCCAGAAACGAAGCCGGCCACTGTTACATTACGCCCATCGACGTCCACACCCGCAATAGTGACGGCGGCGAGGACGCTCGGGCTCGGCTGCGGCCCGGGCTGGCCATCGGTTGGAGACGAGGTCGCGGTCGGATTCGGGGACGAACCACTCCCGCCCGTGCCGGTCGAAGGCGTTGTACACGCCGAGAGCACAAGAACGCTCGCCGCACAGATCGCGACTATGGCTGAGGCACGACGACGCTCTGGGTATTTGGCAGCGAACACTCCCCCACGCTAACGACGAAACACCGGCCGGGGGCACCGACACACCCGAAGGTCGAGGTCACACCCTACTTTCGTTTGCGGCTGTGCTCGAGCGAGCCTGCCTCGATTGCGTCGCTGTCCGCGAGGTCGACGATCGTCGAACGGCGGTAATTGCGCCATTTCTGCGCGTGGAAAAGCGGGTTCACTACGAGCCAAAAGAGCTTACGTTTTGTCGTGTAGTGGGGGTCGCGGACGATTCGCAGTGTGTCGGCGATGGCGCCTCGCACGCCCATTCGGAGAGCGGAGCCCCCGCTGAGCGGGCGAATGTCGAAGCCGATTCGACGAAGTCCGACCGTTTCATCGAAGATTCGCTTGCCGAACTCGGCGTAGGTCAGGTCGTTCGAGTGCTCGACCGCCGCCCGGGGAGAGTACGCCTTGATGTATCCGGCCTCGATGACATCCTTGCCGAACAACTGGTCTTCGGCGTAGGGCACGTCCCGATAGGGCAACACCTCGGTGAGGAACGCCCTGCGTGTCGCGGAATTGACATCGGAATAGAAACCGAGGACATCGAGACTCGCCTGGCCCGAAATCGAGCCATCGGCGAAATAGAGGGTCGTTCCCGCGTTGTTGCCGAGACCGGCGAAAAGCCCAGCGATGTCGTACTTCTGCAGGGGAAAGCACGCGGCTCTCGGAATCTGCCTTCCGAGCACCGCCATGACCTTGTCGTCGAGACCGAACGGGAGCAGCAACTGGTCAAGCCAATCCTCGTCAACCGGAATCGCGTCGTGCGTGAGGAAGGCGAGGAATTCACCCGCCGCCAGTCGCGCAGCCAGATTCCGGGTCTTTCCGTGCCCGAACTCCGCATTCGGTATCTGATGAAGCCTGACGGTGGGGAATTCCGCCACGATGGCGAGGGTGTCATCGGTCGAACCGGAGTCGATGACGAGAACCTCGATTTCCCCCTCCAGCCGTTGTTCGAACACCGACGAGAGAATGCGTTTGAGATAGGTCTCTCCGTTGAAGGTGAGAATGACCACCGTGACACGAGGGGATTCAGGCATTCAACTGACTCCGGATTTCTTCGTACGTCATGCGAATCCCGTCGTCGAGCGCCGTGGGCGTCCGGTTTCCGAATTCCGCCCGGAAGCGATTCGGATTCAACACGACGCGGTCGACGAATGTCGCGGGCACCGGGCGCTGCTCGATGGCGAACGGCCCTCCGGTCACGCGCTGCAGGGACTCGAAAACCTCATTGACCGAATGTCCCCGGCCGCTGCCGATGTTGTAGACATCGAAGTCGGCCTCGCGTCCGACGATGTCGCCGATCATGGTTGCCAGATCGTTCACATAGATGTAATCCCGAACCATCGAACCGTCCCCCAGGCGGACGACCGGTCGACCAAGCACGATCTGGCGGAGTGCGATCGGGATGAGCCCCTGCTTGTGGTTGGGTCGCTGTCGGGTTCCGTACGGATTCGAGACCCGCAATACCGTCGACCGCAGACCGTGCGTGGCACGAAAGTAGCGGAGGTAGTTCTCGATAGTCAGTTTGCCGATCGCGTAGGGCGAGACCGGCAGTGCCCGGTCGTCTTCGGAGTACTCGCTCTTGCCCTGTGCGCCGTAGATCGCACCGCCCGTCGAGGCGAAGTAGAAGTGCCGGATGTCCGCCGAAACGCAGGCTTCGAGCAACTCGACGGTTTGTGCGACGTTGGTACGGATGTCGAGAGTCGGGTCGCTCTCCGCCGTGGCAGGCGTGGTGGTCGAGAGGAAATGAAGCACGTATTCCTGTCCGATCACCGCCGCTTCGATGTCCCCACGACTGAGGAAGTCCCCGACCAGGATGCGCACGTTCTGCGACGCGAAGGTCGGCACCTGCGAGCTGAATCGGTCGAACGCAGTGACCTCATGACCCTCCCCGGCCAGTTGATCGGTAAGGTGCGATCCGATGAATCCGTTCGCCCCGATGACGAGGATCCTAGCCACGCATCGCCCTTTCGAGAGCCGCCGTGAACTGCCTGCCCGAATCGTCCCAATTGACATCGAGCACCGATCGGGACATTTCCTGAGAACGTTCAACGGCGTCAGGGCGGTCAAGAATTTCGACGAGCTTGTTGGCAAAGGCGAGCGGAGAGGGCTGTACGTATTCGATGTGCGGATTGTCGGAAACCATCCGGTTGTTCGGCCCGTCGTTGACGACGGGTGTTACTCCGCTTGACATCAACTCGAGGGGAAGTAGGGACATGTTGGAGAGCGACAACACAACCCCTGCGGCGCAACGGTTGTACACGTCGTTCAGTTCGGTGATATCCATCGCCGCGAGATTGGTGTACTTAAAGGGAATGCTCCAACTCGAGACATCCCAGCCCCCGAGATTGATCGTCACGTCCGGCCTCATCTCAGAAAAGTCCTTGAGGGCGAGAAGGCCGAATTCGAAGGCACGACGCGGCGTGACCGGCCGAGCGTAGAAGAAGACCTCTTCGCGGCGCCCCGTATTCGTCACACTGTAGTGCGTCTTGTCGACGGCGAAATCGAAGGAGTCTGCCGACATCCCGTACTCGGTCGACAGCTTGTGCGAGAGCCACCCTCCGGCCGTGATTCCATGGAATCCGAACCGGTAGGTGTTTTCGGCGAGAAGCGATTCCGTGCCCAACGGATAAAAACCGGGTTCGAAGTCCTGGACGAAGTAGAAGCGTCTGGCCGGCGATTTGTCGAGGAAGACGGGATACGCGGTCTCCCATCCGGTGGCGAAGAGCGCTTGGGTTCCGGCATGTACGCCAGCATCCCGGTCATAGACACGGATTTCCGCCGTGATATTCGGGTAGGACTTCGACTCGGTCAGCATCGACTGCACCACGCTGATGTCCTGGGCGGCAGGGTCGCTGTCATAGAAGTAGACAGTGCATTTGTGTCCGGCCTTTTCGGCGAAATCGATGAATCGGAAGAGATTCTGATGACCGCCGCTCGTCTCGCCGGGAGGCGACATCACCCACGCGATGTCGAGGGGACCGCCCTCAACCACGAGCGGCGACGACTTCCAGTTCGGCGATACGGTCCAGTCGACCCGTGCCGCGTCATCGTTGGCGACGAGCATCCCTCCCTCGTACTGCGCGAAAAGGTAACTCAGCCGACCGAAGGCGCGGCTCGCGAATTCCCTCGGACCCTTCTCTCGAAGGACGCGATACATGCGCCCGACGCGCGCCAGAGGGTTGGAAGCCATACCAATAAGTCCTTTCGGCCAACACAAATTGAACTCATGTTGAGGTCACAGGTCGCTGCCCCTGCTACTGCGGACCTGCGCCAGCCCCCTACTGTACCCGCGTCAGGTCTTCGCTAGCTCGGAGGAGGACGTCAGGGAGCTTCGAGCAACTGCCGAAGGTACAGCCCATAGCCGCTCTTGGCAAGCGGCTCGGCGAGCGCGGAGAGAGCGAGGTCATCGATCCAACCGGCACGCCAGGCGACCTCTTCGATGCAGCCTATTTTGAACCCCTGGCGGTCTTCGATGACCCGCACGTATTCTGAGGCCTGCATCATCGATTCGAAGGTCCCGGTGTCGAGCCACGCGGTGCCTCGATCGAGGGTCTGCACCGTCAGACGCCCCTCGGCGAGGTACCGCTCGTTGATGGTGGAGATCTCGAGTTCACCCCGAGCGCTCGGCTGGATCGTCTTGGCGAGCGCGACCACGGAATTGTCGTAAAAGTAGAGACCCGGAACGGCGAAATTGCTCTTCGGATGACTCGGCTTCTCTTCGATCGAGATCGCTTTTAGATTCTCGTCGAATTCGACGACACCGTAGGCCTGGGGGTTGGCAACGTGGTAGGCGAATATCAGCCCGCCCTCGAGCTCTTCGCTTTTCTGCAGCGAGGTGCCAAGCCCCGCCCCGTGAAAGATGTTGTCGCCGAGAACGAGAGCCACGCTCTGGTCGCCGATGAATTCCTCGCCGATGATGAATGCCTGGGCGAGTCCGTCGGGAGAGGGCTGCACGGCATATTCGAGCCTGATTCCGAAATCACTTCCATCACCGAGCAGGGTCTTGAACTGCAGGTTGTATTCGGGAGTGGTGATGATCAAGATTTCTCGGATGCCGGCCATCATGAGGGTGGAAAGGGGGTAGTAGATCATCGGCTTGTCGAAGATCGGCATCAGCTGCTTCGAAATGCCCCGGGTGATCGGCAAGAGCCTCGAGCCGGATCCACCGGCCAGAATGATTCCCCGCATGATTCAGGACCCCGTCGCATTCAGGGAGTGGTAGAACGCGTTGGCCTGTTCCCAGGTCGGAAGCATCCCGAGCGCCTCCGCTTCGGCGAGAGACGGTGCTTGGAGGTCCTTGGGGGACAACAGCAGGTCACCGATGTCGGTCGGAATCTCCAGACCGATCCGGGGATCGAGCGGATTGATTCCGTGTTCCCGCTCGCCGCGATATGTGTCCGAGACGAGATAACTCACGGTGGCGCCGTCGGTGAGCGCGACGAACGCGTGGCCGAGTCCTTCGGCGAGGTACAGGGCGTGAAATTCCGACGAGTCGAGCAGGACGGATTCCCACTCACCGAAAGTGGGGGAGCCGATGCGAATGTCAACGACATAGTCGAGGACCGCTCCATGAGGCACTGTCACGTATTTCGCCTGGCCGACGGGGATGTCGGCGAAGTGGATGCCCCGGAGAACGCCGCGAGCAGACACCGAGGTATTCGCTTGACGCAGGTCGAGAGAGTGACCCACGGCGTCCTCGAGGAGATCGTGGCGGTACCACTCCATGAAGGAGCCGCGCTCGTCGGTGCGAATCACCGGGGACACCTCGAAGGCACCCGCTATGGTCAACTCACGAATTTGCACGAGATGAATCCTAGCTGGCGCGCCGTTGCCCGGGTTCGAGAGACGCCTCGCCTACCTTACCGACCCGAGATACGCTGCGATCGTGGAGTCCGCCGGCCCGACCTCCACGAGCTCGCCATGATTGAGCCACGCCGCGTTGTCGCACATCTGACTCACCAGCTCCATCGAGTGGCTCACCAGGATCACCGTCTTTCCGGCCCCCTTGAAGTCACGAAACTTCTGGAAGCACTTCTCCTGGAACTCGGCGTCCCCGACGGCCAACACCTCGTCGACGACCAGGATGTCCGGGTCGACGTTGATCGCGATGGCGAAACCGAGCCGAACGTACATGCCCGAGGAGTAATTTTTCACCGGCTGATCGATGAATTGTTCGACACCGGAAAAATCCACGATCTCGTCGAATTTGCGGGTGACATCCTTCTTCGACATGCCGAGGATGGACCCGTTGAGGAAGATGTTTTCGCGACCCGACAGTTCCGCGTGGAAGCCACTGCCGACCTCGAGCATCGCCGCGATCTTTCCGAAGTGGGTGATCGCGCCGGCGTTCGGGTAGTAGATGTTCGCGAGGCACTTGAGGAGGGTGGACTTGCCGGAACCGTTGCTCCCGATCAGCCCGAACGTGGAACCGGACGGCACATCGAAGGAGACGTCCTTCAGAGCGAGGAAGTCTTCGTGAACCGAAGTTCGTCCACGCATGATCGCGGACTTCAGGCTCTGGTTGCGCTCGTGATACATCCGGAAGCTCTTGGTGACGTGATCCACATTCACCGCGATGTCGCTCACAGCGCCTCCGCCAATTTGGGTTCGTTTTTGCGGAAGACCAGCATTCCGATCCCGAGCGCGGCGAGCGACCAGCAGGCGCAGATGAGCCACTCGATTCCATCCGGCCAGCGGTTGTCATAGATGAGCTGCCGAAAGAGTGCCACGAAATGCACCATCGGATTGATGTCGTACAGGCCGAGGATGGTGAAGGGGGTTCCGAAGAGACCGCCCTTCGAGTCAGAGGCCGCCGCCACTCGCTCGATGGGGTAGATGATCGGAGTGAGATAGATCCAGAGTTGCAGCACGATGGTGAGCAGATACTCGGTGTCGCGGAAATAGACGTTTGCGACGGAGAACAACAGACCGACTCCGGCCGCGAAGATCGCCAGGAGTGCCATCGCCACCAACAACAACGGGATCCAGGGCAGAACGAAGCCTCCCGCGATGGTGATGGCAATGAGCAGGACCGCCATCTCGAACAGCCAGTTGTAGGCGCTTGCACCGACCGTCGAGAAGGGCAGCACGATTCGGCTGAACGACACCTTCTGGATGAGGTTCGCGTTACCGACCAGAGATCCGGCCCCGGAACCGACCACGCTCGAGAAGAATGTCCACGGAAGAAGGCCGCACAGCAGCCACAGGGCGAAGACGTTGAGGCCGCTGGGATTTCCCGGCAGGGGGTTGCTCTTGAAGAGCACTCCGAAAACCAGGGTGTAAATGAGCATGAGCGCCAGCGGGTTGGCGAGCGACCACAGCTGGCCGAAAATGGTGCGCTTGTACTTGCCGCGAACCTCACGAGAGGTGAGATTGAAGAGCAGCTCTCGCGAGCTCCACACTTCATTCAGGTATTTCATACATCCTCGTTGGGTATCCACGACGCTCACGAGTCGAAGCCGTGAATCTCGCAACAATCTAGCCTAGAACTATGATTGCCTACCGATGGCACTCTCCTCGCAGCCCCCGCGCACGCCCCTAGTGGCGGTCGCAACCGTGAGCTACGGATCGGCCGATGTGCTCGAGGGTTTTCTCGAATCGGCCCGGACCGCAAGCGCCGATCCCGTCGTCCTCGTGGTTGCCGACAACGCGGCGGACAATGCGGATGTCGCGGATGTCGCCGAGTTGACCGCGGCCTTCTCCGCTCGGTACCTTCCGCTCGGCCGGAACCTCGGCTACGGCGGAGCGATGAACGCGGCGATCCGATCGCTCGGACCCGAGATCGAGTGGGTGCTGGTCAGCAATCCAGACGTCGTCCTCGGCGCCGATTCCCTCGACATCCTGGTTGCCGCCGGCCGATCCGACCCTCGCATCGCCGCCGTCGGCCCCGCGATCGTGACCGACGGCGAGGTGTACCCGTCCGCTCGTTCGGTACCGTCGCTTCGCACCGGCATCGGTCATGCCCTGTTCGCCAACGTCTGGCTCGGCAACCCGTGGACGCGGGCATACAAGCGAGACTCGAACCGCGATCCCGTGCGCCGAGACGCCGGCTGGCTCTCCGGGGCCTGCGTGCTCGTGCGCAAGAGCGCGTTCGATGAACTCGGCGGCTTCGACGACGGATACTTCATGTACTTCGAAGACGTCGATCTCGGGTATCGCCTGGGAAGGTCGGGCTACCGAAACGTGTACGAGCCGGCCGCGATGGTGACGCACTCCGGAGCGCATTCGACCGACGAGAACTCCGCAGAGATGATCCGGGTGCACCACCGGAGTGCCCGGCGATTCCTGAACCGGAAGTACTCGGGCTTGGCGATGTGGCCGGTGCGCGTCGTCCTGTCGTCCGGGCTCGCGCTGCGCTCCGCATTCCTCAGCCGTCGCTCGACCCATCATTAGAATCGATCGCGGCCCGAGCCGCACATTCAAAGGACGTGCACCATGAAAATTCTCGTCACGGGCGGCGCCGGCTTCATCGGCTCGAACTTCGTTCGCCGCACACTTGAAGATGCCTACCCCGGCCTCGAGGGCGCCGAGGTGGTGGTGCTCGACGCCCTCACCTACTCTGGCAACCTCGAGAATCTGGCGCCCGTCGCCGACTCGCCGCGGTACGAGTTCGTTCGCGGCGACATCCGGGACTCAGCCCTGCTCGACACGCTGCTTCCCACCGTCGATTCGGTCGTGCACTTCGCCGCGGAGTCCCATGTGGACCGCTCGGTGCGCGACTCGGGAATCTTCGTCGAGACCAACGTTCTCGGCACCCAGCGGCTGCTCGACGCCGCCCTGCGCGCCGGGCTCCGGCGTTTCGTGCACGTGTCGACCGACGAGGTCTACGGATCCATTGCGTCAGGGTCCTGGGACGAGCAGCGGCCGCTCGAGCCGAATTCGCCCTACTCCGCGTCGAAGGCCGGGAGCGATCTGCTCGCGCGCAGCTACTACCGCACCCACGGCCTCGACCTGTCGATCACGCGCTGTTCGAACAACTACGGCCCGTACCACTTCCCCGAAAAGGTCATCCCGCTCTTCGTCACGAACCTCATCGACGGCCAGCACGTTCCGCTGTACGGGGAGGGCGACAACATCCGCGACTGGCTGCATGTGGACGATCACTGCCGCGGCATCGCCCTGGTACTGGTCGGCGGGCGCGCGGGCGAGATCTACAACATCGGCGGCGGCACCGAGCTCACCAACCGGGAGCTCACGCAGCTGCTCCTGGATGCCACGGGCACGGACTGGTCGTACGTTGACCGGGTCACCGATCGCCTCGGCCACGATTTGCGGTACAGCGTGGACATCTCCAAGATCCAGGCCGAACTGGGGTATGCGCCGCAGGTGTCGTTCGAGGCCGGTCTCGCGGATGTCGTCCAGTGGTACCGCGACAATCGCTCCTGGTGGGAGCCCCTTAAGGAACGGGCGGCACTGTGAAGTACCTCATCACCGGTGCGGCCGGGATGCTCGGCCAGGACCTCGAGCGAGCACTCGCCGGGCGGGATGTCACCGCGTTGACACGCGCCGATCTCGACGTGACCGACCTCGACGCCGTTCGCCGGGCGGTCGCCGGCCACGACGTTGTCATCAATGCGTCTGCGTACACGAAGGTGGACGACGCCGAAACCAATGAATCGGATGCGTTCGCGGTGAACGCGACCGGAGCCGGCAATCTCGCGACCGCGGCATCCGAAAGCGGTGCTCGGCTCGTGCAGGTCTCCACCGACTACGTCTTCGACGGGTCGGCGACCACCCCCTACGACGAGGCCACGCCGCTCAGTCCGGTTTCGGTCTACGGCCGCAGCAAGGCCGAGGGCGAACGGCTCGCTCTCGCGGCGCATCCGAGCGGCACCTTCATCGTTCGCACCGCCTGGCTCTACGGGGCCGGCGGCCCCAACTTCGCGAAGACCATGCTGCGACTCGCGGCACGCCACGACACCGTGAGCGTGGTGACCGATCAGCGCGGGCAACCGACCTGGACCGGGGATCTGGCCCGCCAGATCGTGGAACTCCTCGACGCGGACGCCGCTCCCGGCATCTACCACGCCACGAACGCCGGCGAGGCGAGCTGGTTCGATTTCACGCGCGAGATCTTTCGAGTGGCCGGCCTCGACCCCGACCGGGTGACGCCCACCACCAGCGCACAGTTCGTGCGCCCCGCCCCCCGACCCGACTACTCGGTGCTCGGCCACGACGCGTGGGCGCGGGCGGGCATCTCCCCGATGCGCAACTGGAAGGCCGCGCTATCCGCCGCCCACTCGAGCGGTGCGCTCGAAACGACCGAGTGACCGACCGGCCCAAACCTCACGACGTCCTCTGCCCGCCGGGAGCGACGGGTCGCGCCACGCAGACCACATTCGAGGTCGACAACACCACCGGCAGACCGGGGAAATAGAGAGCGCGCTGGAACGCCGAGACGACCGAGATGAGCCCGCCGCCGAGGAGGGCATAGACCCCGTGGGCGAAAGCGGTCGCGAAACCGTGGCGGCGCGCGCCGCGAAACGTGACAACCTCGAGACCCGACTGCAGGGCGAAATACGTCATCTTGAGGTAGCCGATGGCGGTGACATGGGTGGGGTCGCCGTGTTGCAGAGGATTTCCGAGCCAGCTGTCGGCATTCGGGAAGCGGAAGAGAAGATGGCCGCCCGGGCGGAGCTTTCCCGAGAGTTGGATGAGAAAGTCGGGCACGGAATCCTGCGGAACGTGTTCGAGCACATCGAACACCGCCACCAGGTCGAATGATCCGTCGGCGACATCACGCAGTCCATCCGCGGCAAGAGCCCGATAGCCCGACCGGACGGCGGCCTCGACCAATCCCGGGTCCAGTTCGGTGCCCGTGACATTCCAGCCGCGCGATCGGCAGTAGGCGAGGAAAGACCCGTTGCCGTAGCCGATCTCCAAGACATCCGTGATGCCGCCGCCGGCCCGAATGACCTCCCGGAGCTCACTATCGAAATAGGCCGACTCTCCGCGATCAAAAAGCCCGAAGCGGGTCCGATCGAGCCAGCCCTTCCACGCCACGTAGTCCGACCCGGGGGAAGGTTCGTCGTCGTGTGACCTGTCATGGCTCCGATCCCCGTGAGGGCGCTGGTCGATCCGTCCCGATGATGGCATCACTCTGGGTCGAAGGACGACGCCGTCGTGCAGGCGAGACCTACCCGAAGCGATCCCACCCGTCCACCCCCTGTCCCCCATTCGCGGGGTCTCGGGTGCGCTGGTAAAGTCGATTGGGCGGTAGAGACGATCCCGCACAACTTCATTGGAGCGACATGACCACCCTTCGTGTGATCGTGGACCAGATTGTTGCGCCGATCCCCGGGGGCATCGGTCGATACACCGAAGAACTCACTCGGGAACTCATCCGCACCGCGCCGAGAGGGTGTCGGGTGGCCGGGATCGTGTCGTCCTCTCCGGAATCCGACTACGAATTGATCGAGACGCTGCTCCCCGGCCTCGACGGACTCTTCAAGAGCGCGTTGGCCCGGCGCGAGCTCGAACTCGCCTGGCAGCACGGCTTCACCCGGCTTCCCGGCAGCGGCATGATCCATGCGACGGGACTCTTCGCCCCCCTGTCGAAGCACGACCGGCTCAACAGCCCTGGCGAGCAGATCGCCGTCACAATCCACGACGTGATCCCCTGGACCAACCCAGACGCCCTGTCACCGCGCCGGCTCGGCTGGTACAAGGCAATGGTGAAACGCGCCCACAAGTACGCGGACGCGGTGGTCGCGCCCACCCACACCGTCGCCTCGCAGCTCTCCGAGATCTACGACTTCGGCGACCGGATCCGGGTGATCGGGGGCGGCGTGAGCACCAAGCTCACCCTTCCGGTGGATCCGGATGCCCGAGCCGCGCGCCTCGAACTGCCCCACCGGTACATCCTCAGCGTTGGCACCCTCCAACCGCACAAGGGCATCGCTCCGCTCATCCGCGCAATGGCGCGGCCAGAACTCGAGGGGTACACCCTTCTCATCGTCGGTCCGGAGGGCGTCAACGGGCTGGACATCGCGGGAATCGCGGCGGAGGCCGGACTTGCCGAAGACAGGGTGGCGGCGCTCGGCTACCTCTCCGATGCGGACCTCGCGGTGGCGCTCGACCGCGCCTCGGTCTTCGTGTTCCCCAGCCTCGCCGAGGGGTTCGGCCTCCCCGTGATCGAGGCATTCAGCTTCGGTACCCCCGTGGTGCACTCCGATGACCCCGCCGTTCTCGAGGTGTCGGCCGGCGCCGGGCTTGCCGTGGCGCGCGACGCAGCGGAGTCGTATCCGGAACGACTCGCCGAAGCGATCGGATCGGTGCTGCGGGATCCCGCGCTCGCTCAGCGGATGGGCATCCAGGGTCGCGATCGCGCGCGCACCTTCAGTTGGGCGGACTCGGCAGAAAAGGTCTGGCAGTTGCACGCCGACCTGTGAGCGCTGGTTCTGGGTCTGACGTCTACGGCTTCGGCGTAGACGTCACCGGTGCGACCGCGGCCTGGACTGCCGCATGGAGCTTGGCGTAGTCGGGCCGCGCCGGGTTGAAGGTCGGCGGTACCAGCTCTAGCCGGGTGACCGGTTGGGTGCGGGCCTTGTCCGCAAGGTCGAGAAGTCCGGGCAGAGCCGCGGACGGGACATCCGTGCGAACGACCTGCGCGCCGGCCTTCGCTATCGCCTGGAACTGGGTGAGCACCACCGATGGCTGGAACTGCTTCAACATTGCCTCCTGCACCTGGCGCTGCCGAGCCATCCGCTGGTAGTCGTTGCCGTTATAGCGGGAGCGGGCGTACCACAGGGCCTGCTCGCCGGTCATCTTCTGCGTGCCGGCCTCGAAGTAGCCCTGCGGCGTCGCCCCGGTGACCCCGCCCCACGGCGTGCGTGTCGGCACGTTGATGGTCACACCGCCGAGGGCTCCGATCAGATCGGCGAACCCCTGCATGTCGATGAGTCCGTAATACTGGATCTTCAGGCCGGTCACGCCCTCCGCGGCATCCTTCATCGCTTCGATCCCCGCCGAACTCCCCTGCGCCGCGGCATTCGGATAGAGCGCCCTGTGCTCGTCGGCGTAGGTATACAGGTAGTCGATCAGGCACTGATCGCCGCAGTTGTAGCCCCGGGGGAAGGGGCCATAGAGAGGCGAGCCCTTCGCGAACTGGATCTGCTCCATGTTGCGCGGGATGCCGATGATCGTCGTCGCCCCCGTGGTGGCATCGATGCTCGCCACCGACGTGCTATCGGGGCGGAGACCGGTTCGATCTGGGCCGGCGTCGCCGCCGAGAAGGAGGATGTTGTAGCGTCCGTTCGCCGGCGGCGCCAGGGCACTGCCGGCGAAGATCGACCCGAGCGCCGATCGTGCGCTGCCCGCGCTCACCGCGCCATAGCTCGCCGTGCCGGCCGTCACCGCGAGCGCGAGTATCGCCAGTGCGGCGATCGCCGGCCGAATCGCGGGAGCCGTCGAGACCAGCCGGGTGAGACGAAGGGTGTCGAGGGTCAGGACGATCCAGAGAATCGCGTAGGCGGCGAGGATCACCTGGATCGCGGTGAGTCCGACCGAATTGGTGACGATGCCGAGAATCATCGTGCGGGCGGTGAACCACCCGACCAGCCCGGCGATGGCGAGCGCCCACAGCAGGAGGGTGGACTCAACGCCGAAGCGGCCGAGTCGACGATTGCCGGCCAATACCTGGGCGGAGCCGGGGATGAGGAGGTTGAGCCCCACCAGCCACCACGCGCGCTTGGTCATGGTGGGTGCCGAGCGGAGATCCGGGGTACGGATCGGGCTGGTCGCGGTCATCCCGTTCACAGACTCGATTTCAGGGCGGTGTTCTTGGCAGCGACCGTGTCTTCGAGGGCTCGAGCAAAGTCGGCGAGGGCGGTTTCCAGCTCGGGGTCCGCGATCGCGAGCATCCGGATCGCGAGAAGTCCGGCATTGCGGGCCCCCCCGATCGAGACGGTAGCGACGGGCACCCCGGCGGGCATCTGCACGATCGAGAGCAGCGAATCGAGTCCGTCGAGCCGAGAAAGCGGGACCGGCACCCCGATCACCGGCAGAGTGGTGACGGCGGCGAGCATTCCGGGCAGGTGGGCGGCTCCCCCGGCGCCCGCGATGATGACGCGGATGCCGCGAGACGAGGCATCCCGACCGTAATCGATCATCCGCTGGGGGGTGCGATGCGCGGAGACCACCTCGACCTCGTGCGCGACGCCGAACTCGGTGAGCGCGGCGGCGGCATCCCGCATGACCGACCAGTCGGAGTCCGAACCCATGACGACGGCGACAGTCGGCCGCGAAGAAGAAAGGGGCTCGGGCATAGCGAACAGCCTAAAGGTCAGTGTTGAAAATGCTCTGCAGCGGCGCGCGCCTGGAAGGCCACCTGGTCGAGATCGTCGCCGCTTGCCGTCACATGACCGATCTTTCTACCCGGTCGAGGCGCCTTTCCGTAATTGTGAACCTTCACCGATGGCTCGTCGGCGAAAGCGCGGGGATACCGGTCGGCCATCTCCCCTGCCGAGGGACCGCCGAGCACATTGACCATCACCGTCCACTCGTCTCGGCATCCCGTCGCCCCGAGAGGAAGGTCGAGGACAGCGCGGAGGTGTTGCTCGAACTGACTGGTCGTCGAACCGTCGATGGTCCAATGACCACTGTTGTGCGGGCGCATCGCCAACTCGTTGACCAGGAGGCGATCGTCCGTCGTCTCGAACAACTCCACGGCAAGCACCCCGACCACATCGAGGTTCTCCGCCACCGAGCGGGCCACCTCTTCGGCGACATCCGAAAGCCGTCCGCGGGATGACGGTGCCGGAGCGAACACCTCGGCACACACGCCGTCGCGCTGGACGCTCTCGACGACGGGCCAGCACGCCACGTCTCCCGAGGGCCGCCGAGCGACCAACTGCGCAAGCTCGCGGCGGAAATGGACGAGCTCTTCCACGAGCAGCGGATGACCGAGGGTGAGCCAATCGGCAGCCTCGGCCGCGGCGCCCACCACCCGAACGCCCTTGCCGTCGTAGCCACCCGTCGCCGTCTTCACAACCCCGCGACCACCGTGATCGGCGAGGAAGGCGTTGAGTTGATCCTCGTTCTCAACGCGCGCCCAGTCCGGTACCGGGAGGCCGAGCGACCCGAGCCGTTCCCGCATGAGGAGCTTGTTCTGGGCGTAGATGAGGGCATCCGGTCCGGGGCGCACGCTGA
This sequence comes from Frigoribacterium sp., assembly GCA_031360325.1. Classification (GTDB taxonomy): domain Bacteria; phylum Actinomycetota; class Actinomycetes; order Actinomycetales; family Microbacteriaceae; genus Lacisediminihabitans. Next base: position 2,582 of record JANMBI010000120.1, on the reverse strand, counting down.
TGCCGGCCCCGACGAGGGCCGCAAGAACATCCTGTGGGACGTGTTCGTGATCAAAGGTGATCACATCGACCCCCTCCCCAAAACGCAGGACATCCGCCACGTTTCGGAAGTCTCCGAGCGTTGTGACCGCTAACGCCGCCGATTCTCCTGCGTTTTCGGTGAACACACTCAGCTCGATTCCGAGGTTCACCGCCGCGGGAATCATCATGCGCGCAAGCTGTCCACCACCGATCACACCAACCCGAAGAGTCACGGAGACAGCCTACTTTCGGATGCGGCACGGAGCATCCGGTTATGCTTCTGGAGCACCGACCCCCGGGGCATCCCGCAACTGCCGACGTGTGAGGGAGTGTCGTGTTCGCTCGTCTGGCCGCGCTCGGCATCGCTCTCTACCAGAAGCTGCTTCGGTACGTGCTCAAATTCGGCGTGGTCGGTCTCGCCGGGTACGGTGTGGACGTCGGACTGTTCAACGCCCTGCGACTCGGCGTCTTCGGTGACGGCCACTTCCTCCAGGGACCGATCGGCGCCAAGATCCTCTCCGCCGGCATCGCAACCGTCGTCACCTGGTTCGGGAACCGCTATTGGACCTTCCGCGCACACCGGCGCAAGAACTACGTGCTCGAACTGGCGGAGTTCAGCGTCGTCTCGGCGGGAGGCATCCTCATCGGCCTCGCCTGCCTGTGGGTCTCGCACTACCTGCTGGACTTCACCTCGCTGCTCGCAGACAACATCTCGTCGAACGTCGTCGGCCTGTTCCTCGGAACGGCATTCCGTTTTCTGCTGTACCGATTCTGGGTCTATGGACACCACCGCGCCGACGGACTCTCGGCCCTCGACCACAAGGCCGAGGCCGCGCGAATGGCGATCTTCGAAGACGAACAGAGCGCGAACGAAGCCGCCGCCAACTGAGCTATCGAGTCCCCCATGCGGTGGTCTCGTCCCGATCCGCCGGCCGCCCAGGAACCTGAGTGTTGCGGGATGCCTCGGCCTGACGCCGCGCGGCGATGGGGTTGAGACTCTTTTCCATGAGGTCGTGAAGCGCCGCCTGCACGAGGTCTGCACCCGGCACATCCCGAAGCACCACCGGCTGGTCCAGCCCGGTGTTGATGAGGATGTTGCCGCTTCGAAAAAGGCTCTGCAAGCCGTTCTGGCGCACGGTGATGTCGTAACCGCGACTGTGCAGCAGCTCTTGCCGGAACCGCACAAAGAACCCCGAACGGAGGATGATGCGGCGGGTGGTGATCACATATCGTTTGCCGAGCCAGGACAGCAGAGGAAGCAGCCAGAACAACAGGATGGCGACGGCCGCGGCGACGAGAACGGCGGTGTTCTGCCAGGACGCCGCGAAACTGCCCTGGTAGAAGCCCGTTGCCGCAGCCACCGCGATGAGCGCCACGCTCGGCCAGAACAGCGCCCGCGCGTGCGGCCTCAATCGGGCCACCACCCGCTCGGAGTCCTGTGCGTCGGTCATGACCTATTCATACCGCAGATGAGTAACGTCCCCGGCGGCGACAGCCACAACCGCGCCATCCGACGACTTCTTCACACACAATCGACCGGTGCGATCGATGCTGGTGGCCGTGCCGACGAGCTCGCCCCCTCCCGGCAACAGCACTCGCACCTGTGTGCCAAGAGTGCTGCACAGCTCATCGAGAAGCTCGCCGATGCCGCTTGCCCGTGGGTCGGCGCCGAATCTCAGGAAGTCGGCGTAGAGGCGACCCAGTTCGCGAAGATAGCCGGCGAGCGCGCGATCGGCGAGGTCGGCATCCGCTCCGATCGTCTCATTGAGCGTGAGTGACGTTGATGTGGCGGTCGGCAGGTCCGATTGGGCGATCCTGAGGTTGAGCCCGGAGCCGACGACCACCCCGCGGCCATTCGGCAGAAGCTCGGCGAGAATACCCGACACCTTTCGGCCGTCGATCTGCACGTCATTCGGCCATTTGAGTCGCACCGAATGCGTCGGCACGAGCGGAGCGATCGCCCTGGTCATGGCGATACCGGCGATGAGCGGTAGCCAGCCGTATCGGTCGAGTTCGAGCGGCTCGCCGGCGGGGAGCCGCGGGCGAAGCAGCACGGAGATCGCCAACGCTTGACCGCGGGGAGCCACCCACACCCGGCCGAGTCGCCCGCGACCATCGGTCTGGTTGTCGGTGACGAGGACGGAGAAATCGGGCCAGTCGTCGGCCTCTGGCCCGGCCAGTCGGTTCGCGAGCTCGGTGTTCGTCGAACCGCACTCCTCGAGGATCTCGAGTCGCGCGGCGATCGCCGCACTCAGGGGAAGCTGCATCCCCTCAGGCTACGGCCCCGCACCTCCCCAAAATGCAGGACATTCGCCACGAATCGAACGAAGGGGCGCCGTTGGGGCCACTTTCGTGGGGGATCTCCTGCGTTTTCGGGCTCTCCTGCTGCTTCCGTGGGTGTTATCGGGGTGCCTTAACGGACGCACGCCGCTTCCTGTCTAGGTTTCTGACTGTTGAAGAACAGGAACTTTCGAGGCGGGAAAACGGCGTGCGAAATGCAACACTATGGCGAAGGCTGCTCGGTGTCGAGAAAACGGTTGTCGAGGGCATCGAGCTCGATCA
>JANMBI010000108.1:0-10944 GCA_031360325.1 Frigoribacterium sp. | reverse complement strand
ACGAGCGCGGCGTCGGAGAAGGGAGGCTGGCCGTCGGCATCCCGAGCCCGCCGGATGAGGGCGTCGAGCCGATCAGGAACTGACGGACTGGGCAAGGCGCTCGGTGTCGTCGTCGTAGACGTTGAAACGGTAGCCGACGTTGCGCACCGTGCCGATGAGAGACTCGAGATCACCGAGCTTGGCGCGCAACCGCCTCACATGCACGTCGACCGTGCGGGTGCCCCCGAAGTAGTCGTAGCCCCACACTTCGCTCAGCAGTTGCTCGCGCGTGAACACACGAGACGGATGCGTCGCGAGGAAGCGCAGCAACTCGAACTCCTTGAAGGTAAGGTCGAGCGGGCGCCCGTGGACCTTGGCCGAATAGCTCGCCTCGTCGATCACGACGCCGGAGGCGTGGATCTTGTTGCTCGTCTTGTCGAGGGCCTGGCGCCCGACGACGAGTCGGATCCGGGCATCCACTTCGGCTGGCCCGGCGGTTTCGAGGATCACATCGTCCACGCCCCAGTCGGCACTCACCGCGGTGAGCCCACCCTCGGTGAGAATGAGCACGAGCGGCACGTTGACGCCGGTGGTGTTGAGGATCTTGCAGAGCGACCGGGCGCTCGCCAGGTCTTGCCGGGCATCCACGAGGATGAGATCGCAACTCGGCGCGGTGATGAGCGACGCCGGCTCGGCGGGGATCTGCCGTGTCCGGTGACTGAGGAGTCCGAGTGCGGGCAAGACATCGCTGTTGACGGCGGAAGTCAGGATCAACAGCTGCGCCAACGAGTCCTCCAAGTGCCGAAACACAGTCTAAAGGCAGTTCTCCGCTTCGCCCGTTGCGGGTGGTGCAGAATGAGGGCGTGACCATCGACCGGCCAGCCACCCGTCTCGCCCTGACGAGCATCGTTCCCGTCTGGCTCGTTGCGGTGCTCGGCTCGGTGCTCATCGGACTGTTGGCGCCACGGGCCGCCTACCTCTCCTTGCTCCCCTTCGTGCTCGCGGCGGATGTTCTGCTCACCTTCTGCATACAACTGGCAATCGTGCGGAAGGAGGGCCTGGTCGACCGCATGATGGCCTGTCTCGGGGGCTCGGTGGTCATCCTCGGAATAGCGACCGTCGTGCTGGGCCTTCTGCAACTCCGCGCCGCCTAGAATTGAGACATGTACCTCGGTCTTGAGCTGTTCTTCATCGGCCTGCTGATCCTCGCCACCCTGGCCATCGGCTACGTGTCCGTGGTGGTCCTGTTCAATCTCTTCCGCGGCCAGCGATAGTCGGGCGCTCCCGTGATCGATCTTCCGGTCAACCTGCCCGCAGAGCTCGTTCCCCTGTCCTGGCTCATCGGCGTCTGGGAGGGTACCGGTGTGGTGAACTACGCCGTGGGGGACGAGGTCCGCAACTTCGAATTCGGTCAGCGGGTGAGCTTCACGCACGATGGCCTACCGCACCTCAACTACACCTCCTATACCTGGCTGCTCGACGAGGATCTCACCCCACTCGCGACGGAAACCGGATACTGGCGCCTGAGCCGGTCGGCCACCGATGGGGATCCCGGCCCCGGCCTCCTCCCGGGGGTCGGCCTGTTGCCGTTCACCACGGCACGCGCGGTCGAAACCCTGAGGAATGCGTCCGATGGTTTCGACATCGAGGTCTCGATCCTCCACCCGGGGGGTGTGAGCGAACTCTATGTCGGGCAGGTGAAGGGGCCGCGAATCGATCTGGTCACCGACGCCGTGATGCGCTCCGTCACGTCGAAGGAACACACCGCCTCCACCCGGTTGTACGGCCTCGTCGACAACCACATGCTCTGGGCCTGGGATCTCGCCGCCCTCGGCCAGGAGTTGGCGACCCACGCCTCCGGAAGGTTGGCGCGCCTTGAGTGAGCTCACCCGGCCGGGTGCGGTCGACGGCGTGGGGACGGATGCCGGCGTCGCCGCGCACTACGGGAACCCCCTGGCCGAGCAGCGGGCGCTCGCTGCCGGAGAGGCGATCGTGGACCTCTCCCACCGGGCCGTGCTCTCCGTATCCGGCGCCGATCGGCTCACCTGGATCAATTCGCTCACCTCACAGAGCGTGTCCGGGCTGAAGCCGGGCCAATCGAGCGAGACCCTTCTCCTCGACGCCACCGGACGGCTCGAGTACGCCGTGAGGCTGCTCGATGACGGCGAGGAACTGTGGCTGCTTCTCGAACGCGAGGAGGCACCGGGACTGTTCGCCTGGTTGTCGAAAATGGTGTTCATGCTCCGCGTCGAGGTGCGCGACCGCACGGAGGAACTCGCCACGATCGGCACCCTCGGCTCGCCGGAGATTCACGCCGCATCCCCCAACGGCGTTCCGCTGGTCTGGATCGACCCCTGGTCGACGGTGACGCCTGGCGGTTGGCAGTACGCTCGGGTCGAACACCACCCGGCGGAGAATTGGACCTACCGGGAGGTGCTGGTGCCCCGTGCCTCCCTCGCCGATCTGGATCTGCCGGTCGCCGGTCTCCTGGCGCTCGAGGCTCTGCGTATCGCCGCGTGGCGCCCGCGGCTGGCGACGGAGGGCGACGACCGCACCCTCCCTCACGAGCTCGACTGGCTGCGCTCGGCCGTTCATCTCACGAAGGGCTGCTATCGAGGCCAGGAGACCGTTGCCAAGGTGCACAATCTCGGTCATCCGCCGCGCCGCCTCGTGATGCTCCACCTCGACGGCTCCGACTCCGTTTTGCCGTCCCCGGGGGATGAGGTGCTGCTCGGCGCGAACGGGGTCGGGCACGTGACATCCGCCGCCCGCCACTTCGAGCTCGGACCGATCGCACTCGCCGTGGTGAAGCGCACCGCCGACCCGCTCGCCGAGCTCTCCGTGCGGTCGGAAGGCATCCTCGTGGCGGCGGCACAGGAGATCGTGGTGCCCCCGGATGCCGGGGCGGCCGCCGATGTTCCCCGACTGCCCCGACTCGGCGCCGTGCCGCGGTCGTGACGGTCCGACGCCGATCGAGGTGTGGCGAAGGTCATGATCGCGGACGGCTCTCGATCCCTCATCCACCGCCTGTCCGGTCTCCCGACGGCGCGGGAGCGCGTGGTCGACTCGATCGTGTCGGACCTGCAGATCGGTGACCGCGGTCGCCGTCACCATTTTTAGTCTCGGATCCGCTCGGGGTGCGCGGCCGATCCGGGTGCTCGAAACGGCGATCGGCATCGTCATCTGAATCGCCCTGAGCGGGTCCTTGCTCCGTGCCGTCGGCAATGGACCGTGGCAGGTCGGCCTCGTGCCGCTCGTCACGCTGATGGTGGCGCGGATGCTTTCGGCGAGCGATTCGTGCGCGGTGGCCGATCACGCCGTCGAACTTCCGCGCGGCACGCAACCCACCATCGACGGGTGGGCGGCGTCCCTCGACTCCGCACCGGCGGCAGCCCGCATCCCGCCAACCCGTCGCGGCCGTCGCGCAGAACTGCGAGACGGTCGCCGACGGCGACGCCCGCGGTTCGAGCGGTCACCAGGAAAACCCGGAGGGCGCGACGGCCCCCCAATCGACGGTGAGTTCGCCGAGCCTCCACCGGGAGCGCCCGCCTCGCACCGGCCAGCCGGCATCGTGGAGGCCCTGCGCCGTTGCGACCCAGCGCTGAGAACCGCCGAAGACCGCGAGGGCGGCGTTGAGCCTCCACTGTCGATCGACGTCGACGAGAAACCCGTGGATCCGCTCCCCGGGAACATTGCGGTGGATGAGAATCTTGGGCAGCCGCTCCGCCACGATCGACGGCCGGTCGAGGTCGGCGAGGCGGAGGCTCATGGTGAGGGTGCGGGGACCGTCGGAGGTGACATCCACCCAGCTCGCCACTCGACCCACCTCGTTGCAGGTTCCCTCCACCAGCACGCCCCGCGGCTCGAGGCGCGAGACCATGAGCCGCCAGGACGGGAGCACGTCGGCCTCGTCGTACTGCCGGAGCACGTTGAGGGCGCGGATGACGGTGGCCGGACGGCCGCCCGGAAGCGGCACCTCGAACCCGCCGAGGGCGAATCGCACCCCCGGTCGGACGGAGAGCGACGCCAGCCTCACCCGTGCCGGATCGATCTCGAGGCCGACGACCTCCACCTCCGGTCGAATCCGACCGAGACGCTGGTGCAGTTCGAGGGCGGTCGTCGCGGAGGCGCCGAACCCGAGGTCGACCACCAAGGGTTCGGCGGCACGTCGGAAGGCGGGCAACTGAGCGATCCACCTGTCGACTCGTCGCAGGCGGTTGGTACCGGTGGTGCCTCGGGTGATCGAGCCGATGGGCATGGCTCAAGTATCGCAGCGGGCGCTCGATAGAATTGAGGCATGACGTACACGCTCCTCCTCCTCCGTCACGGCAACTCGGATTGGAACCGGAAGAACCTCTTCACGGGATGGGTGGATGTCGACCTGAGCGACCAGGGACGGGCCGAAGCGCGGCGGGCCGGCGAGTTGCTCGCCGAGTCCGGCCTCCTACCCGACATCCAGTACACGAGCGTGCTGAAGCGCGCCATCCACACCGCGAACATCGCCCTGGATGTGGCGGATCGCGACTGGATCGACGTGAAGCGCAGCTGGCGTCTCAACGAACGTCACTACGGCGCTCTGCAGGGCAAGGACAAGGCACAGACCCTGGCCGAATACGGCCAGGAACAGTTCGCGACCTGGCGTCGGTCATTCGACGTCCCGCCGCCGCCGCTCGAGGACGACAGTGAATTCTCGCAGGCCAACGACCCGCGCTACGCCGGGCTTGGCGCCGACCTCCCGCGCACGGAGTCGCTCAAGCTGGTGATCGACCGGATGCTGCCGTACTGGCACTCCGACATCACCGTCGATCTCGCCGCGGGGAAAACCGTGCTCGTTACCGCCCACGGCAACTCCCTGCGCGCGCTGGTGAAGCATCTCGACCGGATCGCGGACGACGAGATCGCCGAGCTGAACATCCCGACGGGCATCCCCCTGGTCTACACCCTCGACGAAACCTTTGCGCCGGTGCGGCCGGGCGAATACCTGGACCCGGAGGCCGCGGCCGCCGGTGCCGCCGCGGTCGCGGCCCAGGGCAAGAGGTAGCCCGCCCCGCCCGACCCGGCCCGTCCGTCCGCCCGACCCGGCTCGCCTCACCACCTCCCGTTTTTACGACCATCTCCCCGTGCGAACAGGGGGGTGGTGGGAAAAACGGAAGGTGGATGGCGCGGAACCGGCGAGTTACACCTCCGCGGCCACCCAATCGCCGGTCGCGAGGTACTGCACCTTCTTGGCGATGGAGACCGCGTGGTCGGCGAAGCGTTCATGGTAGCGGGACGCGAGGGTGGCATCCACCGTGTCGACCGCGGCACCCTTCCACGTTTCGCCGAGAACCTTCTCGAACACGCTGAGGTGCAGTGCGTCGATCTGGTCGTCGTCGTTGCGGATCTCCTCGGCGAGCCGCACGTCCTCGGTGCGGAGCAGTTCGGTGAGTTTCTGGGCGACCTGCAGGTCGAGCCGCCCGAGTTCGGCGAACGTTGTCCGAAGTGACTTCGGCACCACCTTGTCGGGGAATCGATACCGCGCGAGTTGGGCGATGTGCTCCGACATGTCGCCCATCCGCTCGAGCGATGCGCTGATCCGCAGGGCGCTCACGACGATGCGGAGATCGCGGGCGACCGGCTGTTGGCGAGCGAGGATGTTGATGGCCAGCTCGTCGAGGGCGATCGCGGCCTCATCGATCTTGGCATCGTCCGCGATGACCGCCTCGGCCAGTGACACGTTCGACTCGTTGAAGGCGCGCGTGGCGTTCTCGATCGACTTCTCCACCAGACTCGCGATCTCGACGAGGCGCACCTGCACCTCCGCCAGTTCCTGCTGGAATACCTCGCGCATCGTTCCTGTCCCTTTCACTGCAAGCCGTCGATGCCCGCACACTCCTGCAGCCACCATGCCCCGAACAGGTGAACAAGCGGGTAACCGCACCTGAACAACTCCCTCTGCGAGGAGTCGGATGCCGCCCCGGCACGAGTCGGACCGCCGGATGTAACTAATCTAGTCGCTATGGACTCCGCCCTGTTGGTGCCGCTCGCGCTGGCTTTCGGCACCATCGTTGGCGCTGGCGTCACGGTGGTTCTCGTCGCATCCGCACGTCGTGGTCGGCGGGCGGTCTCGGTGGTGAGCACGGCCGTGCCGGATGGCGTCGACCAGGTGATCGAGGCACTCGAATCCGCGGGCGTCGTGCTCGATCCGTCCAATACCGTCGTGAAGGCGAGCCCCGGGGCGATGGCCCTGGGTCTGGTCTGGAACCAGGCGCTCGTGCATCCTGACCTCGTGACGATCGTCGATCGCGTCCGGCGTTACGGCGAGCCCATCACCCAGGAGCTCGAACTCGCCCGCGGACCCTTCGGCGACGCAAACATCTACCTCTTCGTGCGGGTCGCCCGCCTCGGCGCGCGCTACATCCTCCTGCTGGCGGAGGATCGCACGGAGTCCTATCGGCTCGACGAGGTGCGGCGGGACTTCGTGGCGAACATCAGCCACGAACTCAAGACGCCGATCGGCGCGGTCGGACTTCTCGCGGAGGCACTCCAGGCGGCCTCGGATGAACCCGACCAGGTGCGTCGGTTCGCCAAGCGTCTCACCAAGGAGGCCGACCGGCTGGCCCGAATCACCCAGGAGATCATCGAGCTCTCCCGGCTTCAGGCGGCGGATGCCCTCACCAGTCCCCGGATCGTGGAGATCGACCGGGTGGTCTCGCTCGCCATCGACCAGACCCGGGTCGCGGCGGAATCGAACCGGGTGACCATCGTCCGCGGCGGGAGTGCCGGTGCGGAAGTCTACGGGGACGAACCCCTCCTCGCCGTGGCCCTCCACAACCTGATCGCCAATGCGATCCAATACTCGCCGAAGGGCTCCCGGGTCGGGGTCGGGGTGAGCAACGCCGACGGGATCGTGCAGATCGCGGTCACCGACCAGGGGATCGGGATTCCCGACGAGGAGCGGGATCGCGTGTTCGAACGCTTCTTCCGCATCGATCCGGCGCGCTCGCGTCACACCGGCGGTTCGGGACTCGGCCTGAGCATCGTCAAGCATGTGGTCCAGAATCACGGCGGCGACATCCGGGTCTGGTCCCAACCGGGCAACGGTTCGACCTTCACCATCCGTCTGCCCGAGGCATCTCACGCCGCGGCGGCATCCCTGAAAGAGGCCTGAAGTGCACATCCTGATCGTCGAAGACGAACCGTCCCTGAGCGAGCCGCTCGCTTTCCTGCTCGGGCGAGAGGGCTACGACACGTCGATTGCCGCGGACGGCGTCACCGCTCTCGCCGATTTCGATCGCATCGGCCCGGATCTGGTGCTCCTCGACCTCATGCTCCCCGGGGTCGCGGGCACCGAGGTGTGTCGAGAGATCCGCACCCGCTCCCAGGTTCCGATCATCATGCTGACCGCCAAGGACAGCGAGGTGGATGTGGTGGTCGGCCTCGAGCTCGGGGCGGACGACTACGTCACCAAGCCCTATTCCACGCGTGAGCTGCTCGCTCGGATCCGAGCCGTCATGCGCCGTCGTGTTGACACCGACGAGGAGGACCTGGCGATCCTCGAGTCCGGGGACGTGCGGATGGATGTCGACCGCCACACGGTCGCGGTCCGCGGAGTCGACACCCCCATGCCGCTCAAGGAATACGAGCTGCTCGAGGTGTTGCTTCGCAACTCCGGCCGTGTGCTCACCCGGGGGCAACTGATCGATCGGGTCTGGGGCTCCGACTACTTCGGGGATACCAAGACGCTCGACGTGCACATCAAGCGCATCCGCTCGAAGATCGAACGGGAGCCCTCGGAGCCGCGGATGCTCCTCACCGTGCGCGGTCTCGGCTATCGATTCGAGCCGTAGCGGTCGCGCCGCACCGCGCGCCGCCGGCTGAGGTGGCCGGGCTACTTGCTCGGCGTAGGCGTCGGAGTCGTAGGTGTCGGAGTCGTAGGCGTCGGAGTCGGTGACGTCGGAGTCGGTGACGTCGGGGTGGCGCTCGCCGTGGGGGTCGGTGACGGAAGGAGCGTCGAATACTCCGAGAGGTCACCGTTCAGCACGGGCACCAGCAATTGCTGGCCGGTCACGGTGCCGTACTGCACGAACACCGGGAACAGGGAACCCGGCTTCGCGTCGATGCCGTGGAAGAGCAACTGGCGGGTCTGGGAGGACCCGAAGGTCTTCACCTCGCCAGGGTCGAGTTGCACGCGAGTGTCCACCTTGCTCGTCGATCCACTCGCACCGGTTTGGTCGTACTGGATGAGTACGCTCACCGTCTTGTCGCTCCCGTTGAGGAGATTGACGAGGAAACTTGCGTTCCGCCCGGTCTTGGTGAGGAGAAGAGCATTCAGCACCTTCACCTGACCGACCGTGGCCCCGATGCCGTCACTTGCGTCGTATTGCTTGAGCGTCGACTGGGTGGCGAAGAATGTGCAGCCGGTTAGGGAGAGCAACAGCGAGGCCGCCACTACGACGGTTGTGGCGATGCGAGCTCTCACGGGACCCTCCAGAAAAGACGAGAATGGGTGCGGCGCCGCGATCGTCCGACCCGCGAAACCCCTTCGAAGTTTAGCCTACGGCGGCAGGTACGCCCGCCCGTGAGCCCTGGTCAGGAATCGTCGCTGTGATAAAGTGAGCCCACGGAAACGGAGTATCGGCAATGCTTTTCGAGGTGGGCGAGACGGTCGTTTATCCGCATCATGGTGCGGCGACCATCACCGAAGTGAAGACCCGACTGGTGCGAGGCGAAGAGAAGCTCTATCTGAAACTCGACGTGGCACAGGGCGATCTCGTGATCGAGGTGCCGGCGGACAACGTCGATCTTGTCGGGGTGCGGGACGTTATCGGCCGGGAGGGTCTCGACCGCGTGTTCGGCGTATTGCGGGCGCCATTCACCGAGGAACCGACCAACTGGTCGCGTCGCTACAAGGCGAATCTGGAGAAGCTGGCATCCGGTGACGTGGTGAAGGTGTCCGAGGTGGTGCGTGACCTCTGGCGTCGTGGCCAGGACCGTGGCCTGTCGGCCGGAGAGAAGAGCATGCTCGCCAAAGCGCGCCAGATCCTCGTTTCGGAACTCGCCCTCGCCGAGAAGACCGACGAAGAGAAGGCCTCGACCGCGCTCGATGAGGTTCTTGCGTCCTGACCCGGAGCCGGTCGGTCCCGCCATCGCGATCATCGTTGTCGCCGCGGGGATCGGGTCGCGCCTCGGCCGGCCCGATCCCAAGGCATTCGTCACCGTGGCCGGGCGGATGATACTCTCCCATGCCCTCGACGGGGTGTTCTCGAGCGCCGAACCCGCCCAGGTGATTGTGGTCGCCCCGGCCGATCGGCTCGGTGCGGCGCGTGAGGTAGCCGTGGCCGTCGCCGGCGCCGCCTACCGAGCGGTGACGGTCGTGGCCGGATCGGCCTCTCGCCAGGGGTCGGTGCGGGCGGGACTCGCCGCACTCGGTCCCGGCATCGAGGTGGTGCTCGTTCACGATGCCGCACGGTCCTTCACCCCGGCAGCACAGTTCGACGCGGTGGTCGCGGCCGTGCGTTCGACCGGGGCCGGCGTCATCCCCGGCGTGCCGGTCGCCGACACGATCAAGCGGGTGGCAGACGGGCTCGCGATCGCCAACCTCGATCGGTCGGAGCTCGTGGCGGTGCAGACGCCGCAGGGGTTCCCCCGCGAGCGTCTCGTCGCCGCCTATGCGCAGGCGACCGCGGAGCACACCGACGACGCGGCCCTGTTCGCCGCCGCCGGTAACGAGGTGCGGGTCATCGACGGCGACGCCCTGTCGTTCAAGATCACGACTCCGTGGGACCTGAGGCGCGCCGAAATCCTGCTGGCCGCAGCGCAACCGGCCGCCGTCGAACCGGCGGCCACCGGGCCAGCCGAGCGTGTCGAGACCCGCACCGGCCTCGGCGTCGACGTGCACGCCTACGACCCGGGCAGCCGGCTGTGGCTCGGTGCTCTGTTCTGGCCAGGCGAGGTCGGTCTCTCCGGCCACAGCGACGGGGATGCCGTGAGCCACGCCATCTGCGACGCCCTGCTCTCCGCCGCCGGCCTTGGCGACCTCGGGTCCAACTTCGGCACCGCGGATCCGCGGTTCGCGGGCGCCCACGGAGAGGTCTTCCTCTCCGCGACGGTCGACCTGGTCAGGGCCGCCGGGTTCACCATCGGCAACGTGGCTGTGCAGGTCGTGGCGAATCATCCGAAGATCGGCCTCCGCCGGCCGGAGATCGAAGCGAGACTCGGAGCCCTCGTCGGCGCCCCGGTGAGTGTGGCGGCGACGACCTCCGATGGTCTCGGTTTCACCGGGCGGGGGGATGGCATCGCCGCGATTTCGACCTGCCTGCTCCAGCTCGTTCGATGACGGCGCGGCGCATTCCAAAGCCGAGCAGCGCCCCCGGGACGGGAGCGGCGTCCGAGGCGCACTCGGTAGGCTGGTGCGTGTGACAGTGCGCCTCTACGATTCCCGCTCGCAGGGGCTTCTCGACCTCGTGCCGATCGTCGAGGGACGGGTCGGCATCTACGTCTGCGGCCCGACCGTGCAGTCCTCCCCGCACATCGGGCACCTGCGGTCGGCTCTCGTCTACGACCAGTGGCGGCGCTGGCTCACCTACCGTGGCTACACCGTGACGCTCGTGCGCAACGTCACCGACATCGACGACAAGATCCTTGACAGCGCGTCGTCGACCGCCGAGGAGTGGTGGGCGCGGGCCTACCGCTATGAGCTCGAATTCGCCCGCGGCTACGAGCGCCTCGGCATCCTCGCACCGACCTATGAGCCGCGAGCCACCGCGAGCATTCCGCAGATGCAGCGACTCATTGCCGAGCTCATCGATGGCGGTCATGCCTACGTCGCAGATGATGCCGGTTCGCCTGAACCCGGTTCGCCTGAACACGGTGCCGATGTCTACTTCGATGTGTCCTCCTGGCCTGCCTACGGCGAGCTCACCAATCAAGGGGCCGGTGACCTCGCCGCGCCGGCGGATGCCCCGATCCGGGGCAAGCGCGACG
>JANMBI010000096.1:0-9772 GCA_031360325.1 Frigoribacterium sp. | reverse complement strand
GAGGCCGACCGCCAGAAGCAGATCGACCGCCTCACACAGGCCCTCGCCGACACCGGACTCATCATCCCGATGGTGACCACGAACCTGTTCAGCGCCCCCGTCTTCAAGGACGGCGGATTCACCTCGAACGACCGCGGCGTGCGCCGGTTCGCGATGCGCAAGGCCATGCGGCAGCTCGAGCTCGGCGTCGAGCTCGGCGCCAAGACCTTCGTGATGTGGGGCGGACGCGAGGGCGCCGAATACGACTCGGCCAAGGACATCCGGGGTGCCCTCGAGCGCTACCGGGAGGCCGTCAACGTGTTCGCCCAGTACGTCACGGACAAGGGCTACGACATCCGGTTCGCGATCGAGCCGAAGCCGAACGAGCCGCGTGGGGACATCCTGCTCCCCACCGTCGGACACGCGATGGCATTCATCGAGACCCTGGAGAAGCCGGAACTCTTCGGCGTCAACCCCGAGGTCGGGCACGAGCAGATGGCCGGGCTGAACTTCACCTCCGGAATCGCGCAGGCGCTCTACCAGGGAAAGCTCTTCCACATCGACCTCAACGGCCAGAAGGGCATCAAGTACGACCAGGACCTGGTCTTCGGTCACGGCGATCTCGCCAACGCCTTCGCTCTCGTCGATCTGCTCGAAAACGGGGGCCCGGACGGTCGAGCGGCCTACGACGGACCGCGCCACTTCGACTACAAGCCAAGTCGCACCGAGGACATCACCGGCGTCTGGGACTCTGCCGCAGCGAACATGCGCACCTACCTGCTGCTCAAGGAACGTGCTGCCGCGTTCCGCGCCGATCCCGAGGTGCAGGATGCCCTCGCGGCATCCCGCGTAGCGCAGATCACGGAACCGACCCTGAAGACCGGCGAGAGCTACGACGACCTCCTCGCCGACCGGACCGCCTACGAGGACTTCGACACCGACTCGTACTTCGGCGGAAAGGGCTTCGGCTTCGTGCGCCTGAATCAACTGGCCCTCGAACACCTGCTCGGCGCCCGCTGACGACCGCTCCCCTTCCTCCCCCCGTGCACAACTCCTGCAGAATGAGGGGGAGTGCCGCGCGAGGGCCGATTTCCCTGGCTGCGGCCGCCCTGTCTCCGAGAATTGCAGGAGTTATGACATCACGAGCGGCGTGCCGATGACACTGGTCGCGGGGGTCGACTCGTCGACTCAGAGTTGCAAGGTGGTGATTCGCGACCTCCGATCCGGAACCGTGGTCCGTTCGGGCCGGGCGCCACACCCGGCTGGCACAGAGGTCGACCCGGAGGAGTGGTGGGTCGCGCTCCGCCGCGCCATCGCCGATGCGGGCGGCCTCGACGATGTGTCGGCGATTTCGATCGGCGGGCAGCAACACGGCATGGTGGTGCTGGATGAGCAGGGTCGCGTGATCCGCCCGGCCCTGCTCTGGAACGACACTCGTTCCGCGGCCGCCGCCCGGAGTCTCATCGATGAGGTCGGGGCGGCCCGGTTTGCGACCCGCACCGGGTCCGTTCCGGTCGCCTCATTCACCGTCACCAAGCTGCGGTGGCTGGCTGATGCCGAGCCGGACAATGCCGCCCGCGTTGCTGCGGTCGCGCTGCCGCACGACTGGCTCACCTGGCGTCTACGCGGATTCGGTCCGGAGAATCCGGTGCTCGCCGAGCTGGTGACCGATCGCTCCGACGCGAGCGGCACGGGCTACTTCAACCCGGTCACCGGCGAATACGACCGAGAACTCCTGAGCCGGGCGCTCGGACACGACGCGCTCCTGCCCGCCGTGCTCGGACCGGGGGAGTTCCGTACCGCAGGCGCGCTCGTCGTTGGTCCCGGTGCCGGGGACAACGCCGCCGCGGCGCTCGGCCTCGGAGCACGGACCGGCGACGTGATCGTCTCGATCGGTACGAGTGGCACCGTGTTCGGCGTGACCGATGTTCCGGCCAACGACGAGAGCGGTACGGTCGCCGGATTCGCGGATGCGAGCGGCGCCTTCCTCCCGCTCGTCGCGACCCTGAATGCGGCTCGCGTGCTCGATGTGGTGTCCGCGCTGCTCGGAGTGGACCACGCGGAACTCGGCCGTCTCGCCCTCGAAGCGCAACCCGGCGCGGACGGCGCGGTGCTGCAACCCTATTTCGAGGGAGAGCGAACCCCGAACCTTCCCGACGCCACGGCGACCCTCTTCGGTCTCACCCTCACCTCCCTGACCAGGGCGAACCTCGCGAGGGCCGCCATCGAAGGGATGCTGTGTGGGCTCGCCGACGGACTCGATGCCATCCGCGCGCAGGGTGTCGAGGCACGGCGGATCCTGCTCATCGGCGGCGCGGCACAGAGTGGCGCGGTCGCGACGATCGCCGGCCAGGTTTTCGACATCCCCGTTGAGGTGCCGTCCCCGGGCGAGTACGTCGCGCTCGGCGCCGCCGTGCAGGCCGCCGTGGCCCTCACCACCACTCGCCCGGACTGGCCGCTCGAATTCGCGGCCCGTCCGGCCGACGACACGCGCGCGGTCATCCGCGAGCAATACGCGGCGGTGCGCTGACCGCACCCGGGCTAGCCACGGCCCTCC
Organism: Frigoribacterium sp.; assembly: GCA_031360325.1. Classification (GTDB taxonomy): domain Bacteria; phylum Actinomycetota; class Actinomycetes; order Actinomycetales; family Microbacteriaceae; genus Lacisediminihabitans. Next base: position 7,236 of record JANMBI010000096.1, on the reverse strand, counting down.
GGGATGGCCCGCGTCGCCGCCAACTTCGCGTACCACAGGGCGCTGTCCTTCGGGATGCGTTCAAGGGTCTCGAAGTCGACGCGCACGATTCCGAAGCGCATCGAATAGCCGAAGCTCCACTCGAAATTATCGAGAAGGGACCACACGAAGTAGCCGCGAAGGTCGACTCCCGCCTCAAGCGCGCGATGCGCCGCGGTGAAGTGACGCTGCAGGTAGTCGATGCGATCGTCATCGTGCACGGCACTACCCTGCTCGCCCTCCGTGACGACGTCCTCGAAGGCGACACCATTCTCGGTGACCATCACCGGCAGATCGGGGAACTCGGAGTGCACAGCCATCAACAACTCTTCCAGCCCGCGCGGCTCGATGTTCCAGCCCATCGAGGTGAATGGCCCAGGCTGCGGCAGGAACTCGACGTCGTCAGCGCCGGGCCACGGCGAAGCACCGACCGCCACGTGTCCGTCCGCGCCGTCGCCCGCGCCGTCCGTCATCCGCACCAGGGAGGTCGAGTAGTAGTTCACGCCGAGGACGTCGATCTCTTGGTGAATGATCTCGGTGTCGCCATCGAGCACGAACGACCAGTCCGTGATCGATGCGGTGTCCTCCACCAGATCCCGGGGATATTTCCCGTGCAACATCGGCCCGGTGAAGACGCGGTTGCCGATCGCATCGATACGACGCACCGCCTCTGCACCCGTGGGACCCTCACCGCGCAGCGCATGCAGGTTGAGCGTCACCGAAAACTGCGGGTCGTTCGTGACAACGCTGCGCAACGACTGGATGGCCAGCCCGTGAGCGAGGTTCAGGTGATGTGCGGCCTGGAAGGATGCCAGCGGTTCGGTTCTCCCGGGGGCATGCACACCGAACGCGTAACCGAGGTAGGCGGAACACCACGGCTCGTTGAGCGTTGTCCAAACGGCGACCCTGTCCCCTAACGCCTCCCCGACAATGCGCGCGTACTCACCGAAGGCGAGCGCAGTGTCGCGATTGGTCCAGCCGCCCTCGTCTTCGAGCGCCTGCGGCAGGTCCCAGTGATAGAGCGTCGCAACGGGGGCGATTCCCCGCGCGAGGAGCCCGTCGACCAGCCTCGAGTAGAAGTCGAGGCCGGGCTGGTTTGCCGGTCCGCGCCCGGTCGGCTGGATGCGCGGCCACGCAATCGAAAACCGGTACGCATCGAGATTCAGGCTCTTCATCAGGTCAAGGTCGGCCTCGACGCGGTGATAGTGGTCGTCGGCCACGTCCCCGGTGTCGCCGTTCACAACCCGTCCGGGCGTATGGCTGAAGGTATCCCAGATGCTTTGGCCCCGGCCATCCTCGGTGACGGCGCCCTCGACCTGGTACGAGGCGGTGGCCGAGCCGAATATAAAGTCCCCCGGAAAAACCAGTCCGCTGTCGCGATAATCCGCGCTGCCCGTTGTCATCGTTTCGCTCTCCCTTGTGTCATTACTGAATGTGCGGTGAGCACGCCCTCACCAGCTGTTCGGTTCAGCCCCGAACGGCACGGGTTCAGGCCGCACGACCGTGCTGGTGAGGTCAACCACTCGGTGCTCGCTCGCCGCACGCAGCACGGCATCCATGATTTCGAGCACGTGGAACGCAAGTTCCCCTGACGCCCGGTGCGGGCGATCGGTGTCGATCGCGTGCGCAAGGTCCGCCAGTCCGCAACCGCGTCCGGCATCCGCATAGCCCGCGGAGACGGGAACCTCTGTCCATTCCGGATTGTCCACCGTCCAGACCTCCACCGGGTCGGAGAACCGGTTGGGATCCGGTACCGCGATCGTGCCCGTCGTTCCATAGAGCTCGAACAGGGGGGCGCGTGAGGCCCACACTTCGAAGCTCACCGTGAGGGTCGACGTCACCCCGTTCGCGTGTTCGAGAATGGCACTGACCTGTGTCGCGACGTCGACGGGGATGCTGCTGCCGGCCTGGTCGCCTGTGGCGATCGTGCGCACCCGGTTCGACCGCGTCGCGACGCCGGACACGCGGATCACCGGCCCCAGAAGCGTGACAAGGGTCGTCAGGTAGTACGGAGCCATGTCGAACAACGGCCCACCACCGGGCTGGTAGTAGAACTGGGGCGCCGGATGCCACAGTTCGTGACCCGGCGAGCTCCAGTGCACTGCTGCGGCAACGGGCGTGCCGACGATTCCGGAGTCCAACAGCGCACGCGCCGTCTGGACGCCTGTGCCGAGTACTGTGTCCGGTGCGCTGCCCACGCGCAGCCCCCGCTCGGCCGCGAGTTCGAGCATCGGCGCCGCTTCGCCGGGATCCAGCGCCAGCGGCTTCTCGCCGTAGACATGCTTGCCTGCCCGAAGCGCGCGCGAGGCGATGTCGACATGCGCAGCGGGAATGGTGAGGTTCAGCACGGCGTCGATGCGTGGATCGGCGAGCAATTCGTCGACGCTGAGCGCCTCGACGTCGTGTTCTGCCGCCACTTCGGCCGCGCGGGCCTCGTTGACATCCGCTACGGCAACGACGTGCAATCCCTCCAGCTTCGGAAATTCCGCGAAATACTGCGCGCTGATGGTGCCGACCCCGATGATTCCGATATTCAACGCGCCGCCCACAGCAAGCCTCTCTCCACAATCGTTCGTACATTCGGGTTGTCGAGCACCTCGAGCCGGTGTCCCGGTGCCGAGACGAATACTCGCCCCTTTCCCCACTGCCTGGTCCAGATCGCCGGCGCCGTGACGGGGCGATTCCACGCGTCCCAGGGGCGAACGGACTGTGTCGTCGTCGCCAGCACGTCGTTGTATTCGTCGCTCAGCACCCAGTACTGCTCGGTCACCAGATCGAAGTCCGCCATCCCGCGAGTGATCGGATGCGAGCGCCCCAGGTCCGTGATGTGCACCGTATAGGGGATGTAGTTGTCGGACTGCTCGCCGATGCGATCGGCCGGATCCTTTCCCGCATGGTGGGCGAACTGTCCGCCGATCATGTGCAGGTAGTCGGCGTTGTCGCGATAGGAGTCCGCGATTCCACCGTGCCAGCCCCCCATCCCGGTGCCGTTCAACACCGCGGCCTGGAGGCCGGCGAATTCGTCCTTGGAGATGGACGCCATGGTGTTGATCTGCAGGATCAGGTCGACGGTCGCGAGGTAGCCGGCGTCCGTGTAGACGGCAGGCGACTCCTCGATGCGCACCGTGAACCCGTTCCTTTCGAGAAACGGAATCATCGAGGTGGTGGTCTCGACGGGCTGGTGCCCGTCCCACCCGCCCCGCACAATGAGCGCGTTGCGCACCTGCGGCGTAACCGAAGTCATCGAGTTCTCCTCATTCGACGGCGATTGCCGCTCATTGTTGCTGTCTTTCGGACGCGTCGCCGGCGGGACCGTCCACGGCGATCCATGAGCTTCCGGCCGCCGAACTGGTCTCGACCGCCGCGAGCACCCGCTGCACCTGGAGCCCGTCGTCGAACGACGGGCGAGGCTGGATGCCCGCTGCGATGTCGACCAGCAGGTCTCGCACCTGGTGCGAAAACGGGTGTTCGTACCCGATGCCGTGCCCGGTCGGCCACCAGGCCGCCATATACGGATGCTCCGGCTCGGTGACGAGGATGCGGCGGAACCCTCGCAGACCGACGGGGTCCGCACCATCGTAGAACTCGAGTTCGTTCATCCGTTCGAGGTCGAATGCGATGGAGCCCCGCGAACCGCTGAACTCGAGGCGGAAAACGTTCTTGCGTCCGGTTGCGTATCTCGTCGCCTCGAACGAACCGAGCACCCCGCCCTCCAGCCGGGCGGTGAACAACGCCACGTCATCGACGGTAACCCGACCTCGTTCGTGTGACGCTGTGCCACTGAGCCCGATCGATTCACCGAGCAACGGCCTCTCGAACACGAGCGTTTCCAGGATTCCGCTGACGCTCTCCACCCGGCGACCCGTGATGAACTGCACCGCATCGATTGCGTGCGCCCCGATGTCGCCGAGGGAACCCGAGCCCGCGAGGTCCGTGTCGAGCCGCCAGGTCATCGGGGCTTCCGCGTCGACGAGCCAGTCCTGCAGGTAGAGCGCGCGCACCTGTCTCAGTTCCCCGATCTTGCCTGCCGCGACGAGATCGCGGGCGAGGGTGATCGCGGGCACCCGCCGATAGCTGAACCCCACCATGGCGTAGACGCCGCGCGCGGCGGCCCGCGTGGCGGCATCGGCCATCCGTCGGCCCTCCTCCACCGTATTGGCGAGGGGCTTTTCACAGAGCACGTGCTTGCCGGCCTCGAGCGCCGCTATCGCGATCTCGGCGTGGGAAGAACCGGGGCTGCAGATGTCTACGAGGTCGATGTCGTCGCGCTCGATCACCCGCTTCCACTCTGTTTCCGTCTCGGCCCAGCCGAGTCGCTCCCCCGCGGCCTCGACCCGCGAGTGGTCGCGCCCGACGATCACCGACATTCGCGGCTCGACCGGCAGGTCGAAGAATCTGGGTGCAACGCGCCACGCCTGGGAATGAGCCGCCCCCATGAACCCGTATCCGACGAGCGCCACACCGAACGAGGGTCGACTCATCTGCGCAGACTCCTTTATCCGGTCGGCTGGAACGACGTGATCAGCCGCTGTGCGTGTGTCGTCACGCTATCCCGGTCGCGAGGTTTTGCGCAAGCTTTCTCAACGCAAACAGAAATATTTCGGCGGAGATCGAACCGCTCAGGCGGGTGGCGGCGCCGTGCTGGCCCGCACCACAAGGTTCGTCGCCAGATCGATGCGGACGAGCTTCCGGTGTGGATCGTCTCGCAGTGCGAGCACCAGACGCGTCGCCTGCTCGGCCATTTCTATCAGCGGTTGATGCACCGTCGTCAGCTTCGGCCCCATCCAACTGGCACTCGGCACATCGTCGTAGCCGACCACGGAAATGTCGTCCGGCACGACGAGCCCCAGCAGGCGCGCGGCCTCGTAGACCCCGAACGCCTGCAGATCGTTGCCAGCGAAGATCGCCGTCGGCCGATCCGGCAACGTCAGAACCCTCATGCCTGCGGCTACGCCATCCTCATAGTGAAATTGTCCGGCGTCAATGAGGGTCATGTCGAACGCGATGCCCGCCTCGTCCAGTGCAGAGCGATACCCGGACAGGCGCGCCCGCGAGCACAGCATCTCCTCCGGACCGTTGACCATGGCGATCCTGCGATGCCCCAGCTCGATCAGGTGCCGCGTGGCGGCGAGGCCACCAGACCAGTTGCCTGACCCTACCGACGAGACGTCCGGATCGGGATCCCCGGCCGGGTCCAGCACGACGAACGGGATGTTGCGGGTCGCCAGCTGCCGCTTGTGATCGATGGATAGGTTCGAGAAGAGCAGGATGACGCCGACCGGCTGCCTCCGAAGGATCCCGTCGATCCAATCGGGCGCGAGGGATAGGTGGCCACCGCTCTCTGTCAGGATGACGCTGAGCCCGTTCTCCCTGGCGACGCCCTCGACTCCGCGGATGATCTGAAGCGACCACTCGCTGTCGATGTTGTCGAACACGAGCTCGATCAGCTTTCCCTTCTCGTGCGCGTTGCCTCGCCGGTTGTATCCAGCGCTGTGAAGCAGCCCTTCGATTCGATCGCGCACCGTGTCCGAGACTCCGGTCCGGCCGTTGAGAACCTTCGACACCGTAGACATCGACACGGATGCATCGCGGGCAATCTCCGCGAGAGTGGCTCGTCCCGGCGAAACCTTTTGCTGGCTCATGCGCTCATGGTAGTGGGCATTCCGGGTTGCCCTCGGGACTGGAGTGCCCTCCGGCCCCCCACTTATTCTGTTGACAAGGCCCGAGAAGCATTGAATACTGAGGCTGTCGCAGCACGAAACCTTTTTGCCTTAAGAGCGACACATGCATCCAATGACGAATCATGGCCGCCGCCACTGGCGACGGCGGCTGGAAAGGAAACTGTCATGGCGTCACAATCCACAGGATCTTCCTTCTCGAGGCGGGGGTTCATAGCGATCGCGGGAGGCGTGGCGGCGACCGCCGCACTCGCAGCGTGTTCGACGGGAGGCGGATCCGCCGGTTCCGCCAAGGACATCAAATTCTGGAACATGCCGTGGGGCGGGACAGAGTTCAATCCGCTCGACAAGAAGATCACGGTCGCTTACAAGCCGAAGAGCGGGTTGGGCGCGGCCACCTACCAAGAGATCCAGTGGGCGAACTTCACCCAGACCTTCTCGTCCGCTGTGGCGTCGAACACCGGGCCGGCGGTGAGTTCCGGCGGTGGAACCCAGGCGTTCCAGTTCGCCAACCAGGGCAAGATCGCCTACGCCGACAACCTGCTCGACAGCTGGAAGAAGAATGGCATCTACGACGACTTCTTCCCCGGTCTCGTCGACACGATGAAGACCGATAAGGGCTACGCCGCCGTGCCCTATAACCTCGATGTGCGCATTTCCTGGTACAACAAGACGCTGCTTGCTCAGGCCGGCGTCCAGCCACCGACGGACTGGAATTCATACCGGGATGTGTGTGCGGCGCTCAAGAAGAATGGCGTCTACGGCTTCGGCCTCGGCTCCGGCGCCGGAAACTTCACCGGCAGTCACATTCTTACGGCATTCATGATCAACAACGGCGGCGGACTCTTCAACGCCGACAAGAAGCCGGACTGTGTCACTCCCGAGAACATCGAGGCCATGCAATTCGTCCTCGATCTCGTGAAGAGCGGATACAGCGACCCGGCGGCGGCCACCTATACGAGCGCCAATGTGCAGGCGCAGTGGGCTGCGAAGAAATTCGGCTTCGGCTGGGACGGCGCCGGGCTCGCCGCGGGAGCCGTCGGGGGTGTCGCCGGCGACCTCGTGGTCGGCAGCCCACTCAGCAGCCCGAGCGGCAAGAAGGGCGGCCTCTACTTCCCGAACAACATCATGATGTACAAGAACACGCCGAGTCAGGCCAGTTCCGAAGCCTTCCTCACGTATTACTACCAGAACATGAAGGAACTGTGGACGAAGAAGACGGGGATCGGCCTGCCGCCGTTGAAGTCGATCGCGAACACCCCTGAGTTCACGGCGGATCCGAACAACGTGAAGATCATCAAGGAGTGGCAGCCCGTCTTTAAGACCTGGGCTGCTCCCGGCGGCACCGGACTCTTCTACAACATCGCCAACACCGTCGACGGAACTGCTCCGATGATCACCTTCGCGCAGTCGATCCTCGGTGGTAACACCGATGCGAAGAGTGCTCTGACCGCGCTGCAGACGTCGATAGAAGGCCTCATGAAGTAGCGCCGATTAGGGTGGGGCCAGCCCGCGCGTTGGCCCCCCACATACCCCCCAC
>JANMBI010000081.1:0-6571 GCA_031360325.1 Frigoribacterium sp. | reverse complement strand
CCTAGGGCGTAACACCACAGCAATCTCCCTAAATTACGCCAGGATCCGGTTAGAGAGCATCCCCGGTCTGACGGACTCCATTAGTGCTCTTGCTTATGCAGCGAGAGCGAAGTCAGCGCGGTTAGATTTCGCACTTATTGTTTGCAGAGATCGTTTACGAGTTAACCCTGCATCCTCGACCCGCTTCTCACACTCACGCAGGCAATGTCGAAACCGATCATCCCCAGGTGCACCTTCTCTCGTGTCGAAATACGTTCGTGTCGAAATACGTTCTCCCGCTCGAGAAGGGTGAGCAGCTATCGCGCGCTGTTGAATTGTCACGGCTCGCGAGCGAGCCACACCACCTTTCGGCAGCCCTTCAGCATACGCCGGATGCTGCCGTCACACCACCGCGCAACGGCGTGGGGGGATATCGTGGCGGGATACGAGGGACGGCTTCGACGACGAGGAGGCGACGACGTGACCGACACCATCATCACCGTGCGGGGCAGATTTTCGTCCTTCTCTCCGCCGGAACGCGCCACCGTCCAACTCTCGGTCGGGTTCGAGGGAGCCGATCGTGAGCCGGTCTACTCCGAAACGGTGGCCGCGTCGTCGACCGTGGGAGCGCTCATCGCCGAGCAGCACTCTCCGGGCGCGGGGCCGATCACCTGGTGGTCGAGCGACAGCATCCAGCTGTGGAGCTCGAAACCGTGGAACCAGGACGGCGTGCAACTTCCGGCGGTTTACCACTCGCGAATCGGGTTCGGTGTCACCTTCAGCGACTTCGCGATCCTGGTGACGTGGATCGACACCATCGCCGCGATCGACGGCGTGACCGTCGAGGATCTCTCCTGGACCCTCACCGAGGGGACCAAGACGGCCGTGATCGCCGAGGTTCGGTCGCGCGCGGTGAAGGATGCCGTCGCCAAGGCGAGCGTGTACGCCCAGAGCATCGGACTCGGCTCCGTTCGCGCGGTGGCCGTGGCAGATCCCGGCATGCTCGGCGACCGGGTCGGGGTCTCCGATGACGGAGAAACTCATGCCCTGTCGCGGATGGTGTCCACCGGTTCCGCCCCGGAACTCTCGCTCACCCCGAAAGACATCGAAGTCGATGCCGTGGTCGATGCGCGGTTCGTTGCGAGCTGATCCCTCCTCCAGACGCCGCTCGCGGGTGCGTTCGCGGGACGCGTTATCCGCACCATGCTGTCATCCGTCAGCCGTGCGATCCCACAAACGGCCGCACGACCGACACATGACCGCACGGTCGACTCACGGTCGCACAGACGACCGCACGGTCGACACACGACCGCACGGTCGACACACGACCGCACGGTCGACTCACGGTCGCACACATGACCGCACGGTCGACTCACGGTCGCACACATGACCGCACGGTCGAGCTCTGGGGGGTGACAGCCGGGGAAACCGTCAGTCACCGAGGTGGCGACGAGCCGACATGGCCCGATCCGCTTCGCGATTGTCCTGGCGCTCGCGCAGTGCCTGCCGTTTGTCGTATTCGCGCTTCCCCTTGGCAACGGCGATCTCGACCTTCGCTCGCCCGTCGCTGAAGTAGATCTTCAGCGGCACGAGCGTGTAACCGCCCTCTTTGATCTTGTTGTGGATCTTGAGGATCTGCGCCTTGTGAAGCAACAGCTTGCGCTTGCGACGGGGGGGATGGTTGTTCCAGGTGCCCTGGTTGTACTCGGGAATGTGCACGGCATCCAGCCACGCCTCGCCATACTCGACGAACGCGTAGCCGTCGACAAGGGACGCCCGACCCTCACGAAGCGACTTCACCTCGGTGCCGGTGAGCACGAGGCCCGCCTCATAGGTGTCTTCGATCGTGTAGTCGTGGCGTGCTTTGCGATTGGTGGCCACAACCTTCTGGCCACGTTCCTTCGGCACGGTTCACTCCTAATTCGATGGATGCTCGGCGCTCGAGCAGCCCATCATCCTAACAGCCAACCGACCGGCCGGAGCTCGAACCGGCCCTAGACCTTCAGGTACCGACTGATTGCGAAACTCGCGGAAGTCGCCGCGAGCACGGCGCCAACAACGAGCAGGATCGGCACCACCAGAAGGGTGTCCGACATGCCGATGAACGGGGTGTCGCGGGCTTGGGTGCCGAGATATCCCTGCACGAAGAACTTGACGATGGCGACGACGGCGAGGCTCGCCATCACCGACCCGATGAGCGCTGCGATCACCCCCTCGAGGATGAACGGCGTCTGGATGAACCGGTTCGATGCACCCACCAGGCGCATGATCCCCAGCTCTCGCCGGCGAGAGAAGGCCGAGAGCCGGATGGTGGTCGCGATGAGCAACACGGCAGCCACCAGCATCAGCACCGCGATGCTCACCGCCGTCAGACTCGCGGCGTTCAACGCGGCGAAGATCGGATCGAGGTACTTCCGCTGGTCGACGACCTGTTCGACTCCGGGCATGCTCGCCACACTCTCCCGAATGACGTCTGCCTTCTTCGGATCCTTGAGATTGATCGAGAAAGTCTCCGAGAGGAAAGCGGGGGTGATGAAATCCGCGCCGGAGGTGTCCTTGAAATAGGTCCTGTAGTTCTTGTAGACCTGGGCATGATTTTCGAAGGTGACCGACTTGATCAGCCCGGCAAGTGCCGGAGACTTCAGTTGGTCCTGAACGGCGGCCTTCTGACTCTTCGTCGCCTCGACGAGCTTGCACTGGCCGGCCGTCGACGAGTCGGTGCACATGTACACCGACACCTGGGCCCGATCGTTCCAGTAACCCTTCATCTGCCCGATCTGGAGCTGAAGAAGAATCGCCGCCCCGACGAAGGTGAGCGAGATGAACGTGACGAGCACGACCGAGACCACCATCGAGATGTTGCGCCGCAGGCCGTTGCCGACCTCGGACATGATCAGTCCGAACCTCAACGTGCGACCTCCTCGGCCTGCCCGGCGATGCCGAGGTTGGCTCGGGAGACGGATGCGGGGCCGAATCCCTGTACCGGAATCGTCTGCGTCTGGTAGCCGCCCTGTCGTTCGTCCCGCACGATCTGTCCGCTCACCAGTTCGATCACACGACGTTGCATCTGGTCGACTATTCCCGCGTCGTGGGTGGCCATGATCACCGTGGTACCGCTCTGGCTGATGCGTTCGAGCAGTGTCATGATGCCGGCGGAGGTCGACGGGTCGAGATTTCCGGTCGGCTCATCGGCCAACAGGATGGCGGGCTTGTTCACAATGGCGCGAGCGATCGCCACCCGCTGCTGCTCGCCTCCGGAGAGCTCGTGAGGCAGCCGATTGGTCTTGCCGGCAAGACCGACCATCTTGAGAACATCCGGAACCGCCTCCTGGATGAATCCGCGGGACTTGCCGATCACCTGGAGAGTGAATGCCACGTTGTCGAAGACGTTCTTCTGCGGAAGGAGACGGAAATCCTGGAAGACCACGCCGAGGTTGCGCCGGAAATATGGCACCTTTCGACTGGTCAATTTGGCGACATTCTGCCCGAGCACGTGGATCTGCCCCTTGCTCGGATTCTCCTCTTTCAGCACGAGCCGAAGGAAGCTGGATTTGCCGCTGCCGGATGCTCCAACGAGGAAGACGAATTCGCCGCGCAGGATCTCCAGCGTTACCGCATTGAGCGCCGGGCGCGTGTTCCCCTTGTAGAGCTTGGTTACCTGATCAAACCGAATCATGACCGTTTGACTCTAAGGATGCCCGAGCGATTCCTGGCGAGCGACAGGCCGGATGACACGACTCTCAGAATCGCGACGTCGGGTCGGCGGGGTTGTCGAGCCGGCGGCAGCTTCATGCCCGGCGAGGGCCACCGGAAAGCGACGGGGCTATTCGCTCTTATCGCGCTTGCGCCATCGGATGCCGGCGTTGATGAAGCCGTCGAGGTCGCCGTCGAAAACCGATGAGGGGTTGTTGACCTCATAGTCCGTGCGCAGATCCTTCACCATCTGGTAGGGCGCGAGCACGTAGCTGCGCATCTGGTCGCCCCAACTGGCGGTGATGACCCCAGCGAACTCCTTCTTCTGCGCGGCCTCGCGCTCGCGCTCGATGAGAAGCAGTCGCGACTGAAGCACTCGCATCGCGGCGGCGCGGTTCTGAATCTGGCTCTTCTCGTTCTGCATCGACACGACGGTGCCGGTGGGGATGTGGGTGATACGCACCGCCGAGTCTGTGGTGTTCACCGACTGGCCCCCGGGGCCGCTCGAGCGGAAGACATCCACCCGGATGTCGCCCTCCGGAACTTCCACCACATCGGTCTGCTCGATGAGTGGGATCACCTCGACCGCCGCGAAACTGGTCTGGCGCTTGCCTGCCGAGTTGAACGGACTCATGCGCACGAGGCGATGGGTTCCCGCCTCGACGCTCAGCGTGCCGAAGGCGTAGGGCGCATCCACCTCGATGGTGGTCGACTTGATACCGGCCTCCTCCGCGTAGCTCGTGTCGAGCACCTTCGCGGGATAGTTGTGCTGCTCGGCCCAGCGGAGGTACATGCGCATCAGCATTTCGGCGAAGTCCGAGGCATCCACTCCCCCGGCCCCCGCCCGGATGGTGACGACCGCCGCGCGGGAATCGAATTCGCCGTTCAACAGGGTCTGCACCTCCAGCTCGCCGAGGAGCTTCTGGATGCTCACGAGCTCGGTCTGCGCGTCGGCCGCGGCCACCGCATCCGCTTCCTCATTGGCGAGCTCCACCATGATCTCGAGGTCGTCCAGGCGGCTCTGGATGCTCACGATCTTGGCGAGCTCGGCCTGCCGATGACTGAGATCGGAGGTGATCTTTTGCGCCTTGTCGGTGTCATCCCAGAGGTCGGGAACCCCGGCCTCGGCGCTCAGGGTCGCGATCTCCCGCTGGAGTTTCTCGACGCCGACGACGGCGCGGATGTCCGCGAAGGTCGAGCGCAGTGCGGCGATCTGTTCAGAAAAATCGAGCTCGTCCATGTCGCCGTCAAGACTACCGGGTGGCCCTCGAGCTCGGGGGCCCGCCGGTAGCATCGGTGGGGATGACGCCCGGCACACCCCCATTCAGCTTTCGGTCGATCGCGCTGCCGGCCATCCTTCCGACGCTGCTGTTCTCCGTGGGCGAGGGTGCGATCATCCCGATAATCCCTCAGGTGGCCGACAACCTCGGCGCCTCCCTCGCCGTCGCCGGAGTCATCGCATCGATGATTCTGGTCGGGGAACTCTTCGGCGATATTCCGAGCGGCTGGATTGTGAGCCGGATCGGCGAGCGCACGGCCATGATCTCCGCGGCGCTTCTGTCCGTCGTCGGCCTCGCCACCGCGCTCGCCGCCCCGAATCCGTTCGTCCTCGGCTTAGGGATCTTCGCGATCGGGCTCTCGACAGCGGTGTTCGCGCTCGCCCGCCACGCATTCATGACCAGTTTCGTGCCGCGGGCGTTCCGAGCGCGAGCTCTGTCCACCCTCGGCGGCGCATTCCGCCTCGGGTACTTCGTCGGGCCGTTCATCGCCGCCGGCGTCATTCATCTCACCGGATCCGCCCAGTCGGTGTTCTGGGTTCACATCGTCGCGTGCGTCGGCGCCGCGTTCCTGTTGCTGGTGCTGCGCGATCCCGCCGAGACTCTCATCGAACGGCGCACCCCGGCCGCCCAGCGCCCCGGCGGTATTCTCGTCGCGGCAGAATCGCACGGGCTGTTCCGCACCATCTGGTCGAGTCGAGAGGTGCTCGCGCGGCTCGGTACGGGCGCCGCCCTGATCGGAGCGATGCGGGCCAGCCGCCAGGTGATCCTGCCGCTCTGGGCGGTGAGCATCGGCATCCCCGATGCTCAGGCCGCCCTGATCATCGGCGCGGCGGGCGCACTCGACTTCGCCCTGTTCTATGTGAGTGGTCAGATCATGGACCGGTTCGGGAGGCTGTGGAGCGCGCTGCCGTCCATGATCGGGCTCGGTGTCGGGCACCTGGTGCTCGCGGCCACTCACAGCCTCCCCACCGCCGTGGGGTGGTTCATTGCCGCCGCCATGTTCATGTCCCTCGCCAACGGGGTCGGCAGTGGCATCCTCATGACTCTCGGCGCTGATCTCGCCGACCAGGCGAATCCCGCACCCTTCCTCGGTGCTTGGCGATTCACCGGAGACGCGGGTGGTGCGATCGCTCCCCTGGCGCTGTCCGCCCTCACCGCCGCCATCTCGATCGCGTTCGCCAGCGGGGTACTCGGCATCGTCGGTCTCGCCGGTGCGGGCGTGCTCTTGCGGTACGTGCCGCGCTACGTGCCGCGACGGGCGCGCTGAGTTCGGCTGCGCTCGGCAGCGCTGCCCGAATCGACGCCGAGCGCTTCGCTCGAGCACGACGAGCGGCGGAAGGAGGAGCATGTTCCGCGCCGAGACCGGGAGTCTGCCTCAGACGCCGCAGAAGACGTTGGCGACGAACTGCAGAGCGGTCCAAGTCGCGGCGTCGAGACGGAGGCGGAACCCCTCGCGGTGGGGCGACCGGGGAATGAAGGAGCGGTTCGGCCACGCCGGAAGAGCTGACGCCCGAAGTGCCGATCGGTGCTCCGCGGCAACGCGAAGCGGCATGTTGCGGGCCTCGGTGATACCGATGAACTCGGCGGCCGCGGATTGTGCTGGCGATGCGCCGGTGAAA
>JANMBI010000202.1:0-1912 GCA_031360325.1 Frigoribacterium sp. | reverse complement strand
GCTTCACGTCGCTGCTCATCACGTCCTGGATGGGCAGGTGCCGGGGCGGCAGGAATCCCCCGGAATTGATCTCTGCCCCGTTGAGGCCGAGTCCGGCGATCACGTCGAGCGCATCGGGAAGGTCGCGGTCGTGCAAGACGGCCGTGTAGACGCCTAGTTTCATGTGCAGGTCTCCGTTGAGTGCATATGTTTGTTTGTCATAACATACGGCATTCTCCCGGAATTATCGCCCCCAAATAGGGACGCTGTCAGGCCGGTTCGAGCACTCCCCGCAGCCACTCGAGGGCCTCGTCGTTCGGCAGCGATCCGTCACTCGCGTCGTGGCGTCCGTAGACGCCGACCCGCGTCGCCCCGAGCGCGGTCAACTTCTCATCGATTATCTCGCTCCCGTGGCTGTAGGTCTCGTAGCTCGAGTCGCCCAGCCCGAAGACCGTGTACCGGATGCCGGACAGGTCCGGCGCCTCGAGATCCAGGGCTTCCCCGAAGGGCCGCGCGCTGCTCGGCAACTCGCCGTCGCCGTGCGTGGAGCACACAATGATGTAGAAGTTCGCGGCATCGAAATCGGCGACGTCGAAGTCGGACATGTCGATCGATTCGGCCTCGCGGCCGTCTCCGAGTTCGTCGAGAAGGTCGTCGGCGACCATTTCGGCGTTGCCGGACTCGGTTCCGTACAGGATGAATGTCTTGCTCATGGGATCTCCTTGACGAGGGTGGGTGAGGTGATGTTGCCATAGCCCGGCTTGTGGACCGCGAGGGAGCCGGACTCGACGGCGGCGATGATTTCGTCGGCGACCATCCGCGAGTCGACGCGATTCGCCGGGATGGTGCCCTGTGGTCCGCGGCGGAGCCAACCGACGCAGTACAACCCGTCGTCGAGTACGCCACGCTCGAGATCGGTCGAGGGGGTCTCGTGGTCGCGACGGCGCACTGGCGACTCGTCGCGCTCCGAGAAGCCAATGGCGGTGCAGATCGAGTCCGTGGTGATGGAGAGTCGCTCCCCCGAACCATCGGTCGCGCGGAAGGCGATTCCGACAACTCGATCGCCGCCAGTGACCCGGTCCGGCGTCCAGCCGAAGCGGAAATGAACGAGTCGGGAGGCCTCGGCCGGAGAGGAGGCGACCAGATCCCCGATCACGGCGATCCGGGGGTCCGGATCCGCCCCAGCCTCGAGGGTGGGGAGGCCGTCGGCCAGGAAGCGCACGTCGGGAAGCCTGCCCAGTTCCTTCGCCATCGCCAGATCGAACTTGGCCGACGGGGCGTGTGAGCGACCGACGATCTCGATTTGGCGCACAGGTCCGCGGCCGATGGCGGCGACGACCGAGTCGGCCACCCCGAGGGCCAGGAGGTCGACGGGAGGGGTCAGGAAAAGACGGACGAGATCGAGGGCGACGTTGCCCTGCCCGACGATCGTGACGGTCTCACCGAGGTGCAGCGCGTCGGCGCTCTCCTCGGGGTGACCGTTCACGAGTCGCGTGATGGCTCCAGCCCCGAAGACCCCGGGCAAGTCGGCGCCCGCACCCTCCAGCGGTCGGTCGGCGGAGAGTCCCGTCGCGAGGATCACGATGTCGAAGGATTCCCGGATGGCCTCGAGGGTGATGTCCGACCCGATCTCGGCGCCGCCGACGAAGGTGACCCCGTCACGCTCGAAGAGGCGATCGAACTGCTTCGTGACAGCCTTGGTGCCCTGATGGTCGGGAGCGACCCCGTATCGAACGAGACCGTAGGGAAGAGCGAGCCGATCGAACATGACGATCTCGGCGCCCTTCCACTGCTTCCGCAGGAACTGAGCCGCATAGCAGCCGGACGGGCCGCTGCCGATGATGGCGATTGTCGGTGATCCCGCCGCCGGATCGGTGATGCTCATGCGGTCTGCTCCCTTGCAGAGGTGGGTGTCGGCCGGTCTGTGGCGACG
>JANMBI010000164.1:0-14864 GCA_031360325.1 Frigoribacterium sp. | reverse complement strand
GGATGGCGCATGGCCCGCGTCATCCCGCGGACGGCGTGTCGATCCACCCCATCTCGAACGGATTCACGGTCGCATGACCGCGCCACGAACCACCATCCCCTTCCCCTATTTCGCCCTCGTGACGGTCGCGGTCGCGATCTTCCTCAGCGTCACGACCGAGATGCTTCCCACGGGTCTGTTGCCCCAGATGAGCGCGGATCTCCGGGTGAGCGAGTCGCTCATCGGCCTCACCGTGTCGACTTTCGCCTTCACGGTAGTGCTCACGACGGCTCCGCTGACGGCCCTGACGCGCCGCGCACCGCGGCACGCTCTTGTCGTGACCGTGCTTCTCGTCCTGGCCGTGAGCACCCTCGCCACCGCGGGCGCCCCCACCTACCCGGTGCTGATCGCGGCGCGCATCCTCGGTGGGCTCGCCCACGGGGTATTCTGGTCGGTCGTCGGGGCGTACGCCGCCTATCTGGTGCCACGACACCAGGTGGGTCGCGCCGTCTCCATCACCCTCGGTGGCGGTTCTCTCGCCTTCGTGCTCGGGGTGCCGCTCGGCACGGCTCTCGGCCATGCCGTCGGCTGGAGGTGGAGCTTCGCGGTGCTCGCCGCGCTCCTCGCCGTCGGAGCCGCATTCGTGTATCGCTTCCTGCCCCGGGTCGATCACCTCGGAGCGGCGGCGGTGATCGGCACACCGACCGGTGGCATCACCGTGCTCGACCAGGAATCCCACGTCTCCCCGACGCCCCGTCGGGACCACTCGGCCATGGCCGTCGTCGTCGTGTGCGTGATCACCGCCGTGGTGATGATTGGCGAGTACAGCTTCTACACCTATGTCGCCCCGTATCTCACCCGCGCGATGGGACTCCCGGTCTCCGCGGTGGGACCAGCCCTCTTCGCCTTCGGCATCGCCGGAGCGCTGTCCCTCGTCTTCGTCGCGGTAGTCCTCGGGCGCCGACCGCGACTCGGATTGATGCTCTCGCTCGTCACACTGCTGATCTCGGTGCTCGCTCTCGGGTTCGCCCCGCGGGTGCTGGTCGTTTCCCTTCCCGCGTTCTTTCTCTGGGGGCTGGCCATCGGCATCCTCCCGCCCCTGCTCCAGACGCGGATGCTGCACGCCGCTTCCGCGCGCATGCGCGCCACCGCGAGTGCCTTCTATACGACCTCGTTCAACGCCGGCATCGGCGGGGGAGCCCTTCTCGGGGCGTTGTTGCTCGGCGCATTCGGGATCGGGGTGCTGCCGTTCGTGTTCGCGGGTATCGTCGTGCTGTCGATCGTGCTCGCGCTCGTCTCCGATTCTGCCCTGAGCCGGCGACCTCACTTGCCGACGGAAGACGTCGCATCCGATCGTTGATCGGGCGCTCGGTGGATCGTTGATCGGGCGCGCGGTGGGAGGCACACGGTAGAATGAACCCGTCGCAACTGGCGTTCGGATGGGCAACCATCGGGGAGCGACTCCTCGTGAAGATTCGGCCGTTCGCCTGGGCCGAACCGGATACCTTAGTTCCATTCGGTCACGTCCCCAAGGAGCAACGTCAGTGCCTGCCAATTCATTCAATTCCCCGCTGTCCGATGTCGACCCGGAGATCGCCCGCGTTCTCGAGCAGGAGCTCGACCGCCAGCGCGGCACCCTCGAGATGATCGCGAGCGAGAACTTCGTGCCTCGCGCCGTGCTCGAGGCCCAGGGGTCCGTTCTCACCAACAAATACGCCGAGGGGTACCCCGGTCGTCGCTACTACGGCGGCTGCGAGTTCGTGGATGTCGCGGAGTCTCTCGCCATCGCGAGAGCGAAGAGTCTCTTCGGTGCGGCCTACGCGAACGTGCAGCCGCACTCCGGGGCATCCGCCAATGCCGCCGTCCTGGCCGCGATCGCGAGCCCCGGCGACAGCATCCTCGGCCTCGAGCTCGCCCACGGCGGTCACCTGACGCACGGCATGAAGCTCAACTTCTCGGGCAAGCTCTACGAGGCGCACGCCTATGGCGTCGACCCGAACACCTTTCTCGTCGACATGGACGTCGTGCGCGAGAGGGCTCTCGAGACGCGCCCGAAGGTGTTGATCGCCGGCTGGAGCGCCTACCCGCGCCAGCTCGACTTCGCCGCCTTCCGCGCCATCGCCGACGAGGTCGGGGCGACCCTGTGGGTGGACATGGCCCACTTCGCCGGGCTGGTCGCCGCGGGCCTACACCCGAATCCGGTACCGCACGCCCATGTCACCTCGTCGACCGTGCACAAGACGATCGGGGGTCCCCGCTCGGGCTTCATCCTCACCAATGACCTCGAACTTCAGAAGAAGATCAACTCGAATGTGTTCCCCGGCCAGCAGGGCGGACCCCTCATGCACGTGATCGCGGCGAAGGCGACCGCCTTCAAGCTCGCGGCGGAGCCCGAGTTCACGGATCGGCAGGAGCGAACCATCCGCGGGGCGCAGATCCTCGCCGAGCGACTGACCGCCCCCGACACGATCGCCGCAGGAATCGACGTGCTCACCGGGGGAACCGATGTGCACCTGGTGCTCGTCGACCTGCGGAAGGCGGCCATCCACGGCCAGGAAGCGGAGGACATCCTGCACACGGTCGGCATCACGGTCAATCGCAACGCCGTGCCGTTCGACCCGCGCCCGCCGATGACGCCGTCCGGTGTTCGCATCGGCACGCCAGCGCTCGCGACCCGCGGATTCGGCGACGAGGAGTTCACGGAGGTCGCCGAGATCATCGCGACCGCTCTCAAGCCCGCTCCGGATGTCGATGCCCTGCGCGCCCGGGTGCTGAAGCTCACCGACGGGTACCCGCTCTACCCGGGCCTCGTCTCGCCCGGGACCTGGTCCTGACGCTCCCCGCCGTTACTCGCCTGGTTGTCCCGCCCGGCTTCCCGCCTCGTGTTCCGCCTCCATTTCCCGCGCTGGGGTCGGCTTCGCAGGTTCCCGGGGGACCGGAGCCTGCGAAGTTGACACTCGGGGCTGAAGGTATGAGCAAGACACGGGGAACAGTTCGATAGGGAGAGACGAAATGACCGCAGTACGCATGGACGGGGTGGCCACCGCCGCGGCCGTCAAGAACGAACTCAGGGGCCGGATCGCCGCTCTGAAGGAGCGCGGCATCCATCCCGGGCTCGGCACCCTCCTCGTCGGGACCGATCCGGGCTCGCTCTCCTATGTCGCCGGCAAGCATCGTGACAGCATCGATCTCGGGATCGAATCGATTCGGGTCGACCTTCCGGCGGAAGCGACCGAAGGCGAGGTGCGGGAAGCCATCCTCCGCCTGAACGAGAATCCCGCGGTCACCGGCTATATCGTCCAACTGCCGCTGCCGGCGGGCATCGACGAGAATGCGATGCTCGAACTGATGGACCCCGCGAAGGATGCGGACGGCCTGCACCCCACCAATCTCGGTCGGCTCGTGCTCGGTGTCGGCGGCGTCGTCGACTCGCCGCTGCCCTGCACCCCGGCCGGACTGGTGGAGATGCTCCGCCGTTACGAGGTGCCCGTCGCCGGAAAGCACGTAGTCGTGATCGGCCGCGGACTCACGGTCGGCCGTCCGCTCGGCCTTCTGCTCACCAGCAAGGGGGTGGATGCGACGGTCACCCTCACTCACTCCCGGACCGTGAATCTCGCGGAGGAGGTGCGCCGTGCCGACATCGTCATCGCCGCGGTCGGCGTGCCGTGCCTCGTCACGGCGGACTGGGTGAAGCCCGGAGCGGCGGTGCTCGACGTCGGCATCACCCGAATGATCGATCCCGACACCGGCACCGCGAAGCTCGTGGGCGACATCGACCCCGGCGTCGCCGAGGTCGCGGCCTTCCTGTCGCCCGTGCCCGGCGGGGTCGGTCCGATGACCAGGGCAATGCTGATGTACAACGTCGTGGCGGCTGCGGAGCGATTGTGAGCGCCGTCGACCGCGCCATCCCGGCCCGGATGCCGGAGAAGTTCGTGGCGGCGGATTCCGCCGACCTCCAGACCCTGGTGCGGGATGCGAGGGTCGGCCACTTCGCATTCGTGGATGCCGGCCGGCCGCGGGTGCTGCCGATCGCGATCGTGACGGACGGCGCGCGCATCCTGCTTCACGGCTCGACCGGGTCGCGCTGGCTGCGACTGCTCGCGACGGGAATCCCCGTCGCGCTTTCGGTCACGGCGGTCGACGCGCTCGTTGTCGCGCGCTCGGCGTTCGAGTCGTCGATGCACTACCGCAGCGCTGTGCTCTTCGGTCGCTGCGCGCCCGTTGACAACCCGGTCGCCGCACTCGATCTCGTGACGGACGGCCTCATCCCCGGCCGGGTCCCCGAACTGCGACCGCATTCGCCGAAGGAACTCGCCGCGACGCTCGTGCTTCGGATGACCGTGGAGGAGTGGACGCTCAAGGTGTCCGACGGATGGCCGGACGATTCGCCGGCGGATGTCGCGGGTCCGGCCTGGGCCGGCGTGCTCCCGTTGAAGACGGGCTACGCCGGGGCCGTGACGCCCCCCGATCTCACTCCCGGTATTCCCGTCCCGGCTTCGGTGCGCGCTCTGCTGGCCGACTGACAGCGCTCGGTGCGGCGCATCTCGGCGGATCTACCCGTGCCGCGTTACTCTCCGACGTACCCGGTTGCACAGGAGACACCATTTCCCGTGCTCGCCCCCCAGCCCGCCGTACCCGCGACGACACTCTGCGCCTCGGGGGTGAGGGTGATCCGGCAGGCCTCGATCGTGGCTTTCGAATCCGCGGGCAGCGAGAAGCCGTACAGTGCGTTCTTCCACTGCGTGAGGTCCGGGCCGGGGTTCAAGGTCTCGAATTCCGTGGTGACGTGGGCGGTGCCGGAGGTCGACCAGAGGTAGCCGCTCGAACAGGGTGCAGCGGGATCCACCGGGGCGATCCCGGTGCCGGTGGCGGCGACCCCGAAATACGCGTTGCCGATGTCCAGGCTGATCGGAAAGGCGAAGGGCTTGTTGCCGACGCTGGAGGTGAGGTCGATCGAGACGAAACTCGCGCCGCGGGCGGCGAGTCCGTCCACGGTGATCGGGGACTGAGTCGGCGCCGTGGCGGCGCAGACCTTCGTGAACTCGGTGATGAGGGGTTTCGCCGCGCTGTCAACGTAGGACAGCGCCTTATGGGCGGTGAGCTGGATCGCGATGGTGTTGCCGGTCTTGTCCCGCACGTTCGCCGCGATCGTGAACAGCACGTCCTTGGACGCAGCCGGTTCCGTCGATCTCGCCGACGGGGTGGGGGCGGTGCTGGGGGCCGCGCTCGGCGCGATGGATGACGATCCGCTGCACCCGACCAGGATCCCGACCAGGGCAAGTCCGCCGATCGCACCGACAATCGACTTGGCTCTCACTGTTGGGTCTCCTGCGTGGTCGGGGAATCAGTTCTCGCGCGAGGCTCCCTGCGCGGCCGTCACGACGAAGGTATCAGGCTGGCCGAAACCATGTTCCGCGAATGCGCCGTCAAGCGCAACCTGAAGTCGGGAAAGGTCGTCGGAGCGCACGAGGGCGATCGCCGAACCGCCAAAGCCGCCGCCGGTCATTCTGGCCCCGATCGCGCCGTTGGCCTGTGCCGTCTCCACGGCGAGATCCAGCTCGCGAACCGAGATCTCGAAATCATCGCGCATGGAGCGATGCGAGGCATCGAGCAGGTCACCGATGCCGACCGGTCCGATGTCTCGGAGCACCGCAACGGTGTCGAGTACGCGTTGGTTCTCGGTGACCACGTGGCGCACTCGCCGGTAGGTCACCCCGTCGAGGATCTCGCTCGCTCGCGGGAGGTCGTCGACGGTGACGTCTCGAAGTGACTCCACGCCGAGCATCCGCGCGCCCAGTTCGCAGGATGCCCGGCGCTCGGCATACCCGCCGGTGGCGTGCTGATGGCTGACACCGGTGTCGATGATCAGCAGCACGAGACCCGCCGCTTCGAGACCGAGCGGTACGACCTCGGACTGCAGGCTGCGGCAGTCGAGGAAGACCGCGCAGTCCTTCCGCCCGAGAAGGGAAGCCGACTGGTCCATGATTCCGGTCGGGGCGCCGACCACCGCGTTTTCGGCCCGTTGGCCGGCCTGGGCGAGCACGGGGCGCGCGAGGGTCAGTCGCCACACGTCGTTGAGGGCCATGGCGACGGCGCTCTCGAGGGCGGCGGACGACGAGAGCCCAGCACCCGCGGGAACATCGGACTCGATGAAGATGTCGACCCCCGGCACGGTGCGGAGGTCGGCCCCACGTTCGCCGAGGGCCCAGGCGACTCCGAGCGGGTAGGCCGACCACCCGTGCAGGGAGTCGGGGCCGAGCTCGTTCAGCGGCAGCTCCACCACCTCGTCGGCGAAGGAGCTCGCCACCCGGATCATCCGGTCGTCCCGCAGCCCGAGCGCCACGACGGTTCGCCGATTGATGGCGAGCGGAAGCACGAAGCCGAGGTTGTAGTCGGTGTGTTCGCCGATGAGATTCACCCGACCGGGCGCCGACCATTGGGCTGCCGGCTCATAGCCGTAGAGAGCGAAGAATCCCGCCCGTACCTCGTCGCGGATGTCGGAATAGGCGCGGGTTTCGCTCATCGGAGGGGTTCCTTCACTCGGCCGAGCGCGTCGCGCACGAAGGCCGCCGTCTGCTCGGGGGTCACGTCGCCGATCCAGGCGCCCATTGCGGCTTCCGAGCCGGCGAGGTACTTCAGCTTGCTCTCGGCGCGGCGGGGGGAGGTCACCTGCAGCATCAGGCGGATGTCGTCCCGGCCGGCCGACACGGGCGCCTGATGCCACGCGGCGATGTAGGGGGTCGGGCTGTCGTACAGCTCGTCCATGGCCCGCAGCAGACGCAGGTAGACACCGGCGAGTTCGTCGCGTTCGGCTGCGGAGGTGGCAGCGAAGTCCGGCACGTGACGATGGGGGAGCATGTGCACTTCGATGGGCCAGCGGGCGGCGAAGGGCACGAAGGCCGTCCAGTGTTCGCCGCGCAACACCACCCGCTCCGATGCGGATTCGAACTCCAGGATCGAAGCGAACAGCCGCGGGCCGAAATCGGCGATCGATTCGAGGAGGCGAGTCGTGCGCGGGGTGATGTACGGATAGGCGTAGATCTGCCCGTGGGGATGGTGCAGCGTCACCCCGATCGCCTCCCCCCGATTCTCGAACGGGAAGACCTGCTGGATTCCCGGCAGCGCCGACAGCGCCGCCGTTCGGTCCGCGAAGGCTTCGATCACGGTTCGAGCGCGGGAGCGGCTCACGCTGCCGAAGGCGCCCTCGTGGGCGGGGCTGAACGAGACGACCTCGCAGCGCCCGATCGAGGGGAGGGTACGGTCGAGACCGATTCGCGTGAGCTCGGACGGCGCGAAGGCCGCCGCGAGATCCGGGCCGAAGCTCGGCGAACGGTTCTCGAAGACGGCGACGTCGTAGTCATCCGGAATCTCCGAGGGGTTCGTGCCGGTCGCCGGTGCGAGCGGATCCTGGTCGGCCGGCGGAAGGAACACCCGGTTCTGTCGCGCCGCCGCAATGGAGATCCACTCGCCGGTGAGCGGATCCTGCCGCATGATCGCGGTGTCCGGTCGAGGGTCGAGATGGCGAGCATCCGCGGCACGGTCCGGGCCGAGTGAGGTGTCCGCATCATCGAAGTAGATGATTTCCCGACCATCGGCCAGGCGGTACTCGCGTTTGACGATCGGGGACATGACGACTCTCTGGTGTGGCGGGGCGGGATGCGATGGGGGTTGCGAAAACTCGTTTCGTCGAAAGCTCCGTACCTTTCGAAAACACAGAAACGTTACCCGTCATTGACAAGGAAACGCAAGTAATCGAAGATGAGCGCATGGCCAATCCGCGGTCTTCGGCCCCTCCGGCCGCGCGTCGGGAGCAGATGCTCTCCATCATCGAGGAACGCGGATTCGCCCGGGTCGCGCAACTCAGCGAACTCTTCGGCATCTCCGAGGTGACGGTGCGCTCCGATCTCGACGTGCTCGCCGTCAGTGACGGGGTGCAGCGAGTCCACGGCGGTGCGGTCACCGGCGGTGGGGCAGCCACCGGCTCTCGGTGGTCCGGCCTCGAGCGCCCGTTCGAGCAGTCGATGCTCGCGGGCTCGCTCGAGAAGACCCGGATCGGACGGCATGCGGCGGCCCTGGTTCGATCCCACCAGGCGATCGTGCTCGACGTGGGAACCACGACCACCGCCATCGCCACCGCGCTTCTGACCCGTGACGACCTGCACGGCGTGGTCGTCATCACCAACGCCCTCAACATCGCCCTCCTCCTCGAACCCGTCATCCCTCGCTTCACCGTGATCGTCACCGGCGGCACGGTGCGACCCCTGCAGCATTCGTTGGTCGATCCCCTCGCCGGGGCGGTGTTCGACCGCATCCGAGCCGATATCGCCTTCATCGGCTGCAGCGGTGTTGATGCCGAATCGGGCATCACGAATGTCAATCTGCCCGAAGCGGACCTGAAGAGGCGGATGCTCGCCGCATCTGCCCGCAGCGTCGTCGTCGCCGACAGTTCGAAGCTCGGAGTCACGCAGCAGAGCCGGGTCGCCTCCATCGGCGAGATCGACACGCTGATTACCGGTGCGGAGAGTGACCCGCAGGAACTCGCGCGATTGTCGGAGACGGACCTGAGTATCGTGCTCGCTCGCTAGGCTGACCAGATGCGTGCTCCCACCGGACTCCAGTTCGAACTCTCGAGGTCCACCCCGCACGGTGAGGCGTTCGCGGTGATCACCGAGGTGGCGGCATCCCTCCGCGTACTCCGTATCGGCGGGATCCACCTGACCGAACCCTACGACGAAGACGTGGTCCCGCCGTTCGGCGACGGTACCGTGCTCGTGCCCTGGCCGAACCGGGTCGAAGACGGAGTGTGGATCCACGACGGCGTCGCCCAGGTGCTCGACATCACCGAGCCCGCTCTCCACAACGCGCTTCACGGGCTACTGCGCGATCGCCCGTATGCGGTCGTCCAACGGACGACGGGCGCCGTGACCCTCGCAGCGACCGTGTACCCGACTCGCGGCTACCCCTTCCTCCTCGACACAACCGTGCGCTACGAACTCGTCGACGACGGCATGCGGGTGACCCACGGAGTGGTGAACGCCGGAGCGTCGCGTGCTCCCTACGCCGTCGGTACGCATCCGTTCCTCCGCCTCGGGGACGTGCCGACCTACGAGCTCAGCCTGACGATCGCCGCGGCGACGCGATTCGAGACGGATGCCCGGCTCAACCCGATCCGGGAGAGCTCGGTCGACGGCACGGAGTACGATCTCCGGGCCGGGCGTCTGGTGGCCACCCTGGACCTCGACGATGCGTTCGGCGGGGTGACCTCGGTCGACGGTGTGAGCCGCCACCGACTCACCGCCCCAGACGGTCGTTTCGTCGAACTGTGGCAGGAGTCGGAATTCGGCTATGTGCAGGTCTTCACGACTCGCATCTTCCCCAAGGACGGCGCCCTCGGCACCGCCATCGCCGTCGAGCCGATGACGGCCCCGCCGAATGCCCTCAACAGCGGGCAGGGACTTCTCTGGCTGGAGCCGGGCGAGAGCTGGTCGGGCACGTGGGGCATCCGCTACTCGGGTGGGGCATAGTGGCTGCGCGCCTTCCGACGCCGAGTCCGTCCGAACTTCGCCGCTGGCGACAGTATCTCGCCGACGAAAAGGCCGAGGCGGCCGTCTATCGCGACCTGGCAGAGCGTCGCTCGGGAGAGGAGCGGGAGATCCTGCTCGCGCTGGCCGAGGCAGAGGGCCGCCACGAACAGCACTGGTTCCAATTGCTCGGCGACCAGTTGGGCAAACCTCGCCGGGGGGACGCCCGCACGCGGTTGCTCGGCTTCCTGGCACGCCGCTTCGGATCCGTCTTCGTTCTCGCCCTCGCCCAGCGGGCCGAGGCCCGGTCGCCGTATGACTTGGATTCGGATGCCACACCCGCCATGGCCGCCGACGAACGCATCCACGCCGAGGTGGTACGCGGACTCGCCGAACGGGGGCGCAACCGACTGTCCGGCACCTTCCGCGCGGCCGTGTTCGGAGCGAACGACGGCCTGGTGTCGAACCTCGCCCTGGTGATCGGCATCAGCGCGAGCGGCGTCCCGAACGAGGTGGTGCTCATCACCGGCATCGCGGGACTCCTCGCGGGGGCCCTGTCGATGGGAGCGGGGGAGTACGTGTCCGTGCGATCGCAGCGCGAATTGCTCGAGGCGTCGACACCCGATCCCCAGAGCGACCGGGTGCTCCCTCACCTCGACGTGGATTCGAACGAACTCGCCCTCGTCTATCGGGCACGCGGCATGGCACCTGCGGAGGCCGCGGCCCGTGCGTCGGCAATGCTCGACGGGCGCGATCTCGAGGGCCACAGCCTCGCCGACCACGAGGGTGAGCCCAATCGTCATGAGACCATCGGCACCGGTTTCGGCGCCGCCACCTCGAGCTTCTTCTTCTTCGCCTCCGGGGCGATCATCCCCGTGCTTCCTTACCTTTTCGGGCTTCAGGGGCTCGTCGCGCTGATGGTGGCCGCCGTGCTTGTGGGTCTCGCCCTTCTCGGTACGGGCGCGGTGGTCGGACTGCTCTCGGGCGGACCGCCGCTCTGGCGCGCGTTCCGCCAGCTGTCCATCGGCTACGGGGCCGCCGCGATCACCTACCTGCTCGGGTTTCTGTTCGGCACCACGACGGGCTGAAATCACCGGCGAGCGATGCGGAGAATCTGTCCAGCCGGCTCTACGGAATCAGGCCGAGCCTTCGGGACAGAATCACGGCGTGGTAGCGATTTGTCGCGCCGAGCTTTCGCATCGCCGACGTGAAATAGCTCTTCACGGTGTTCTCCGTGAGACCGAGTTGGAGACCGATGTGGGCGTTCCGCTTGCCGAGCGCGGCCTGCTCGATCACATCGATCTCGCGCGGCGACAGCAGTCGTGTCGAATTGGCGGTGATACCGGCGGTTCCCCCCAGGGACCGGCTCAGCGCAGTGAGCCGGCGTGCCAGTGCCGGATCCTCGAGGTCCCGCACAATTTCCCGGAGTTCCGAGTAGACCTGTCGCACGTCATCGCGAGCCACCGCTCTGCCATCCTGCCGTGATGCGAGCGTCCCTTCGCTCTCGATCAGCGCGATCCGGCGTTCGACCTCGTCGTGTACCGAGTACTCCCAGGCCAGGTTGCGCGCGATCTTGATCGTCTGTGTGATCACCGAATCGCTGAACTCGGTGACGACCCGATGCCCTCCGTAGAGCACCGCCCTCACGGTGCCATCGACAATGATCGGAACCGCAAGCAGGGAGACGATGTCCTCGGCGAGCACTTCGCGGTCGTAGCGGTGGGTTATCGTCGCGGCGCGGCTGTAGTGGGTCGCGCTCACCGGTCTGCGCTCGGCGAGTGCACGGCCGCCGAGACCCTGCATCGGCTCGATGAGCAGCCCATTGAGACTGTGGCCGCGAGTGCCGACGAACGACGTCAGCGGGGCTCCCTCACTCGTCGCAAGGCCGCCGAAGGCAAGCGCGAAGTCGGCTCGCCTAATTAGGGTCGGAAGACTTTTCTCGAGGAGATCGAGATCGTGACTATCACCTGCAAGTGCCAAGTGCCTACCTACTTTGGATGGTAGCCGGGCCGTGCGCTGTGCCCGTAACGTGCATGCTATCAGGATGTCTTGGGAGCTCCAGGGACGATGTCGGGTGATCATTTCGAGGGAGAAGTGCAGATGGATGTCGCACTGACTCCGATCGCCGAAACCGATCGTCACCTCGAGGATCTCCGCTGATCCCGCCACTGTTCGACCGTCGGCATGCCGCCGCCCCGGCGGGAACGACGCCCGGTACGATCCGACCCGCTGAGCGTCGGGTCCGGTAGTCCATCAGATTTCCCCGTGGAGCCCCACCGGGAGCATGCGGTCGGCGCAGTGCGACCGCACCTCGAAGAAAACACAAAGGAGTGTCGACGATGAGCACGACAACACCAACCTCGGTCCGTACCGAATTTGCCGATCCCGGCGCACTCGGTCTCGGGGCATTCGCACTGACGACCTTCGTTCTCAGCCTCGCGAATTCCGGAATCGTCCCCGCGGCCGGCGCCGCCGTGCTCGGCATCGCCCTGTTCTACGGCGGCATCGCCCAGGTCGCCGCCGGCATGTGGGAGTTCGCCAAGGGGAATACCTTCGGAGCAACCGCCTTCACGTCGTACGGGGCCTTCTGGCTGGCCTTCTGGTGGCTCCTGACGAATCCCGCAGTGGCGAAGGAGGCCGGTTCGACCGGCGTCGGATCGTTCCTGCTCGCCTGGACCATCTTCACGGCGTACATGGCCATCGCGGCGGTCAAGACCAACGGCGCGATCCTCGCCGTGTTCGTTGCCCTGACCCTCACCTTCGTAGCCCTCACCGTCGGCGCCTACTCGGGCGTTGCCGGCATCACCCAGCTCGGCGGCTTTCTCGGTCTGATCACCGCACTCCTCGCCTGGTACGGATCATTCGCCGTCGTGCTCAACACGACGTGGAAGCGCAGCGTCCTTCCCGTGTGGCCGAGCAAGTAGGAGTGCCGAAAGTGACAACGAACGAGGTGCCCCCGCAGCATGAGGCCGCATTCGAGAACCTCGGACGGGAGGCCCGTCGGTTTCCGCCATCGGAGGAGTTCGCCGCCCAAGCCAATGTGAAAGTGGGAGCCTACGCCGAGGCCTCGGCCGACAGCGTGGCGTTCTGGGCGACGCAGGCCGCCCGCCTCACCTGGTCGGAACCGTGGACCACGGCGCTCGATTGGAGCAACGCACCATTCGCGAAATGGTTTGTCGGCGGCAAACTCAACGTCGCGTATAACTGCCTCGACCGTCACGTCGAGGCCGGCCTTGGTGATCGGGTCGCGTACTACTTCGAGGGCGAGCCCGGGGACACACGCACGATCACCTACTCGGAGTTGACGGACTCGGTATGTCAGGCAGCGAACGTGCTGACCGAGCTCGGTGTGGTGGCCGGGGACCGAATCGCGATCTACATGCCCATGATTCCGGAGACCGTCATCGCGATGCTGGCGTGCGCCCGCATCGGCGCGCCGCACACCGTCGTCTTCGGCGGATTCAGCGCGGATGCCTTGAAGACCCGGATTCTCGACTGCGACGCCACGGTGGTCATCACCGCGGACGGCGGCTACCGCAAGGGCTCGGCGACCGCATTGAAACCGGCGGTCGATACCGCCCTCGAGGGATGCCCGGCGGTCAGATCGGTGCTCGTCGTGCGCCGAACGGGTCAGGAGGTCGACTGGACGGACGGGCGCGACCTGTGGTGGCACGACACCGTCGAGAAGGCGAGCGCTCGGCACGAGGCGCAGGCCTTCGATTCCGAGCATCCGCTATATGTCATGTACACATCGGGAACGACCGGAAAGCCGAAGGGAATCCTCCACACCTCGGGCGGATACCTCACCGGCTGCTCATTCACCCAGTGGGGGGTCTTCGACCTCAAGCCGGAAACGGACGTGTACTGGACCGCGGCCGACATCGGTTGGGTGACCGGTCACAGCTACATCGTGTACGGACCCCTGTCGAACGCGACGACCTCGATCCTCTATGAGGGCACGCCCGATACGCCGCACAAGGGGCGCTGGTGGGAGATCATCGACAAATACCGGGCGACCATCCTGTATTGCGCGCCCACGGCGATCCGAACCTTCATGAAGTGGGGGGAAGAGATCGTCGACGGCTACAGTCTCGACAGTCTTCGGTTGATCGGATCGGTGGGTGAGCCGATCAATCCGGAAGCGTATATGTGGTACCGCGAACACGTGGGGCAGAATCGCGTGCCCGTCGTTGACACCTGGTGGCAGACCGAGACCGGAGCGATTATGGTCAGCCCGCTTCCCGGGGTGACCAGCGGGAAGCCGGGAGCTGCAATGAGGGCTCTTCCCGGGATATCCGCGGATGTCGTCGACTACGAGGGGGTGTCGGTTCCGAATGGAACCGGCGGATATCTGGTGATCACCGAGCCGTGGCCGTCGATGCTCCGGACGATCTGGGGAGACGACGACCGCTATGTCGACACGTATTGGTCGCAGTTTCCCGGGCTGTATTTTGCGGGTGACGGTGCCAAGAGGGACGAGGACGGTGACATCTGGTTGCTCGGTCGCGTCGACGATGTCATGAATGTCTCGGGACACCGCCTGTCGACGACGGAGATCGAGTCCGCACTCGTGTCGAATCATAAGGTCGCCGAGGCGGCGGTCGTCGGCGCTTCCGACGAACTGACCGGGCAAGCGATCGTCGCCTTCGTGATCCTGCGCAGCGAGGCCGGCGATGGTGGTCCGCATGTGGTCCGGGAGCTGCGCGAGCACGTCACCAGGGAGATCGGAAAGATCGCCCAGCCACGGCAGATCTTGATCGTCGCCGAGCTTCCGAAGACCCGCTCGGGAAAGATCATGCGCCGCCTGCTCAAGGATGTCGCGGAGAACCGGCCCGTCGGAGATGTCACGACTCTCGCCGACACGACGGTGATGGACACCATAAAGAGTGGGATGGCAACCGGGGTGCACGAGGACTGAGGAGGCGGAGCGAGGCTGAGTGGAGAGGCCGCCGCTACCCGGCTCGGGAGGATCGAATCGCCCGAGCCGGTCAGGGGCGGACAGTGCGCGCCCGGCCGAGCGCGAATACGGCGATCCGGAGGGCGGCGATCCCGAAGACGAGCGATCGCGAATACGGCGATCCCGAAGACGAGCGTGGCGGCCTCGATCGCGACACCGTATGTCGCGACCGAGCGGTTATCGAAATCTGCGGAGGGGCCTACCGGCACGGTCCGTCGAGTGGAATGCTTGGTGCAGCGCGAAGACGCCACGGCGTGCTCCCGCCGCGTTGGAGGGGAGATCAGGATGAATTCGTCACCGGGTGACCGCATCGTCGTCGGGGTCGTGCCCGGCCAGCCGGATACCGTCGTTCTCCAGGCCGCGGCACTTGCCCGGAGGTTCGGTGCGGAGTTGGTGTGCGCCTGGGT
>JANMBI010000127.1:0-5724 GCA_031360325.1 Frigoribacterium sp. | reverse complement strand
CGGTGCGGCTGAGTTCGTTGGAGGGGATGCGCAGGGTCAGGTTGGCGCTCGCCGGCTGGTTGGGCGTGGCCGGGTTCTCGGTGCGGCTGTCGATGCGCCCGCTCGCCTGCTCGGTGATGGTGACGGCATCCTGAGCCGCGCCGATCGGGTCCTTCACCGTGATCGACACCGATCCGGTGGTGATCACATTGCGGGTGGAGGGTTTGATTTCGCCGGTGGCGTCCTTGACGGCGGGAGCGGGGGCTCCGACGCCGCCGGGTGAGCCGGTGCTCGTCCGGCCGTCAGGGTTGGAGCCTGACGTGGAAGCGCCTTGCGCGGTGCAGCCTGCCAGCAGAAGGACTGCTAGGGCCAATGCAGCAACGGGAATTCGCTTCATGGGCCCACTGTAGGGTCAGGGCGGGTGCCGCCGTCTGGACGATTTCTGGGTGTCGAATCACAATCGCGTCTCGGCCGCCTGAACGGAACCGGGCACGGCGGGGATACTGGAGCCATGACCTGGTGGACGGACCTGATCGAACGGCTCCGTCGTCGGTCACCTTCCGGGAGGTCGTTCCGCTGCCGGTGCCCGCGCACCGGGTGATCGCCGTCGACATCCTCGGTTTCGGCGAGTCGCCGGCTCCCGAGGGCTGTGAATACCGACTCGAGGACCACGTGGACTCACTCGACGCCACGATTCGGTCCCTGAACCTCCGGGAACCGTCCACCCTTGTCGGCCACTCCCTTTGACCTCGCCGACGTAACCGGGCGCCTCACCAACGACGAGGAACTCTCACTCTGCCGGCTCCGTTACGGCGGTTCCGCGAACATGTGGGGCTTCGCGATCTACCGCGCCGGCCACGAAGACTACGAAGATTCCTACCTCCCTGACGGGTCAACGGCGGGCCCCCCCGAGGACGGATTCGACACCGCTTGCGGCCTCTACCTCGACAACCTGACAGCCTGGACCTGAACCCCCGACGACCCTACAAACATGACCACCAGCCGATTGCCGCAACCGCGGTGATCGGCTATTTTTCTGCGGTTGGTGAATCCGGCCCGGGCGATCCGAGACCGACGATCCCCCATCCCGTGACACGTACGAGCGCTTCGATGATGATTCCGACGTGCATTTTGGAGCGACCGGCCGCGCGCTCGACGAAGACGATCGGATGCTCGACCACGCGTTTTCCGGCACGCTCTAGCTGCCACGCCAATTCCACCTGGAAGCAGTAGCCCTGAGACGAGACAGACTCGAGGGCGAGAGTGCGTAGGGCTTCGACGCGGTAGACGCGAAATCCGGCGGTGATGTCGTGGATGGCCGAGCGCAACACCGTCCGAGCGTAGGCGTTTCCGGCGCGAGAGATCGCCTGTCGGATCCACGGCCAGTTGCGCACCGATCCTCCGCGGACCCAGCGGGAACCGATCACGAGATCTGCGCGGGTGACTGCGAGTTCGAGCATGGCCGGTATGTCTGCGGGGTCGTGCGACCCATCCGCGTCTACCTGGACGACGTAGCGGTACCCGTGCTGGAGAGCATGCGCGAAGCCGGCGAGGTACGCACGCCCCAGCCCGCTCTTGGCCGGTCGATTCAAAACCGAAATGCCGGGGTCTTCCGCGGCGAGACGATCGGCAAGGCGCCCCGTGCCATCCGGGCTCGAGTCATCCACGACCAGGATGTCGGCGTTCGGCACCGACTGCCGGATTCGACCGAGAACTCGTTCCAGGCTCTCGATTTCATTGAAGGTCGGAAGGATGATGAGGGTGTCAGCCACGGCGCACCCGATTCGCCGATCGACGCGGGCGGCGCTTTCTTGGCGCCAGCAGCATTCCGACGAGGAGACTCGAGAGGCCGAAACCGGCGGCGACCCACTCGATCTGGCGGCCGGCGAACATCGCCGGGGTGATCGACGTGCTGAGCGGGATGGTCGCGACCATCGAGCCGCGGGTGAAGGGGCGAAGCTCCGCGATGACCCGACCGTCCGGGCCGAACATCGCGCTCACCCCGACCGTCGAGTCGTTGACGACGCTGCGCCCCGTCTCGATGGCCCGGAGTCGGGCGATCGCTACCTGCTGGACGTTCTCGTCCGAATGGCCGAAGTCGGCGTTGTTGGTGGGGGCGAGGATGAACTGCGCTCCCCCGTCGACCATCCGATGAATGAGGGAGTCGTCCACGATGTCGAAGCAGATGGCGAGGCCGGCAAGTGCGCCGTTGATGTCGAAGACGTTGGGACGGGTTCCGAAGGTGTAGTCGCGCGGAACGAGGTCGAAGAGACTCGGTGCGAGCGGGTACCAGAAGGAGCGGTCGGGCAGATACTCGGCGAACGGCACCGGATGCATCTTGTCGTACTGGGCCACCGCGCCGGCTCCGTTCTTCCAGAGGAGCAGGCTATTGAAGGTCTGCCCCTTGGCATTCTCGGTGATCGTTCCGGTGACCAGCGGGGCACCCATCTGTTTCGAGACGAAGTCGAGAGTCTGCGCCGCTCGCTCGTTGCGCAGGGGATCGATGTCGGACGCGTTCTCCGGCCAGACGACCAGATCGACCTTCCGACCGAAGATCGGCACCGTCGCCTGGAGGTGCTCGTTGAGGGAGTCTCCCGGTTGGATCCGAGCGAACAGACCGGAGTTGGAGTTCCCCTGCACCGCCGCGACGCGAATGCTTCCCGAGGTGATCACCGGCCACGCCGGAAACAGCGCCGCGAGGAGAACGGCCGCCGCCGCGATCGTGCCGCGCGTGGCCCACGGGATCCGAGTCATCCGCACCGCCTGAAGCAGCAGGGCGCTGAGAAAGGCGATGACGAAGCTGAGACCGGAGATCCCAAGCCACGCCACGAGCGGCGCGAAGACGCTGTCCGACTGGGAGAAGGCGAGCCGACCCCACGAGAAGCCCCCGTACGGCCAAACACTGGTGACGGCTTCGCGCAAGACCCACAGTCCGGCCAGCGCTGCCGGAATCCCGATCAGTCGAGCCGTCGGCCCGGACCACACCCGGGGCAGGTGGCGCCAGGCGAGTGCCATCAGCACACAGCCGAGGGCGAAAAGCACGGATTCCACTCCCGCGAGGGCGAGCCATGGCACCGGCCCGAGGTACACGGTGAGCCAGAAGATGTGGGTGCCGAAGAAGGCAAAACCGCCGACGAATCCGACGAGCAGGGCCGACCGGCTGCCGCGCCCGTCGAGCGACCAGAACATGAGGGCGGTTCCGATGAAAACGAGCGGCCACCAGCCGAGTGCCGGGAAAGCGGCGGCATTCGCGACGCCGGAGAGGGCCGCGGCGATGATCGCGCCGAGGAGGGGCAACGGTCGGGTGAGCCAGCGTCGGAGCGGGGAGGTCAGGCGCACCCACCAAGCTTAAGTGCCCGTCGAGACGTCACGACACCAGCCGGTCACGTGACCGACGAGTAGGCGACGATTCCGCGACGAATCGCATCGAGTGCCGTTCGGGCCGTGCGGCCGACTGGCCCGTCAGCCACCACGGAGAGCTGATCGAGCAGGTCGATGGTCTGCTTGGTCATCCGCACGAAATCTCCGGCGGCGAGCTCGGACTCGATCAGCACCGAGTCGAGCGACACGCCCTGCGCCCATCGATTCATCGCGAGCGAGAGGCCGGTGGAGAGCGGATTGCTCCCGGGTAGCTTGTGGTCGCGTTCGAGGTCGTCCAGCCGTGCCCAGAGGTCTGTCGTCCTCTCGAAGGCAGGTCGGAACGCCCCCTTCGGCAGGTAGCGATCCGAACTCTGACCTTCGTCCCGCCGGGGCTCGTAGACGAGCGCCGCCGCCATGGCGGCGAGGCCGGCCGGGTCGAGGTCGTTCCAGACGCCGCGTCGCAGACACTCTGCCACGAGCAGGTCGCGCTCTCCGTAAATGCGGCGCAGCGTCCTCCCGTGCACGGATGCGGTGACCTCGCCCGCCTCCGAACGAAGGAGGTATCCGAGTTCGAGCAGTACCTCGGTCACGCGATCGAAGATTCTCGCGACGGCGCCGGTGCGAGTTCGGATCTGGCGGCTGAGTTCATCCGTCTGCTTCTTGAGCTTCCACCACCGCTCCGCCCAGCGAGCATGCTCCTCGCGGTCGGCGCAGGTGTGGCAGGGGTGTTGCTTGAGACGTTTGCGCAGTGCGGCGAGTTGATGCTGGCGCTTGTCTCGCTCACTCCGGGTCTGGAGATCGGCACGCACCGACCCCTTGCGTTCGAGGTCGGTGAGCTCGCGGCGGATGCCGGAATACTCCCCGTAGTCCCCCAGGTGGCACTCCATCGCCTCTGCATAGCCGCGCAGCGACTCCTCCTGAGTCCGCACCTTCCTGGCGAGGTCGACCACCGCGCGGTCCGCCTGAAACTGCGCGAACGAGGATTCGAGGATGTCGCGGGCACGTTCGCGGCTGAACTGCTCGATCAGGTTCACCGCCATGTTGTACGTGGGAGAGAAGCTCGAATTGAGTGGGTAGGTGCGTCGGGAGGCGAGCGAAGCGACCGCTTGCGGGTCGAGCCCCTCCTGCCACTGGATCACCGAATGGCCCTCGACGTCGATGCCGCGGCGCCCGGCCCGTCCGGTGAGCTGGGTGTACTCCCCCGGGGTGATCGGAACTCGGGCCTCGCCGTTGAACTTCTCGAGCTTCTCGAGCACCACGGTGCGCGCCGGCATGTTGATGCCGAGTGCGAGGGTCTCGGTGGCGAAGACGGCCTTCACCAGCTTCTTTTGAAATAGCTCCTCGACCACCTCTTTGAACGCGGGCAGCATCCCGGCGTGATGCGCGGCGACCCCGCGCTGTAGCCCATCCAGCCACTCGTAGTAGCCCAACACCGCGAGGTCCTCATCGAGGATGGTGCGGCACCGTTCCTCGACGATCGCCGCGATCTCGTCCCGCTCGTGCTGGGTGGTGAGTCGTACGCCCGCGCGCAGCACCTGCTTTACCGCCTGGTCGCACCCGACGCGGCTGAAGACGAAGAAGATGGCGGGAAGCAGATTGCGCTCCCCGAGCATCTTCACCACGGCGGCCCGGTCCATCTTCACCGCCTCGGGACGTCCCCCACGGGAGTGTCGTCGGCCGACATCCTGCATCTGGCGCGAACTGACCGGGCGCCCGCCGTAGCGCGCCATCTGCACGAGTTCCGGATTCACCCGGTGAGTGGGAACGCCCGGTGCGGCCTTGGTGGTCGCAAACAGGTCGATGAGCTTGGTGCGCATGATCACGTGCTGGTCGAGCGGCACCGGGCGCTCCTCCGAAACGATCACCGCCGTCTCGCCTCGCACGGCCTGCAGCCAGTCCCCGAACTCCTCCGCGTTGGAGACGGTGGCGCTGAGGGACACCAGTCGTACCGATTGCGGAAGATGGATGATGACCTCCTCCCACACGGCGCCGCGAAAGCGGTCGGCGAGATAGTGCACCTCATCCATCACGACGAAAGACAGATCTTTGAGCAGATCGGAGTCCGCGTAGAGCATGTTTCGCAGCACCTCGGTGGTCATCACGACGATTCGCGCCCCCGAGTTGATGTTGGTGTCGCCCGTGAGCAGCCCCACCTGGTCCGCCCCGTACTCGGCCACGAACTCCTGGAACTTCTGGTTGCTCAGCGCCTTCATCGGTGCCGTGTAGAAGACCTTCGCCCGGACCTGCTGCATGGCGAGAAACACCGCGAACTCGGCGACGATCGTCTTTCCTGCCCCCGTGGGTGCGGCCACGAGTACGCTGTCACCCCGTTCGAGCGCCGCGCAGGAGGCGCGTTGGAAGGGGTCGAGATCGAAGGACAGAGTG
>JANMBI010000117.1:0-3873 GCA_031360325.1 Frigoribacterium sp. | reverse complement strand
CAGCACCGTCGATCCGAAAATCCTCGCCCTGCCCGGCACCACCTGGATCAACAAGCCAGCCGAACAAAAACCCGGAGAGGAACCCGCACCGAAACTAGCCGCCTAAAGACCCACTGGCCTCATCCACCTTGACAAATTCCGCTAAGACGCATTGAAAGCCGTCCTCTCCCGGAGTGTCACCAGCCAGCAGGTCCGTGAATGACTGGCCAGAGAGCGGGCAGCGCACCTCTCGGATGAACATCGTCTCCGACCCCGAGCTGCAGAAATAGAGTGTCGGTGTGGTGAAGGCGGAGGTCATACTCCTAACTGAGGAAGTTATGAGTTATGCTACTAACACATACTAGGAGCGGGGGGCTGTATGAGTTCGTGGCCGACGGTGAGCGCGGAGGCAATGCTGTGGGAGCCCGCGCACGGTGAGGAGATGGGGCCGGGGCTGTCCGCCCACTTCGGTGGCACCCGCGAGTATGCCGCGACGGTTCCGGCGATGATCACCCGGGCAGTAGTCGAACTGCCCGGTGTGGTGTTGGCTGCAGCGGAGGATGCGGCCCGTGAGTTGAGCCGGTTCGATGCGGAGTTGGGGCACCGGGTTGCGGCATTCGGTCCGGTGCTGTTGCGCAGTGAGGCAGCCGCGTCGTCGCAGATCGAACAGCTCACCGCGAGCGCCCGGGCGATCTTCACCGCGGAACTGGGCGGACGCGGGGCGCGCAATGCCACCCTGATCGCCGCAAACACAGCGTCACTCGAGTCGGCGATCGAGGTGGCGGACGCCATCAGTCCTGCAGCGATCCGGCAAATGCACGCGATCCTCATGGTCGACCAGCCCGGACATACCCCGGGCAAATGGCGGCAGGAGGCGGTGTGGATCGGCACCTCCTCGCAGTCCCCGATCGGCGCGGACTACGTCGCACCGCGGTGGGAGCGGGTGCCGGAACTGATCGACGATCTCGTCGCCTTCACCAGCCGGGTCGAGGTTTCACCCCTGGTGCTCACGGCGGTCGCGCACGCGCAGTTAGAGACGATCCACCCGTTCACGGACGGGAACGGGCGCACCGGGCGGGCCCTCGCCCAGGCAATCCTGCGCCACCGGGCCGTGACCCGGAACGTCACCGTCCCGGTGTCCGCAGGTCTGCTGGCCGACATCGACGGCTACCACCAGGCACTCACCGACTACCGTTCCGGCGACCTTGAGCCGATCGTTGCCCGCTCCACCGAGGCCAGCGTCCGCGCCGTGGTCAACGCCCGCCAACTCGTCGCAGACATCGAACAAGTCCGCGCCGGGTGGCAGGAACGGGTCCGAGCCCGATCCGACAGCGGGATATGGCGGGTGTTGGAGATTATCGCCCGCACCCCGGTCGTGGACGCGCCGCTCATCGCCCGCGAACTCGGCATCCGACCCCAGAACGCCTACCCGCTGCTACACGACCTGACCAAGCAGGGAGTCCTCAACGCGAAGGCCGAGTACCAGGTCGGCACGTTCTGGCGCAGCGACGAGATACTGAAAGCAGTCGACGGATTCGCCGCTCGCGCCGGACGCCGTCAACCCGCCCTGACTCGTCCGGAGCGACCCGGTCCACGACGCAAGCTGCCACCATTTCGCTCGGACGAACCACAGCCACCACCCCAGGAGCCTCCCGGCCTCGGGTTCTGAACGCGAGCCGGACACACTCGGACCGCATCAAGGTGAGAGTGGGCGTCACCAAATCGAGGCTTCCACGGGGCGACAGATTCTGTAGGACCGCGCAGCGTTCGCCGGGACCGCCGGTCCGCAGATTCTGCATGACCGTGTTCTCCGCGGAATGGCCGGTCCCGCAAACGTTGCGGGACCGTGGCCGGGGCTTGCGGTGCCGCCGACTCGGCGCCACTGCCGGGACTCTCCCGGAGGGGCGGTTCTCCACTCCCGTGGCCAACAACGCTCTCCGGAGTGTCCATGTGTGGTAGCCGCCCACTGCCCCCGATAGAAGATGTGGGATCTGCGTGGGCGCATCGGATGATGACCGACCTGGCCCATCTCGGCCGATCGTGGCGTGGCTCGATGCGCGAGAGAGGGAAAGCGGGATTGTGGTTCTTGTCTCAGGTGCGGTTCGAGTTGCTCGGCGAGCGGCTGGCCTATGCGGTTAGGTGCGTCTGCCCATCATGCGCCAATTGGTTCTCGTCCAACTCGTCAAACTGTGCCAGCGCGTCCTCCTCTTCCGCGGTTATTTCGTGTCTGAGCGGCGTGCTGTCGGGCTGCGCAGGACGGAGCGTGCGTTCCAGCAATTCGGCTGGACCGTGGTCGACTGTGCGATCGGGTTCGATGTAGTGGCCCTCGCTGATCGCGGTCGAACCGTGCCCGAGGAACGTCGCGGCAGTGCCCGCGCCTGCACCACGGGCGATGACAGTTGCGCCCGTGCGCCGGTACCGGCGCAATGTGATTCCTCGTTCGTCGAGTCCGGCAAGTTCGAGGAAGGTCCGGAACGTGCGGCGCACGCTATAAGGGCTGAGCGGGCCGCCTGTCCGATTGGCGAAGATCGTTCGCTCCACATCGCCAGGGCCGACCATCGCGAGACGGGCGCGAAGGACGGCCGCAGCAAACTCGGGAACGGCGATGCGGCGGACCGAATGCTCGGTCTCTGGATGATTTCGCCTAACCGCGCCGTGCCCTGTGCGCAGCACGACCGTCCCGCGCACCGCGATGACCATGCCCTTTTGCGAGTCCGCGAAGTCGCGCGGGCGCAGGGCGAGTACCTCGCCGATTCGCAGTGCGGTTCCGAGAAGCACTTCGATGATGTCGCGGACCTGACCATCAGGCCTTGGCCCTTTCACGTCCTCTCCGGTGCGCCAATTAGCGGCCGCATGTCGGATCGCGGCGATCTGCTCCGGCGTCAACGCCCTCGGCGACCCCGTCGGTTTCTTCAACTGAGAGGTTCCGTCGACGGGGTTGCGCAGGATCGCGTCATACCGCAAAGCGAAGCCGAACAACAGGTTGAGCATCGTCCGGGAGTGCTTCGCCCGCGAGAAGGAGACCGCAGCTTCGGCTTTGAGGAACCACTCAACTCTCCCGGTGGTGATCTCTCCGAGAGGGAGATTTTCGAATGCCGGCATGACATGCCGTCGGATGTCGTCGCGGTAGTTCTCTTTCGTGCCCTCGACGAGGTCCTGCTTATCCAAGTCACTCAGCCCCAGTGCGACCAGTTCACGAAACGAACTGGTCAACGGGAGCATTCCCCGTTCCCCGTACCCCGACCGGTTGAGCAGGCGCTCTTTGAGTCGGGCTTGAGCGGCGGATCGGGACACTCCCGACGCCGTCACTGGTCGCAGGCGACCATCGGCGTCACGGTACCGTGCTGTGGCGATGTAGCCGCGACCTTTGGGACGGAGTCCCACAGTGCCGTAGGTACCGATCACGGTGCGCGGGCGGCCGCCGCTCACCGTCCGCCTCCCCCGGCAGGTCTTGTGTCGGCTTCTTCGAGGCGACGCAGCCACGCGTCGACCTCGGATGCACGGAATTTCAACTGGCGGCCGATCCGGAAACCATGCGGCCCGCGCCCCTTGCTGCGCAGGTCGTAGATGGGCTGGGCGGTCACGTCGAGCCGGGCTGCCAGCTCGGACAAGGACAGAATCGACTCGAACTCGTTGGGGTGAGACGTGCTTGCACTCATACCCGAGAGGTGCGCAGGCGGAACCATAAGGCTCCGAGACTCTCCGAGAACTACCCGAGATCGAGCGGTGCTGTGCGGTGAAGTGTCGAATAAGTGTCGAACGGCCATCCCAAATCCTCTGATTGAGGTTTCGGAATGGCCGTCTGACCAGCAATTTCTGTGGATCCAAGGGGATTCGAACCCCTGACCCCCTGCATGCCATGCAGGTGCGCTACCGGGCTGCGCCATGGACCCA
>JANMBI010000113.1:0-2146 GCA_031360325.1 Frigoribacterium sp. | reverse complement strand
GGCGTCTGTTACGTGGATCTCTACGCCGGCGACCTCTCCGGCCTCCGCGCCCGCATCCCCTATTTTCGCGAACTCGGCCTCACCTACCTGCATCTGATGCCGCTGTTTCTCGCCCCGGCGGAGAACTCCGACGGAGGCTATGCGGTCTCGAGCTACCGGGCGGTCAACCCGAGCCTCGGCACGATGCCGGAGCTCGCCGCCCTTGCGGCCGAGTTGCGCGAGGGCGGCATCTCGCTCGTGCTGGACTTCATCTTCAACCACACCTCGAACGAGCACGAATGGGCACGCACGGCGATCGCCGGCGACCCGGAACACGAAGCCTTCTACTGGATCTTTCCCGACCGTGCGATGCCCGACGCCTTCGAGCGCACCGTGCGCGAGATCTTCCCGGACGACCATCCGGGGTCGTTCGTGCCGCTTCCGGGCGGACGCTGGGTGTGGGCCACCTTCCACTCCTTCCAGTGGGACCTCAACTACCGGAACCCAGCCGTCTTCCGCGCGATGGCTGGCGAGATGCTCTTTCTCGCCAACCTCGGGGTGGATGTGCTTCGCCTGGACGCCGTGGCCTTCATCTGGAAACGGCTCGGAACGTCGTGCGAGAACCTGCCAGAGGCGCACCTGCTGATCCAGGCCTTCAACGCGGTGTGCCGCATCGCCGCGCCCGCCCTCCTGTTCAAATCCGAGGCGATCGTGCATCCCGACCAGGTCGCCGAGTACATCGGACGCCAGGAGTGCCAGCTGAGCTACAACCCGCTTCAGATGGCTCTCATCTGGAACTCGCTCGCGACGCGGGATGTCGGGCTACTCTCGCAGGCCCTCGAGCGTCGGCACGCGCTCGCCCCGGGCACCGCCTGGGTAAACTACGTGCGCGGTCACGACGACATCGGCTGGACTTTCGCCGACGAGGATGCCGCGGAGCTCGGCATCATCGGCTCCGACCACCGCCGCTTCCTGAACTCGTTCTATGTGAACCGCTTCGACGGCAGCTTCGCCCGAGGGGTGCCCTTCCAGGACAACCCCCGCACGGGAGACTGCCGAATCTCGGGAACGACGGCCTCCCTCGCCGGATTGGAATCCCAGGATGCGGGGGCGATCGATCGCATCCTGCTCGCACATTCGATCATCCTCAGCACCGGCGGCATCCCGCTGCTCTATCTCGGCGACGAGGTGGGCCAGCTCAACGACTACGGGTACCGCGAGGTGTCCGCGCACGCCGACGACAGCCGCTGGGTCGGTCGGCCGCCCTACCCTCACCGCTCCTACGCCACGCGTGCCGACCCGACCACGGATGCCGGAGCGATCTTCCAGGGGCTCAGGCATCTCATCGAGGTGCGCGGCTACACCACCGAATTCGCCGGGGGTCGACTTGTGCCCTTCGGCACCCATAACCCGCACGTGCTCGGCTACCAGCGCCCCGGCCCCGACACCACCGTGCTTGTGCTCGCGAACTTCTCCGACGGCCCGGCGGAGGTCTCGACCGAGACGCTGTCGGGGATGCCCGATCGCGCGACCGACCTCGTCACCGGACATGTGGTGACGCTGTCGGGTGGGATCACGCTGCGGGCTCACCGGTTCCTGTGGTTGCGGACGGGCTGAGGCTGACGAGACGGGCGAGATCGATCGCCACGAAGACCCGCAGCCTGGTCTCGCGTTCGCGCGCATAGTGGGCATCCGGTTGCCGCATCGGCACCAGGTCGAGGCGCGCCTCGATCGCCGCTCCGATCTCCGACCAGGCTCGGGCACGAGCCTCCTCCACGACATCCGCAACGAACGGCGCGTCATCGACGAGACGTGTCAGCCGGTCGGAGAGAGACGAGTAGGCGAGTCCGCGGCGAGTGAGTGGCCGATAGTCGCGGGGGCCGTAGTCGTGTTCCCGCTCCGAGCGCAGTCGTGAGTCGGAAACCTCCCCGGCGAACCGACGCATCCGCTCGGCAGAGTCGGCCTGCTCGAGCGCGAGCTCCGTCAGTTCGCGCCTCACCCAGGAAGCCGTCTCGACCGCGTCGAACCGGCGATCGTCACGCAGCGCGGTCACGATGATGTGGTTCTTCACCTCCATGGTCAGGGCCGATCGGGCGATAAGCAGACCCTCTTCCGCCGCG
Organism: Frigoribacterium sp.; assembly: GCA_031360325.1. Lineage (GTDB taxonomy): Bacteria > Actinomycetota > Actinomycetes > Actinomycetales > Microbacteriaceae > Lacisediminihabitans. Next base: position 47 of record JANMBI010000113.1, on the reverse strand, counting down.
CGCTCCACGGAGATCGGTGCCGGAATCGGGGTACGGAGATAGGGTCG
>JANMBI010000092.1:0-8113 GCA_031360325.1 Frigoribacterium sp. | reverse complement strand
CTCGGTGTCGGCGCGATCGCGATCACCGCCGATACCCTCGCCTCCGCGTTCCGTACACCGGCGCTCGCTGGCGTCCCGCTTCTTGTGTTGCTCGGCGTGCCCGGCGTCGTCTCTCTCGACATCACCGACCCGATCGTCTTCGTGCTCGCTGCCCTGTCCTACCTGATGCTCCTTCGGGTCAATGCCCCCGGGCGGCGCATCGCTCTCACCGTCGGGCTGTCGGCGGTCGTCATGATCGGTGCGCTCGTCGCCCCGGCGCTCCTGCCCGATGTGAACCCGGCGTCGTCCGCGAACGGCACCGGTTTCAGCTCGGGAGTTAACCCGGTGCTCTCGCTCGGCCAGAACCTGCGCCAGGATGTCGAGCGAACCGTTCTCACCTACTCCACCGCGTCCGGCCGGGCCGAATACCTTCGGCTGGTGAGTGTGCAGAACTTCACCGGCACGGATTGGGCGCCCGATCCCGTCCGGCAGCGCACCGCCAACACTCCGGACGCGATAGGAGCTCCCCCCGGGCTGTCGGCCGCCGTCGGAACCAGGAGGGATGAGACCTTCGTCTCGGTGCAGGCACTCACGACTCCCTGGCTTCCGCTGCCCTACCCCACCTCGAAGGTGGCCGGCCTCCAGGGGGACTGGTACTGGGATTCCGACGGTCTCGCCGTCAAGAGTCCCAACCGCGACGCGAGCAACGAGACCTACCGGGCGACGAGCCTGACCGTCGAGCCCACGCCCGCCCAGTTGTCCAGCGCCGGCACCTCCGTTCCCGCCGGGTTCGGCCGGTTCCTTGCGCTGCCGGCAGCCATGCCGAAGGTCATCGGTGACACGGCGAATCGGGTTGCCGGCGGTGCGACGAGCAACTACGAGAAGGCCCTGCTGCTTCAGGACTTCTTCCGAAACGGAGACTTCCTCTACTCCGAGACGGCCCCCGTCGACCAGGGCTACGACGGCACGGGCATGGCGGTGATCGCGACATTCCTCACGGAAAAGCGGGGCTACTGCATCCACTTCGCGTCGGCCATGGCGGTGATGGCGCGGAGCCTCGGCATCCCGTCCCGAATAGCGGTCGGATTTCTTCCGGGCACCCAGCTTGCCGAAAAGATCGACGGGCGCACCGGCTTCACCGTGACCTCCCGCAACCTCCATGCCTGGCCGGAACTCTACTTCGACGGCATCGGCTGGACGCGATTCGAGCCGACGGTCAGTCGCGGAGACGTGCCGGCGTATGCGGATGCGGCGTCCCCGAACGTGCCGACGCCCGTGAATACCGCGACGGCCGCTCCGTCGGCCGCGGGGACCTCGCGTCCGTCGGTGTCGGCACGGCCGCTCGCCACCGAGCCGGGCGCGCAGGGTGGAGCGCCGGGTCCGTCGACGTTGGCGGGGACGTGGATCTGGGTGCTGGTCGCCATCCTCGCGGTCGCCCTGCTCGCGCTCAGTCCCGCGGCCATTCGATCGGTGGTGAGGCGGAGGCGAATTCGCGATCTGGCCGCAGGTCTCGCCTCCTCCCTCACCGGCTGGCGAGAGGTGCTCGATACCGCCTCGGATCTCGGCGTTCCCGTGCCGGATACCGCCACGGCACGGGAGGCGGCAGAGCTCCTCGCCACGGCCATGGGTGACACGCCGCGCGGTTCGCTTGATCGGCTGCGATGGGCGGTCGAACAGGAGAGCTACGGGCGCGCCGCGCCGTCGACCGGAACGGTGACCGTCGTAGAGCCGGTGCTCGGAATCATCGCGGCGCTTCGCGCGTCCGCCGGTCGGCGAAGACGTGTGCGGGCGAGCCTCTTCCCCCCGTCGCTCTGGGTGCGGATCCTGGGTGACCACCGCTTCGGCGGGGGATTCTGATTCAGCCGATCGGGCCGAAGGCGACCATCGGGCGCCCGGTTTGCGGGTGCTCGAACACGGTCGCCCGCACACCGTACACCTCACGCACCAGCTCAGGGGTGATCACTTCCGCCGTCGACCCGGCGGCGAACACCGTGCCCCCACGGAGCACGATCACGTGGTCGCAGTAGGCGCTCGCGAGATTGAGATCATGGAGCGCTGCAAGCACGGTGACCCCGGCGGAGGCCAGGGTACGAAGGAGGCCGAGGACGGCGAGCTGCGCCGCGATGTCGAGATGATTGCTCGGCTCGTCGAGAACGAGGAGCGCCGGTTGCTGAGCAAGGGCCCGGGCGAGCAGCACCCGCTGGCGCTCTCCACCGGACAGGGTCGTGACATCCCGATCGGCAAGTGCCCGGATGTCGGCATCGTCGAGTGCCGACTCGATCACCGCGCGATCGTGGGCGGTGGCATCCCCGAAGAGCCCCTGGTGAGGGATGCGACCGAGGGCGACGACATCACGCACCGACAACGACAGCTCGGTGCCGGAATCCTGCTCGACGAACCCCACCAGGCGGGCGCGTCGTCGCCGGGGGAGCGCACCGAGCTCGTGCCGACCGAAGTGGATCGTGCCGGCCGCCGGAGGCTCCACCGCGGCGAGCACCCGCAGCAGGGTCGACTTGCCTGCGCCGTTCGGTCCGATGAGCGCCGAGAAGGTGCCGGGCGCGACCGAGCAGTCCACTCCATCCACGATCAGGGTGCCGTCGATCCGCACCTCCACCCGGCGAGCCTCGAGCCCCGATGCATCCCGGCCCGTCGTTTCGACACTCACGTGGAGCTCCGGCGGCGGGTGAGCAGGTAGGCGAAGACGGGGGCACCGATGATGGCGGTGACGATACCCACCGGCAGCTCGCGGGGTTCGAACAGCGATCGGGCCGCGGTGTCGGCCCAGACCAGGAAGATCGCGCCTACGATCGCGCAGAGGGGCAGAAGTTCCCGGTGCCTCGGCCCGACCAACAGGCGAACGGCATGCGGGAGGATGAGTCCGACGAAGCCGATCGATCCGCTCACCGAGACCATCGCGCCGGTGAGCAACGCGGTCGCGCCGAGGAGGGTCCAGCGGGCACCCGGGACGTTGATGCCGAGGGATGCCGCCGAGGTGTCTCCGAAGGCGAAGCCATCGAGGATACGGCCGCTCAACATGATCGGCGCCCCGGCGACGAGAAGGGCGGTGACCCCGATTCCGACCGCCGGCCAACGGGCACCCGCGAGCGACCCGAGAAGCCAGCCGAGAATCTCGCGGTAGGAGTCTCCGGTGACGGTCCAGAAGATCACCAGAGCGGTCACCGCTGCGGCGAGTGACGACACGGCGAGCCCGGCGAGCACCGTGCGAGACGGGGTGATCCGACCGAGGGATGACGCGAGCAGCAGGGTGAGTCCGAGCGCGAGCATCGCGCCGAGGAAAGCGGCGAGCGGCAAGAGGACGGCCACACCGAGCAGAAGCACCGCGACCGCACCGAGGGACGCCCCGGACGACAGCCCGAGCAGGTAGGGGTCGGCGAGCGGATTGCGGGTGAGCGCCTGCATCACGGCGCCGCTCAACGCGAGACCGGCGCCGACCGCAGCGGCGGTGAGCACGCGAGGCAACCGCAACTGCCACACGATCCCGTCGCGCAGGAGGCTCAACGGGCTCTGGCCGATGCCGAGGTGATGAAGCACCGTGCCCCAGACATCCACCGGGGTGATGGTGGTCGGACCGATGGTGATGGCGAACGTGACCGAGAGCAGAAGCCCGACGCCAAGGGCCACCGCAACCAGGGTCGTGCGTGCCGCTCTGCTCACCCCGTGCTACCTGAACGTGAGTGCGGCGAGCTGGGATGCGAGATCCTTCGCCGCCGATACCGTGCGCACCCCCGCCTCACTCGCCGCGAAGGGCACGGTGAGGTACCGGTGGTTCTTCACCGCCGAGAGATTGGCGGTGGCCGGGTTGGACTCGAGCAACTGGATCTTCTTCGCGGCGCTGTTCCAGGTGGCGTCCACGAGTACGATCACGTCCGGATTGGCATTGACGACCGACTCCCAGTTGAAAGACGTCCAGGTGTCTTTCACCGAGGCGGCGACGTTCTTCAGCCCGATGGTGTCGAGCACGAGCTGGGGAGCCCCGATCCCCGCGCCCACGTAGGGGGAGTCCGCACCGGAGGAATACCAGAGGGCGGTGAGCCCGCGGGTGTCCCTGGTGATGGACGCCAACTCGGCTTTCTGCGTGGTGAGCAGCTTCGCATCGTTCACGTGGAAGATGGCGGCGACCTGATCGATCTCCGCGAAGATGTCGCGGAATCGCAGCTTCGTCGGCTGGTAGCCGACCTCCTTGCAGGCGGCCGGAGAGACGTACGTCGCGATGCCGAGGTTTGCGAGTTCGCTCCGGGTACCCGCGCCGTCCGCGGAGAAATTGGACTCCCATCCGCCGTAGACCAGATTCGGTGCGGTTGCGAGCACCACCTCCTGCGAGGGCACGAAATTCGACAGCACGGGGATCTTGGCCGCCTGCGCGCTCCAGACCTTGGGTACCGGGCCGTCCGGGAAGGCGGTGCCGACGATGCGGTCGCCGAGTCCCAGGGCGAGCAGCATCTCGGTGGAAGTGGACTTGATCGTGACCACCCGTTTCGGGGCGGTCGCGGGAAAGCCGACCACGGTACCGCAGTTGTCGATGGAGAGCGACGTGGAGGGCGTCCTGCTCGGCGCGGAAGCGGGCGTGGCGGATGCCGCGGTGCACCCGCTGAGGGCGAACAGGCCCGCGGTCCCGAGAACGAGGATGCGGAAACGAACGGGCACGGGATGGGCCTCCAGGGGATACGGGCAGAAATCACGCCGGCGGGACGGGCCGCGGGGACCTGCCTTCCCACATCCGGGAGGGGCGCACCACGCCACATCCGGCGCGGGGGTCATCGTTCGATTGTAGTCTTCGGGCTCCGAGCGACACTCCGAGCCGCACCCGGCCGCATCGTTGGCGAGTGCGGCCCCGAAGCCGACAGGGGCTCGGCTCGACCTCCGCCCGCCGCAACTCCGACGAAACGCGGTGCGACGGTCACCGAGCGGCGCGCCCGAAGTCGCCCCGTGGCGCATTCTGTCCTGCGCCGCGGTGCCCACTAGATTGTGTCTCACCCTGTGAGACCGTCTCGATCAATGCCGATCGCGGCGCCGCACACAGACGGCCGGAAGGTAAGAAATGCCTGCTGATATCTCCTCGTCCCCCCAACGCTCCGACCGCGAACATCTTGCGGTGCTCGGCTACGAAGACTCGTTCAACCGATCGATGACCCTGTGGGCGAACTTCGCCCTCGGCTTCACCTACCTCTCCCCGCTCGTCGGGGTCTATTCGCTGTTCGCCCTCGCCGTCTCCACCGGAGGCCCTCCGTCCATCTTCTGGCTTCTGATTGTGGGCAGCGGGCAGATGCTCGTGGCCCTCGTGTTCGGTGAGGTCGTGTCGCAATACCCGATTCACGGCGGCATCTACCCCTGGACCCGTCGGCTCTGGGGTCGCCGCTACGCGTGGATGTCCGCCTGGGTATACATCTGGGCCATGATCGTCACGATCACCGCGGTCGCCGAGTTCGGAAGCGGGTTCCTCGCCAGCCTGGTCGGACTGCCGATCACCAAGACGGTGACCCTCCTGCTGACGGTACTGCTGCTGGTCGTGGCGCTCGGACTCAACTTCACCGGCACCAAGACGCTCGGACGGGTGGCCCGCATCGGTCTCGCCGCCGAGCTCATCGGGGTCATCGCGGTCGGGCTGTACCTGTTGATCTTCCAGCGTCACCAGGAGTTCAGCGTGTTCTTCAACTCGATGGGCGTCCAGGGCACGGGCTCCTACGCCGGCGCCTTTCTCGGGGCGGCACTCGCCGGGTTGTTCCTCTTCTACGGGTTTGAAGCCTGCGGCGATGTCGCGGAGGAGGTCGCGGACCCGGCCCGGCGCATCCCCTGGGCGATGATCCTCACGATCCTGGTCGGCGGCGTCTCGTCCCTGTTCGCCTTCGGCGGCTACGTCATGGCCGCGCCGGATCTCCCCGCCATCGTCAGCGGCAAGGACACCGATCCGATCCCGGCCATCCTGCAGGCCTCCCTCGGGTCCGTCGGGGCCAAGATCTTCCTTGTCGTGGCCATCACGGCGTTCCTCTCCTGCGTGCTGAGCCTCCAGGCAGCGGCCAGCCGGCTGCTCTTCTCGTTCGCGAGGGACGGCATGATCCCCGGCCACAGGTGGCTCGCCCGGGTCTCGCCGCGCAGCAAGGTGCCCACCAACGCATTGATCGTGGCGTGCACCATCCCGGTGGTCCTCTGCCTGATCATCTTCGTGGGTCCGGACGGTCTGCTCACCCAGATCACCTCGTTCGCGGTTCTCGGCATCTACGTGGCGTTCCAGGCCGTGGTGCTCGCCTCGCTGCGTCAGCGGATCAAGGGGTGGCGCCCGGCTGGTCCGTTCAATCTCGGTCGGGCCGGCTTTGTCGTGAATCTCGTTGCGCTGGCGTACGGCGTCTTCGCCATGTTCCTGTTGGCCTGGCCGGGTAGGTCCGGCGTGTTCCTCACCGACTGGATCGTGCTCATCGGTCTCGGAATCGTGATGGTCGTCGGGCTGCTGTACCTGTTTATCGCGCGGCCGGACCGCAAGTCGGATGCCCCGGAGGGCGACGCGATCCACATCGCAGAGTTGTTGCGGACGCACGCTCGGTAGTGACCCTCGTGCCCCAGGGGGCGCCGCGGCATCGACCCGGTCCCGCGGCGCTCCCTACCCCGTGCAACAACCCAAAACGCAGGACATCCGCCACGAAGGGGGCGTTATTGCGCCAAAACGACGCCCCTGGCGGCGAATGTCCTGCGTTTTGGGATCGGGCGGGGACGCGAGGGAGACGGGCGGAGCTAGGCACGAGAGGCGCCCGCGAGGGTCTCCGCCACCGAGTCGAAGTCACCTCTCACGAGACCGGCCGTGACGCGCACGAAACTCCCGTCCGGGCTCGCCTGGAAGGGGGTGCCCGCGGCGACCCGGATGCCCGCGGCCGCGAGCTGCACGATGGCGGCCCGCTCATCCGCGACCCGCAGCCAGGTATTGATCCCGTCCGACGGCGGAAGCGTCACGTCGTGCGTGCCGAGCGCCTCCGCGAGCCGCCGCTGTCGCGCGCGGTACATCCGCCGGGCGTCGCTGACCTCCGAGACCGAGGTCGCGTTCGTCAACAGATCGTGCAGCATGGTCTGGAGCATGCGCGAGGTCCAGCCGGGCCCGAGGATGCGACGGGCGACGAGTTGTTCGATGAGCTCCGTCGGCCCGCCGACGGCTGCGATCCGCAGGTCCGGTCCGTGCGACTTGGAAAAGCTGCGGATGTGCAACACCTGATCGGGAATCCAGCCGCCGAGGCTCACGTCGTGGGCGGCCGCGATCGCACCGGAGTGATCGTCTTCGATCACGATCGCTTCGTTCGCGTGACGACTTCGGCGGATGACCCGGGCCAGTTCCTCGGCGCGCCCCCTGGTCAGGGATCGGCCGGTGGGATTCTGCGCGCGCGGCTGAATAACCACGGCGGTGGGACGGAGAGTCAGTGCTTCCTCGAGCAGATCGGGACGCATCCCGTTCTCGTCGAGGCCGACCGGCACGCGCACCGCGCCGAAGTGGTCGAGCAGGTCGAAAATGGGCGGGAATCCCGGGTCCTCGACCACGACCTTGTCCCCAAAGCGCACCACGAGTTCGAGGGTGCGGGAAAGCGCGTCGAGAGCGCCGTCGACCACGGTGACCGCTTGGACGTCGTAGGACCAGGTGTCGCGAAGGACGGCGTCGAGTTCGGGGATCACCGGTTGCTCGAGGTAGCTCGCGGTGCCCGCACGCATCGATACGCGCGAGAGCGCCGGGCCGAGCGCCGGGAGAAGCCGCGGATCGGGCGTGCCGGTGGATAGATCGAGACGGGTCGCCTCGAGCTGTCCCGCCAATCCCTGAAAGCGGGGCGGCAGCCAGTTTCGCGGGGCCGCCCGCACGAAGCTTCCACTGCGGCCGCGTGAGACGATGAGGCCGACGGTCGAGAGGGCCTGCCAGGCGTGACTGACGGTCGCCGGGCTCACTCCCAGGTCGGCGGCGAGTTCCCGAACCGTGGGGAGACGATCGCCGGGGGCGAGGTCGCCAGAGCGGATGCGGCGGGCGACGGCGGCGGCGATGCCGTGCGGCGTTGGCTCTTCGACGGCCTTCGCGAGGGAGTTCACATCCGGTCCCGGTTGTCAAACATTGATCTGCATGCCGATCGCCCCTATGTTTACGCCAACGTCA
>JANMBI010000070.1:0-5848 GCA_031360325.1 Frigoribacterium sp. | reverse complement strand
GGATGGCTTCGACGTTCCCGGCTGGGTCCACGACGCGCTCGGCGTTCCGGCACTCGTGGACAACGATGTCAACATCATGGCCATCGGCGAACAGTCACGATCCTTCCCGGATGTGGCCGACCTGCTCTTTGTGAAGGTCGCGACGGGAATCGGGGCGGGCATCATCTCCGGCGGCCTGCTGCAGCGCGGCGCACAGGGCTCGGCCGGCGACATCGGGCACGTGAGGATCGAGCGCGGTAGAGGCGTCGCCTGTCACTGCGGCAGCTTCGGCTGCCTCGAGGCGATGGCCTCCGGTCCGGCGATCGCACGGCAGCTTCGGGACGAGGGAGCCGACGTCCGCGACATGAGCGACGTGATCGAGCTTCTTCGCCGAAATGATCTGCGGTCGATCCGAGCGGTTCGGCAGGCCGGACGCGACATCGGCGAGGTGCTCACCTCGTGTGTCAGCCTGATCAATCCCTCGGTGATCGTTCTCGGCGGCTCGGTGACCCGTGCGGGGGAACACCTCCTCGCCGGCGTACGAGAGGTGGTCTACCAGAGCTCGACACCGCTCGCTACCGAACATCTCTCGATCGTCCAGTCACGCACCGTGGATAACGCCGCGGTGATCGGCGCCTGCATGCTCGCCCTGCAGTTCGCCCTGTCGCCGCAAGCGATCGAGCGGATGTCCGCGACCGGTTGACTGCCCGAAGGTCGGCGTTCTAGCGGCCGCGCGGCTTGCGGGCTCGCGGGCGTCGGGGAGGTCGGATCCTCTGCTTCTCCGGCCGGGGCTTCTCGGACTTCGGGGTCGGTGCGGTGCGCGAACTCGCCGCCGTGCGACCCCGCACGATGCCCACGAACTCCTCAACCCGCGACGTGGTGAGCGACTCGAGCCAGGCGATCGCGATCGAGGTGGGTGCGGCATCCGTCACCGTACGGGCGACGACGTCTTTGCGGGGGTGCAGCCGCGCGATCGACTGCGGCAGGATGATGATTCCTCCGCCGGCCGCGACGAGCCCCACGGCATCCTCGGTCGAGAGGGAATCCGGAACACGGTCGGCGTCGACCAGCTCGGCCAGCGTCACCGCCTCGCGCTCGGCGAGCGGATGCTCCGCCGGGAGGATCACGACGGCCGCCTCCTGATACAGCGGAATGAGGCTCAGTCCCGTGCGCTCCGCCGGCAGTCGCAGAAAGCTCACGTCGGCGAGCGCGTCGTGCAGCACCGAGACCTGGGTCGAGGCGTCCGTCGTCACGAAGGCGAGCGGGATGCGCCTCTGGCGCTGCTCCCAGGCGCGGGTCCAGCGGGTGAGCGTGACTCCGGGAACGAACGCGATCGTGAAGGGTTCGAGTGCCTCGTCCACGGGAGTGCCCCCTCTGGTCGCAGCAGAGTGCTGTGCGGGTCTCAGGCTACGCTGGGCGCATGACCTCGGCGAAATCCTCCCAGACCATGAAGCCCGCAACGGCGGCGCAGAAGCTCGGAATCTACCTTCCCGCGACCCCCGAAGAGTTCCAGACCGCACCCGTCTCCCGGGAGCGCCTCAATGAGATGATCGCCGACCCGCCCGAGTGGCTGGTGGAGTTGCGCAAGACCGGCCCGCATCCCCGCCCCGTGGTCGCCCATAAACTCGGTGTCTCGAACGCGGGCCTTGCCCGCGGAGAGGTCAGCGAGCCGCTGACCACCGCGCAGATCTCTGCCCTTTTGCAGAAGCCGCCGGCCTGGCTGGTGCGGGAACGCGCGACCCACGCCGAGGTGAATGAGGAGAACGCCCGAGTGAAGGCGCTCAAGGCCCACAAGCGTTCGCTGCGTGAAGCGGGCGAACCACGCGTCTGAGCCGTGTGCTCCGCCGTCACCTCTCTTCGGCCGGGTGCGGGTGATGCCCCGGCGTCCCGGCACCTTCCACAACCGTGCGCCCGTTCGTCAGCAGTGATGCCGTCGGTTCGACCGCGCGGCCGACCAACGGGCGCGCGGATGCTGCGCGCAGCGAGATTCCCGGGACTGCCCGCAGCCTCGACGAATCCCACCCCTCGCCCTCAGGTCGGCCGCTCGCTACACTTCGACTCATGGTGAGTGAGGCGCCGAACCCGACGGCTGCCGGTTCGCCCCCTGACCACGATGTCGTTGACGTCATCGTGGTCGGAGGGGGCATCATCGGGTTGGCAACGGCGTGGCAACTGCTCACGCGCCGTCCGAGAAGCTCCGTGACCGTCGTCGAGGCGGAAGCGGAGGTCGCGACCCACCAGACGAGCCACAACTCGGGGGTGCTGCACGCGGGCATCTACTACGCGCCCGGTTCGCTCAAGGCGCTCCTGTGCGCGCGAGGGCGCGGCATGATGGAGCGGTTCTGCGTCGACCGCGACATTCCCATCGAGTTCAACGGAAAGCTGGTGGTGGCCACCACCGATGCGGAGCTGCCGGGCCTCGCGAGGCTCCTCGACCGGTCGATCCGGAACGGCGTCCCCGGTCTGCGGCGACTCGATCACCGCGAACTCCTGCTGGTCGAGCCGGCGGCAACGGGGGTGGCGGCCATCCACTCTCCCCGCACCGGGGTGGTGGACTTCGCGATGGTCGCCCGGCGACTTGCGTCCGAGGTCGTCGAACTCGGCGGTCGCCTTCTCACCTCCTGGCCCGCGGAATCGGTGACGAGCAGCCGGGACGGCTGCACCGTCATCGGTCCGGCAGGGGCCGAGCTTCGCGGCCGACAGGCCATCGTGTGCGCCGGCCTCGAGGCCGACCGGCTCGCGGGCGATGCGGCACGAGACGTGCGCATCCTGCCATTTCGCGGTAGTTGGTATCGGGTCTCCGAGCGGTTGGCGCACCGCATCACCGGCAGCATCTACCCGGTTCCGGATCCCTCGCTGCCGTTCCTCGGGGTTCATCTCACCCGGCGTAGCACCGGCGAGGTGTGGGCCGGCCCGAATGCGTTCCTCGCCTTCAGCCGGAGCACCTACACCCCGTGGGCGATCACCCCGCGTGACTCGCTCGCCTCGCTCGGCTACCCCGGCTTCTGGCGTTTCGCCTCACGAAATCTCAGCACGGCGTTGACCGAGTTCACGCACGACGTCTCGGCACGTTCCTATGCCGGTTCGCTGCGAAAATACGTTCCCGACGTTCGGGCCAGTGACCTCCAACGCGGCCCGATGGGCATTCGAGCTCAGGCGATCGATACCCGAGGGGTTCTCATCGACGACTTCCTGATCCGCCGCGACCACAACGTTCTCCACGTGCTCAATGCGCCCTCGCCGGCGGCGACGTCATCGTTTGCGATCGGGGAACACCTCGCTGAAGCGGTCGAGAACGGTACGCGCTGAGACGGGTCAGCGCATCCGGTACCCCATGCCGCGCACGGTCTCGATCGTATCCGCGCCGAACTTGCTTCGGAGGTAACCCACATACACCTCGACCACGTTGGATCCCGGATCGAAGTCATAGCCCCACACCCGGCTCAACAGTTGCTCTCGACTGAGGACCTCATCGGGGTGGGACAGGAATTCTTCGGCGAGGGCGAACTCCCGCGCCGACAGATCCACGCTCGAATCGCCCACCTGCGCCCGCCGGGTCTTCAGGTCGAGGCTGAGGGACCCGCGCCGAAGCTCCGCGCTCCCACTCTGCGCGGTATCCCGCAGCCGAACGCGCACTCGCGCGAGCAACTCATCGAATTTGAACGGTTTTGCCAGGTAGTCACTCGCGCCGCTGTCGAGACTCAAGACCGTGTCATTCACCGAGTGACGGGCCGTCAGCATGATGACCGGCGTGGTCACGTCGGTCAGGCGAAGTCGGCGAAGCACTTCGAACCCGTCGAGCGTGGGAAGTCCGATGTCGAGGAGCACAAGGTCATACCCCCCGGTCTGGGCTTCGACGAGAGCCTCCGCACCATCGGCGATCACCGTGCAGGCATAGCCCTCGGCGCTGAGCCCTCGGCGCAGTAGGTCGGAGATGCGTGATTCGTCTTCGGTGATGAGAATGTGGTGCACGATCGATTGTCCCCCGGTCGATTGTTCGGATTCCCCCACTGTGCAGCCTCTGAATCGTATTTGCCGACGCCGCACCGTCGCTCCCGCAAGGAAAAGGTGACGGCCAGTCGCATCCGACCGGTGTCGGCTGTCGACCCCCGAGGTGAGACTTCTCTTATCTGCCGCGTCCGTCACGCGGAATCGGGCAGAATGAGGCTGTGAAAAGCTCATTGACGATAGTCGCCGTCGCTGCCACGAGCGCAGTCGCCGTGTTGAGCGGAGGCGCCATCGTGGCGTTCGCCTCGCCGGTGACTTCGCAGACCGCGGTGGTTGGCGGTGTCGGCGCGCTCGAGGTGCCGCTCGGACACCACCCCTCCGCATCCGAGGTGTCGTTCGGTCGACTCGCGGGGTCCGAAAGGGGTTTCGTCGTGGTTCCGGCGGCCGGAGCAAGTACGATTCCGGGCGCTCCCGCCCCGACCACCGAGAAGTCGGCGCCGGAGAGCGCCACGGTCGAATCCGATACGCCCGGCTCCGGCTCGGCGGACGGCTCCTCAAGCAGCTCTTCGAAAAGCTCCGCGCCGAACGCGCCCAAGGCGATCACCGAGAATTCCGGTGAGAATTCGCGGACGAAGTCGACAGAACCGACTCCGGCCCAATCGTCGACCCCGAAACCCGAAGATCCGCACCGATCGCTGACGGACAAATCGACCGAGGGCACGAGGACCCCGGCACAGTCTTCCGAGAACACTGCCCCGTCCACCACGTCCCCGGACCGATCGAACTCGGACGGCTCACCGTCCGCCGATCCCAACAACGACTGACGGTCTGCGTCGGTGGCAGATTCGACGCCAGATAAGAACTCTCTCATTCTCACCTTGGGTTGATCGGCCCCGCGCGAGACATGATCGTTCGCAGGGGGAGTTCCACCAAGGGATTCCACAGCAGGGGGTGGATTCTTCGGAAAGAAAGACTGCAGTCACGTGTGGGAACGTGATTGCGTGCTCGACTATTTGGGTTAGTCGAGAGTCTCCTTCCACAGGATCCCGTCTCATCCGCTCAACACCACATCGGCTCGGGGCCGAGGAAAGTCCGAGCGGTGCTTGTGCCCGGTTCGAATCGAACCGGGCACTTCCCTATTTCAGGCGGTAACCGACACCGCGGATCGTTTCGATCGCATCGGCCCCGATCTTGGAGCGCAGCGATCCGACCATGGTTCCGACGGCATTGGATGCGAGTTCGAAGTCGGCCCCCCACACGCGACCGAGCAGCTGGTCATGGCTCAGCACCTGGTCGGGGTGCCGCAGAAATTCGATCACGAGGGCGAATTCCCGCACCGAGAGGTGGATCTCGATCTCCCGCACGAACGCCCGGCGACTTCGCGTGTCCACGCGGAGTGACCCGCGTTGCAGTCCCGCCTCGGCGGGCACCGGCCGTTCACGGAGGCGAAGGCGCACGCGGGCCAGCAGCTCGTCGAACTTGAACGGCTTGGTCAGGTAGTCGTTCGCTCCGGCGTCGAGGCCGCTCACCACATCCGCTGCAGCGCTTCGTGCGGTGAGCATGATGACGGGAAGGGTACGGTCGGAGCGGCGGAGGTCGCGGAGCACACGCAACCCGTCGAGTACCGGTAGCCCGACGTCGAGCAGCACGAGATCGAACTCGCCACTCAGCGCCTGGTGCAATGCGTCCGGACCGTCACGCACGACCGAGCAGAGATACCCGGCGGAGCGGAGGCCCCGCTGCACGAAGTTCGAGATCCGTTCTTCGTCTTCGGCGAGCAGGATCCGGGTCATCGGCGAAGGCCCTCCTCGGCCGGCGCGGGCTCTCGCGGGAGCACAATCGAAAACCGCGTCCCTTCCGGGGATGACGCGAAGATCACTTCGCCGCCATGGGACTCGGCGATCGCCTTCACGATCGGCAG
>JANMBI010000262.1:0-2858 GCA_031360325.1 Frigoribacterium sp. | reverse complement strand
GCCCACTTGTGCATGTCGTCCCAGTCGACGAAGGTCACGGCGATGCCCGTCTTTCCCGCGCGGCCGGTGCGGCCGGCACGGTGCAGGTAGGTGTCGTCGTCGTCGGGAATGGTGTGGTTGATCACGTGTGTCACGTCATTGACATCGATGCCGCGAGCGGCGACATCGGTGGCGATAAGGATGTCCTTCTTGCCGGCCTTGAATGCCGCCATCGCCCGTTCGCGCTGCTCCTGGTTGAGGTCGCCGTGCACCGCGGCGGCGTTGAAGCCGCGGTCGTTGAGCTCTTCGACGAGCTTGGCGGCTGCGCGCTTCGTGCGGGTGAAGACCACGGTCTTGCCGCGTCCCTCTGCCTGCAGGATGCGGGCGATGACCTCGTCCTTGTCCATCGAATGGGCGCGGTAGACGACGTGCTTGATGTTGGCCTGGGTGCGGCCCTCATCCGGATCCGTCGCGCGGATGTGGATCGGTCGGTTCATGAACCGACGAGCGAGGGCGACGATCGGCCCGGGCATCGTCGCCGAGAAGAGCATGGTGTGGCGGGTGGGGCTGGTCTGCGCGAAGAGCTTCTCGATGTCGGAGAGGAAGCCGAGGTCGAGCATTTTGTCGGCCTCGTCGAGCACCATCACCGTGACGTCCTTGAGCGAGAGCATCCGCTGGCTGGCGAGGTCGAGCAGGCGACCGGGGGTTCCGACGACGACCTGCGCGCCGGCCTTCAACTGTTCGACCTGACCCTCGTATGCCTTGCCGCCGTAGATGGCGGCCACCTGAGTGCCGCGATTGGAGGCGGCGAGCACGAGGTCTTCGGCCACCTGAACGCACAGCTCGCGAGTCGGCACGACGACGAGTGCCTTGACGCCCGGCTCCGGATTGAGACCGAGAGACTGGAGCAGGGGGAGCCCGAAACCGAGCGTCTTGCCGGTGCCGGTCTTCGCCTGCCCGATGATGTCCTGGCCGGCGAGCCCCATGGGGATGGTCTGCACCTGGATGGGGAACGGTTCGATGATGCCCTTGGTGGCGAGTGCGTCGACCATGTCCTGGTCGATGTTGAGATCGTTAAATGTGGTAATGGTTACGGCCCTGTCTTGACGCGGCTACGCCCGCTTTGACCTGGGGCGTGCGAAGCCTCCACCAGAAATGGGAGGCATTGAACCCTAGTTTAGCCGCATGCGGCTCTTCGGACGCTTTCGAGGCGACCGGGCGGCTGCCCCGGATAGGCTGTGCGCGTGGTCTCCTTGTTTTCTCGACGCCCCCGGCGGGCGGATACTCCCCGGTCGAAACCGCGGCGTGAGCCATCGGCGCAGGTGGATCGGGTCGACCTCGCCGAGATGACTCCCGAGCTGCTTCCGTACCTCGGGCAGGCGGCCTACGTGCAGTTGGCGCTCTTCGAGACCCTCAGCCGCGCGGTGAGCCTCGCGCCGACGGCAGCATCCAAACTGGCAGTCAGCCGGGTCGCGGCCCTCTCGCTTGCCAAGCACCACGGGTTGACGGCCGAGATCAAGAAGCTCGGGCACGAACCTGGCCCGACGATGGCGCCGTTCGCGGCGCGCATCGACGAGTACGCGCACGCCGTGCTCGGAGCAGACTGGTACGAGATGCTGGTCACGGCCTATCTGACGTCCGGATTGCTCGGGGACTTCCAGCTTCAACTGGCGTCCGGACTCGCGGGAGAACCGCGGGCCCGAATCATGGCGATCCTGTCGAGCGACGACGGCAACGCTCTGCTCGTTGACGAGTTGCGCGCGGCCATAGACGCCAACCCCCGACTCGCTTCGCGCCTCGCCATGTGGGGGCGCCGGTTGGTCGGCGACACCCTGCTCATCGCCCGGTCGTCCCTCGCGAACGCGGGGCACACGCGGCCCGATGAGGCCCGACTGGAACCGGTTTTCACCGAACTCATCGCCTCGCACACCCGACGGATGGATGCCCTCGGCCTGACCGCCTGAGGCCCGACCGCGCTGAGGCCCGACCGCCTGAGGCCCGACCGCCTGAGGCCCGAACGTGCTGCCGGGTCGCGCTCAGGCGCCGTTGAGCCTCGCCAGAAGCTCTGCGTCGGCGGAGCCGCGCCTCCGACCGAGGAGAACCGTCGTACCCGCCACCACGGCGACCGCCGCCGCCAGACTCACCACCCAGATCCATCCGCCGTCATATCGCCAGCCCGCCCAGGTCAGTGCGACCACGACGATGGATGACGCCGCCGCACCGATCGCGGGGACGAGGATCACCCCGCGCGTGTCGCGACCGGGCAATCCGTAGTGCCCGGCGAGCCCGAGGATGGCTCCGCCGAGCATCAGGTAGAGCAGCTCCATCGGTCAGGCCACGAAGCCGACGCGACGGGTCTTCTCTGACCCGATCTCCAGGTAGCCGAAGAAGTCGAGCGGCACGATGTAGACCGACCCCTGTGAGTCGCTGAGACGGAAGAACTTCGCTCCCGAATCGATTGCGGCCGAGACCGTCGCCTCCACCTCCGCCGCCGACTGCGATGACTCGAAGTTGATTTCGCGGGGGCTGTTGATAATGCCGATTCGAATGTCCACGAGGCAAGATTACGACAGTCCGAGAGGGGGTTCCGTGCCGTTCTCTTTCGGCGCAACCGGCCGGTCGGTGTCGCACGGTCACGCTACCGTTGCACCATGGCCATCACCGGATTTCGACGGGAGCAATCCCGGGACTCGAGTCCGGGTGCGAGCGAACTCGACGCCTCCCAGTGGGCCGTCCTCGAGCTCGCCGACGAATCGTCGGCAGTCGTCATCGGTGCGCCGGGCACGGGCAAGACGACGACGCTTGTAGAACTGGTCGCCCACCGACTGGAGAAACGGGGCTTCGCTCCGGAAGCGGTGCTCGTGCTCACCGCGAGCCGC
>JANMBI010000255.1:0-31237 GCA_031360325.1 Frigoribacterium sp. | reverse complement strand
TCCCCCACAATCGTGAACGACCGTTGCGGCCCTCGGCGCAACAGCAGTCGCCATTGCATCGGCGAAAGTTCCTGGGCCTCGTCGACGACGACGTGGCCGTAGGTCCAGGTCCGGTCGGCCGCCGCCCTCTCGGCTGTCGTGGCGCGAGCCCCGAGCTCAGCGAAGTTGTCGGCTAGCGCCCTCGCGTTTACCAGCCCTCCCACCTGCATGTTCTCGATCGCACGCTCGGCGTTCTCGATGTCGCGTTTGCGCTGCTGCTTCGCCTCACGCTTGATGGCGGCATCCGCCACGCTGAATTCGCCGAGGTGCTCGGCCGCCTCGTCGAGCAGGGGGACATCGGAAATCGTGAACTCCGCCTCGCGATCTCGCTGCAGAATGGCTCGGTCTTCGGCACTCCAGGCCGGGGTCAGTTCGGCGAGCCACCGCGGCCGGGCGAAGAGATCCTGGAGCAGCTTCTGGGGGGTGAGGGGCAGCCAGGCCGTGTTGAGGGCGACCCGCACGTCTTCGGCCGAACGCAGATCTTCGCGCAGCATCGGCAGGTCCGTCTCGTCCATCGAGTTGCCGGCGTTCTGCAACTGGGCGAGCCACTGTCGGGACAGCGCACCGAGGGCGCTCTTCACGAACACCACGCGGGCCTCATTGTGCGGCTTGGCTGACTCCCGAGCCCGGGCGATCGCCTGCGAGATGAGTCTGGGGTCGAGAGTGATTCGGTCACCGTTCACGTCGAGTTCCTGCGGGCCGGAGGGCACACGTTGCCGGGATCGCACCGCGCGGGCGATGAGCGAGGCCATGGTGGCGCGTCCCTTGACCGCGGCGGCGGCCGGTGCATCATCCCGGGTGGCTTCCACGCCGGGATAGAGCTGACCGACGCTTGCGAGAACCACCCCGGTCTCACCGAGGGAGGGCAGTACCGCCTCGATGTACTGCAGAAACGACCGGGACGGTCCGACGATGAGCACCCCGGAGTGCTTTAGTCGATCACGATGGGAGTAGAGCAGGTAGGCCGCGCGATGCAGGGCGACGGCGGTCTTGCCGGTGCCTGGTCCGCCCTGCACGACCAGGACCCCTTTCAGCTCGGAGCGGATGATGCGGTCCTGCTCGCCCTGAATCGTTGCGACGATGTCGGACATCCGCCCGGTGCGCTGGGCGGTGAGCGCCGCGAGCAGCGCACCTTCGCCCTGCAGTTCGGTGTCAGCGCTCTCGAGCAGCTCGGCATCGAAGATCTCATCCTCGATGCGGATGATGTCCCGCCCCTTCGAGAGCAGGTGGCGACGGGCCCGCGCCCCGAGCGGTGTCGCGGCGGTGGCCTGGTAGAACGCGCTGGCCTGCGGCACCCGCCAGTCGAGAAGAAGGGGCTGGAGGTTGCTGTCGCGCAGTCCGATCCTGCCGATGTACCGAAAGACCGACCCATCGGTGCCATCGTCGTTCCCGCCCTCGATTTCTGGCTCGAATTCGAGGCGACCGAAGGCGAGGCGTTCGTCGACTTCACGCAGTTGCACAATGCGGTCTTCGTAGATCCGGGCGAAGGTGTCGCGCTCCGAGCGCCCCTGATGATTGCCGCCGACGTCGAGCAGTCGCACAGCATCGAGCTGCTGTTCCGCTTCCCGCTGAAGCGCATCGAGACGCGCATAGAGCGTCGAAACGTATCGCTGTTCGTGCTGCAACTCGCGGTCGACCACTGGCACATTCCCCTCGAAACCGGTCCGGAAATCCGGCACGCAAGTTTACTCGGCTCGCGACGGCCCTCCCGACCGCCGGACCACCGCGGCGGCTATCGGTCTGGCTCGGCAGGATGGGCGGGCGGCCGGACTTACACCTCCGGTGCTGTCGGGTGCCAATCGACCTCGGGAGCGCGGCCGACGGAATGCACGAGACCCATGGCCACGATCCGGGAGGCGAAAGTGAGAAGTGCGACCCGGCGTTCCGGGCCGAACGCGGATTCCAGACGGGCGTTGACCTCGTCCGGGATCGCGCCCGGCGACCGCACGATGAGTCGACCCCAGTCGATGAGGAGCTGTTCCGTCTCGGTGACCTGGGGTCGGTCCGGATCGTCCCCGACGGCCGTGAGCGAGTCGCGGAAATACCGCGCCGTCACCTCGGAGCCGTACTCCTGAGAGAGCGCGTAGGAGAACAGGGTGACGGCGCGTTCCCCGATCCACGGCGAGATCTCGTCGCGCAGCGCGTTCCACTCGAGTGCGTCGGCTCGCGTGAACGGCAGAAATGCCCGCGCCCCGGGCGAGACAGGGGGACCACCGGCCGGCCAGGGTCGCCGCCCGGCGTCCGGGGGAAAGACCTTGCCGGGGTTCAGAATCCCGAGTGGGTCGAATACCGACTTCAGGCGGCGCTGCAGGTCGAGCTGGTCGTCACCTAGCTCGTCCCGGAGCCAGGCGCGCTTGAGGAGTCCAACGCCGTGCTCTCCCGTGAGCGTTCCGCCGAGCCTCAGGGCCGCAGCGAACAGTTCCCCCGCCGCCGTCCAGATCACCGCGGGCACCCTGCCATCGGCCTCGGGTCGGTACACGAAATTCGGATGCAGATTGCCATCGCCGGCGTGGGCGACAGTCGGAATGCTGATGCCGTGGCGTTCACCGATCCGTCGAATCTCGGCGAAGATCAGCGGCAGCGCGGTTCGCGGCACGGCGACATCCTCGATCAGCACGTTGCCCTGCGCCTCGAGCGCCGGATGGAATGCCCGCCGGATGGCGAACAGTCGCTCCCCCTCGGTCGGATCGGTGGTGAGTTCGGCATCC
Organism: Frigoribacterium sp.; assembly: GCA_031360325.1. GTDB lineage: Bacteria > Actinomycetota > Actinomycetes > Actinomycetales > Microbacteriaceae > Lacisediminihabitans. The sequence goes on along the minus strand of JANMBI010000255.1, from coordinate 28,490 downwards.
CCACCCGACCGTTGGAATATCTCCAGCGCCGCGGCCGCCTCGGTCGCGCTCGCCGCTCCGTCCGCCTGGAACAGCACGAAGGCCTCCCCTCGGGAGGGCAGGTGCTCACCGAGCCAGGAATCGATCGCACTGAGCGCCGCCGCATCCATCAGTTCGAGTGCAGCCGGGCGAAGGCCCGCGGCGGTGATCGCGGCACAGGCTGCCGCAGCGGTCACGACATCCGAGAACCATGCGCCGATGGTCACCACGGCACCCGTCGGGAGCCTCCGCAAGCGCACGGTCGCCTCGACGATGACCGCGAGGGTGCCCTCCGATCCGATCAGGAGCGCCGTGAGGTCGAGGCCGGTGACACCCTTGACGCTTCGATGACCGAGCGTGAGCATCCGGCCGTCCGCGAGCACGACCTTCAGCCCGAGCACCGATTCCCGCGTGACCCCGTACTTCGCGCACAGCAGGCCGCCAGCGTTGGTGGCGATGTTGCCACCAACGGTGGAGATGGCCCGGCTCGCCGGGTCGGGGGTGAACCACAACCCCCGGCGCGCGAGCTCCGAGTTGAGGTCGCCGTTGAGGATTCCCGGTTCCACCACGGCGAATTCATCCGCCACCGACACTTCGAGGATGCGGTTGAGGGCGAGGGTGGACAGCACGATTTCGCCGGCTCCGGCGATCGCACCCCCGGCGAGTCCGGTCCCCGCGCCACGGGTGACCACGCCGACTCTGAACTCGGTCGCGACGCGCATCGTCGCTTGGACGTCGGCGATGGACCGCGCGGTGACGAGGGCGAGCGGGGCACTCTGCGAGTCGTGCCCCGACCGGTCGGTGGTCAGTGGGGCGAGCGCGACGGCATCCGTCGACACCGCGTCGCCGACCGCCGATCTCAGGGCCTCGACGAGGCGCGCCGAGTCGGGTCCGACGTCCGTCACGGCGTCGCCTCGACGAGCGCGGCCTCGATTGCGGCGCGCATCGGCACCGAGGGTACGGCCCCGATCACCTGAACCGACAGCGCAGCCGCCGCCGTGGCGAATCGTGCAGCGGATTCGAAACCCATGCCTTCGGCGATCGCGGCGGAGAACGCCCCGCAAAACGTGTCCCCGGCGCCCGTCGTGTCGACCGCGGCGACCCGGGGGGCGCGAATTCGTGACACCTCCACTCCGCCGTCGTAGAGTACCGAGCCGGCCGGCCCGAGCGTGACGACGAGGCGGGGGACGAGAAGCGCGAGACGGGTGGATGCCGCGACCACGTCGCTCAGTCCGGCGATGAGACACGCCTCATGCTCGTTCACCAGAAGATAGTCGAGGTCCGCGAGCAGGGCGGTTGGCAGTTCCTTGGCCGGCGCGGCGTTCAGCATCACCAGCGCTCCGGCGGCGTGTGCCCGGCGGGAAGCCGATTCGACGACCTCGAGCGGAAGCTCGAGCTGGATGAGCACCACCGCGGCGGCCTCGAGCGCCCGGATGTCGTCGTCACCCAGACGGGTCAGCGAGGAATTCGCACCCGAGGCGACGACGATCGTGTTCTCCCCTCGACGGTCCACGACGATGAAGGCCAGCCCGGTGCCGGCGCTCTCGCGACGCAACAGCTTTCCTTCGACTCCCGCGTCGCGAAGCGCCCTGTCCAGGATGTCTCCCGCGTCGTCAGATCCGACGGCGCCGATGAAGGTCGTCGCCGCTCCGGAACGAGCGGCAGCTATCGCCTGATTGAGCCCTTTGCCTCCCGGGTACCGGTCGGCCGAGTTGGCAAGCAGTGTCTCCCCGGGCAGCGGGATTCGCTCGACCGTGAATGTCACGTCCAGGTTCGCGCTTCCGAGCACGGTTACGCCGCGGTGCGGAGCGGATGCCTCGTCACTGATGCCGGTCATGAGGCCAGCGTAGACGGTGGCAGCCGTGTCCGATTTCCGCTGGTCGAGCGCACCGACGGGTGGGAGGATTGGGGAATGCCGACCGCTTCTGCCGCCCACCCCGGCATGCCTGCAATCGTGGTCAGCGACGACCCTCGGTTCTCCCGCTATTTTCGCGCGGTGTCGTCTCGCGATTCACGATTCGACGGACAGTTCATCACCGGGGTGCATTCCACCGGCATCTACTGCCGCCCGAGTTGCCCCGCAACTACCCCGAAGCGTTCGAACGTGGCCTTCTACCGCACCGCGGCCGCCGCCCATGAGGCGGGACTTCGCGCCTGCAAGCGCTGCCTTCCGGATGCCGTGCCGGGGTCTCCGGAGTGGAATCTCCACGACGACATCGCGTCCCGAGCGATGCGGCTGATCGCCGACGGCACGATCGAACGAGACGGCGTGGTCGGCCTGGCCAAGCTGCTCGGCTATTCTCCTCGACACCTGGGTCGCGTGCTGGCCACGGAACTCGGCGCGGGGCCGCTCGCCCTGTCGCGCGCCCATCGGGCGCAGACCGCTCGTGCCCTGCTCGTCGGCACCGACCTGCCCATCGCCGATGTGGCCTTCGCGGCGGGCTTCTCGAGCATCCGCCAATTCAATGACACCGTTCTCGCCCTCTACGAACTCACCCCAACGGTCCTGCGGCGCGGGTCTGCGCGCCGGTCTTCCGCGTCCGGGTACTCGAGGGACCCGGCCACCCAGATCACCCTCCGTCTCCCGGCTCGAGCGCCCTTCGACGGGCCGGGACTCATGGCGTTTCTCGCCGCCCACGCCATCCCGGGTATCGAAACCGGGGATGACGCCTCGTTCGCCCGTTCCGTTCGCCTACCCGGGGGGATCGCGCATCTCGCCTTGACACTCGAGGGCCCGACGACCGTACGGTGCGACGCCCGTCTCGAGAGCCTCGGTGACCTCCCGGCCCTCGTTTCGCGCGTGCGGCGACTGTGCGACCTCGACGCGGACTCGATCGCGATCGACGACGCCCTCGCGGCCGATCCGACCCTTGCCCCGCTCGTGCGCGCTCGACCCGGACTGAGGATGCCGGGAAGCCTCGACGCGGAGGAGACTCTGTTCCGCACGATGATCGGACAACAGATCTCGGTCACCGCTGCGCGCACGGTGCTCGGCCGAATCGGCGCGGAGCTTTCGGCCGTGCCTGGGCTGTTCCCGACCGCGGAGGAGATCGCGGAGCGAGGCCAGGAATCCCTTCGCGGTCCCGCCGCCCGAGTCGAGAGCATCCTCGGTGTCGCCCGCGCCATTGCCGGGGGCTCCCTTCGCCTCGATGTGGGGATGCCGAGCGACGAATTCGTCGCCGAGCTGACGGCCCTTCCCGGTATCGGACCCTGGACGGCCGGATACCTCGCGCTGCGGGTGCTCGGAAATCCCGATGTTCTGCTCTCGAGCGACCTCGTCATACTCGGGAGCGCCGCGCGACTCGGCCTTCCCCGAACACCCCGCTCCCTCGCCGCGCACGCAGGTCGGTGGGCGCCGTGGCGAAGCTACGCCGGACTCCACCTGTGGGGCGCGGCCGGGCGGTGACCTCCCCCTCCGCGTTGTGATTCGCGGATTGACGGCGGCGCGGAGGGAGGGTGGCGACCGAGGAGCCATCGCGACCGTCAGTCGGTGTCCGAGGCCCCATTCGCCGTCGTCACAGCGATCACCCCGGTCATCGGCAGGAGGCCGCTGAGCCGTCCGGGCGACAGGACGTGGGCGACCTCTTCGGCCGACATGAGCCCGGCGGACACCACGAGCTCGGCGATCGACGCGTTCGTGGTGAGAGCGGTGTGGGCGAGGGAGGCGGATGCCGTGTAGCCGATGTAGGGCGTGAGCGCCGTCACCACCCCCACCGAGGACTCCACCTGGGCAGCGAGCCGTGAGACGTTGGCGGTGATCCCGTCGATGCAGTTGACGCGCAGGGTGTAGCAGGCGTTCGTCATCCAGGCCAGGGACTGCAGGATGCTGTGCGCGATCACCGGCTCGAAGGCGTTGAGCTGCAGCTGGCCGCCCTCCGCTGCCGCAGTGACCGTGGCATCCGCCCCGATCACGCTGAAGGCGACCTGATTGACGACCTCGGGAATCACCGGGTTGACCTTGCCAGGCATGATCGAGGAACCGGCTTGCCGCGGGGGCAGATTGATTTCGCCGAGACCGGCCTGGGGGCCGCTCGAGAGCAGTCGCAGGTCGTTGCAGATCTTCGAGAGCTTCACTGCGGCCCGCTTGAGCGTGCCGCTCAGGGTCATGAAGATCCCCGCGTCCGAGGTGGCTTCGATGAGGTCGACGGCCGTCTCCATCGGGTATCCGGTGACCTCGCTGAGATGGCGGCAGACCGCTTCGGCGTAGCGCGGGTCGGCGGTGATCCCGGTGCCGATGGCCGTTGCCCCCATGTTGATCTCGTTGAGCCACGGAATGATCTCCCCGAGGCGGTCGTAGTCCTCGGTGAGGGTGTGGGCGAAGCCCTTGAACTCCTGGCCGAGAGTCATCGGGACGGCATCCTGCATTTGGGTGCGTCCCACCTTGAGCACGTCGATGAACTCGACCCCCTTCCGGGCGAAGGCATCGCTGAGGAGGCGGTGTTCCTGCAGAAGTCGAGTGACCCCGAAGACCATCGCGAGCTTGATCGCGGTCGGGTAGACGTCGTTGGTGGACTGACTCCGGTTGACGTCGTCGATCGGGTGCAAATGCGAGTAGTCCCCCAGCCGGTGGCCGAGGATCTCGAGGCCGCGGTTGGCGATCACCTCGTTGGTGTTCATATTGGTGGAGGTGCCTGCGCCGCCCTGGATGACTCCGACGGCGAATTCATCGTGAAGAGCGCCGCCCACGATCTCCTCGCAGACGCGATCGATGAGGTCGGCCTTATCGGCGTCGAGGACGCCCAATTCCTTGTTGGCGCGTGCCGCGGCTTGCTTCACCCTCGCCAGGGCACGGATCAGGTCGCGATAGACCGAGATCGGCCGGCGAGTGATCGGAAAGTTCTCGAGCGCCCGTGCCGTGTGGATGCCCCAGTAGGAATCGCCGGGGATCTCCATGCTTCCGAGGGAATCGCTCTCGATTCTCGTGTGGATGCGCTCGCCGCCCGCCCCGGTCGTTCCGGGGATGGCCGGAAGGTCGGCAACCGAGTCATCTCGTCTTGTCGGCTCGGCACCCTGCTCGACGAACTGGTCGCGCAAAACATTCACTGCATTCACTGTGGCTCCATTGCCTCGTGCGTGGGCGCTGCCTCGTGGTGCGACGCAGCTCGCGCTCCAGCACCACGCTGGTCGACGCGCTGGCGGATCGCTTGTGGCTTGCCGCCAGGTCGATTGTACCGATTCCTCCCGGGCAATCAGTGCCTCAGCACGGCTGTGCGAGTGGGGTGGTGCGCCCACAACTGGGGGCACTAAAGCACGCAAAACCCCCGGTCAGAGGCGATGAAGCGGATATGTTTAGCACACCCGAATAGTTCGCGTGTGATCGGAATGCCCAGTCAGTGGGTATTCCCAGTAATCTGGCCATCATGAGCCGACTTGAGGGAGGGTAGATGTTCGAGGACGACGTGACGGTGCCGGCCGGTTGGTATCCGGACCCGATGGGCCTTCCCCAACTCCGTTGGTGGAACAACCACGCCTGGACCGAACTCACCACCGAAGCCCGTCCTCCCTTGGTCATGCAGACGCCGACGCGGCTCGCCTACGCCGATGAGGAGCTTCCCACCCGTCGTCAGCAGCGGGAACAACGGGAGCGGGACGAGCAGTACGCGAACCTCGCCACCGACGAAGACGATGCACGCGACGCCGCCGCCGCCAATGCACCCCTCACGGTGACGCTCAGGGAGATCGACGCTCCGATTTCGGCGACGGCCACGGAGCGATCGACGAGCGCGGGGCAGACCCGGTCCGACACCGCGACCCCGGTTCACGACGACATCGACGACGACGTGGCCGACGACTCCGCCACCGAGCGAGACCACCGGCCCCGACCCGCCTTCTCCCCGACCGAAGAGTCGGTACTCGGATCTCCCGTGTTCGTCGGATCCGTCGAATCGATCCCGAACGATCCGGAACCACCCCTCGCCGGTGGCGGCGACCGTGGCGAACGGAACGTCCGAACCGAGCGCCAACCCGGCACCGAGCACTTCGATGAACTGTTCTCGCCGCGCCAGGCCACCCGGCCCGCCGCGGCCCCGACTCCCGCGGGCACTGCGATGGAGGAATCCGATCGGGAACGCACCGGCACGGGCGGCCCCCGGTCCGGAGCATCCCGATCTCGACTCCCGATCTACACCGCGTCGGTGTGGGTCATCGCCTTGGTTCCGCTCCTGCTTCTGGTGCTGAGTCTGCTGCTGCTCCTCGGGTTCGGTGCGAGCCTCGGCAGTTGGGTGACGCCGGGGATCTGGGGCTCCTCCTACCTGCTCGTTGTCGGACTCGCGATCGCCGATCGAGCCGCCCTCGCCCGTTCCGGATACGAACATCCGGCCAGTTGGGGGTGGGCGCTCCTCACCGCGCCGGTCTACCTGCTTGCCCGCTCGATGAGCCTCGCCAAAGTCGGTCCGCTCGGCTTCGCCCCCGTGCTGGTCTGGGCCGCCCTCGGCGTCCTTCAGGTGGGGTCTGCGCTGGTGGTGCCTGGGCTCGTCATCTCGGCGATGCCCCAGACCTTCCTGGCCCAGGCGGAGCAGTCGGTCGTGTCCGATGCGTCGATCATCGGAGCCAAACTCGCCGTCACCTGCTCGCCATCCCTCCCCGTGGTGATCGGACAGACCTTCAGTTGCCGGGCAACCGGCGAAGCGAAAGACGTCTACGACCTCACCGTCTCCCTCCGGCGGACCAACGGCTGGGTCAGCTGGCACGTGGACGACTGGGGTTACCTCCACGGGGCACCGGTCAAGTAGCCACCGGCGCCCGCTGGCGACGGCGACGTCACACGCACGGCAGAATGATGTGGTGCCCCACTCCGCCCTCGTTGTGCTCAATCGGCCATCGGCGTCCATGCCGCCGCATCGACCGGACGGGCCGGCCTTCGCTGTGCACGATCCGGTCGACTCGATCCTCAGCGCTCTCGACCTCGGCGCCACCCGAGGCGACGGCGTCTTCGAGACGATCGGGGTGGCCTGCGGGTCTCCCCAGGCTCTCGAACACCATCTCCGGAGATTCGCCAACTCCGCGAGGCTTCTCGAACTGCCCCCGCCGGACGCCCCGGCCTGGCGGGAGGCGATTCGCGCCGTCATCGCGGCGATGACCCCGACCGCGGAGTCCTCGGTGAAGATCGTGCTCACCCGCGGCGTCGAGGGCGGCGACCGCCCCACCGGCTGGGCCCTCGCCACCGTCTCGCCGGACTACTCCGCCGAGCGGATCGACGGAATCCGCGTCATCACCCTCGATCGCGGTTACCGCCACGATGTGGAGATCACGTCGCCGTGGCTCCTCACCGGAGCGAAGACGCTGAGCTACGCGGTGAACCGCTCGGCACTTCGAGAGGCCGCCCGTCGCCAGGCCGACGACGTGATTTTCGTCTCGAGCGACGGCGTCGTCCTCGAAGGTCCGACCTCCACCGTCGTCTACCGCATCGGCAACCGCATCATCACACCGGGGCCGGCCCTCGGCATCCTCGACGGCACGACCCAGACGAGCATCTTCCACTATGCGGAGAGCATTGGCCTGACGACCGGACTCGCGCACGTCTCAACGACCCAGTTGGGCGCCGCGGATGCCGTCTGGTTGGTGTCGAGCGTGCGCCTGGCCGCCCCGGTGCGCCGACTCGACGGGAGGGAATTGCCCGTCGACCGCACCCTGACGGCGGGGATGAACGAGTTCTTGCGGACCGTAGGCGAGTATTAAGCGCGCTGATGTCCGGCTCTACGCCGCAAACCGAACGAGTCCGAGCAGTGCCCCGGCGTAGGCGTCGGCGGGATCTGCGGCGGTCGAATCTCGATACTCCCCATCGAGGAAGAAACTCACCGCATATCCTCCCCCCTCGGTGCGCGTGAGGCGCGAGAAGGTGCCGCCGAGCAGGTGACGCAACTGGTCCTCGCGCGGCAGCCAGAGAGCGTCTTCGATGGCCACGGAATCGAGAGCCCACTCCGTGGTCCCGTTGAATCCGAGGATGGTGCCCGTCTCGAACTCGTGCGATTCGATGGTCATGTCGCTGACCACGAAGACGTCGCTCTCGAATCCCTCGCGGGGGATGACGAAGGAGTCGCCCGATGAGGGGCGCCAACGCACTCCGGCCTCCCGGAGCTCGAGGGCGAGCGGCACAGAGATCATCACGCCATTATGGGCCAGGCAGATGAGCGGCAACCATGTCACTTGACGGGTCATCGACCCTGGTTTCCTGGGGGCGACGACCTCTTCGTTGCGAGGAGAGAGTGCGGGCATACCCCCGTATCCCGTCTCCGACTCTCGCGACGTCGCCGCCACCCAGGTGTCCCCCGGTGTTGCTAGTTACGAGACTATTGGCTTCCGGTGGGCGTGTCTGCCCCCAGAGCGGGGCCCCCCCGAAGAGGGGATCCCCGCACGGGCGGATGGGACGGGAGCGGGGTGTGTGAGACCCGTCCTGCTGCGTAGGGTAAGGAGGGTCCCATTGTCGGCGCAGAGCGCCCCCACGCTGGAGGTGCCATGACCGGCGTTCCCGACTATCTCGAATCCTGGATGACAAGGCAGCGCTGGTTCGCCGGCAAGTCGCGCGCGCCGAAACTCGAGGTCATCGGCGGATTCGGGGTCGCCGACCCGACCGGCTCTGCCGTGATCCGGGTCTACCTCGTGCTCGACCACGCCGAGAATCCCTTGCTCTACCAGGTACCGCTCACGGAGCGGAGCGAGCCGCTTCCCGGCGCCGAGAGCGCGCTTGTGGCGGCCTTCGACGTCGAGACCGGCCGCCGATACGTCTACGACGGACCCCACGATCCGGTCTTCGCCGAGGCGCTGTTGCGGCTGATCCTCGACGACGGCGAAGCCCACCAGACCGACGGCCCCTCCGCCGATAACAGCGGCGGGCGCCTGATCGCCCACGGTCACCACGCCCACGACTCGACTCCCGTGCAGTTCGTGTCGTCGCGTGTGCTCGGCGGGGAACAATCCAACACGTCGATCATCTACCAGACCGCGACCGCGGATGGCGGGCCGTCAGGTCCGATCATCTGCAAGCTCTTCCGGGCGCTGCACGACGGCGAGAATCCGGATGTGACCCTCACCGAAGCGCTCGGCGCGGCGGGGAGCACCGTGGCGCCCCGATCGATCGGTCACGTGACCGGACACTGGGCGGACACCGGGTTGCCCGAGGGCGGCGCCACCGGCCATCTCGCCTTCGCGCAGGAGTTCCTTCCCGGAGTCGAGGACGCGTGGAGGGTCGCCCTTCGCGCCGTGGAAGTGAGCGAGGACTTCTCCGGACAGGCGCGCGCCCTCGGGGTGACGACGGCCGAGATGCATGAGACGCTGCGCTCCGCCCTGCCCTCGCGCGCGACGATCCCATCCGACATCGCGACCACAGTGGCGAGCATGCGCTCTCGCTTCGAACTCGCCGCCCGAGAGGTGCCGGGGCTCCGGGAATACCGTCCGGCACTCGACCTGGTCTATGAACGCGCCATCGCGAGCCCCTGGCCGGCGATGCAGCGCATCCACGGCGACTACCACCTCGGCCAGGTGCTCTCGGTGCCGGGGCGCGGTTGGGTCGTGCTGGACTTCGAGGGCGAGCCGATGCGACCGATGAGCGAACGCGGGCTTCCCGACATCCCGTTGAGGGATGTCGCCGGGATGCTGCGTTCGTTCGACTATGCGGCCGGATCGTTCGCTCTCACCCATCCGGGAGAGTCCGCCTCGGCGTGGGCATCGGTCTGCCGGAGAGCCTTCCTCGACGGCTACATCGAGCGCTCCGGGCGAGACCTTCGGGAACATCGCGCGGTGCTCGATGCATTCGAGATCGACAAGGCGCTCTACGAAGCGGTGTACGAGGCCCGCAACCGCCCGGGGTGGCTCTCCATCCCCACGCTCGCCATCACGCGTCTGATCACCCGATCCGCGGCCTAACGCCGGCGCGACCGCTCGCCCTCACCGGCCCGCGTTCACGATCGCATCGTCGAGAAGCGCAACCAGCGCGTCAAGCTGCACGCTCGATTCGCCCAGAATGTCGGAATCGTCGCCGTCGAGCGCTCGGGCGGCGAGACCCGCTTTGCTGTCGATCAGCTCCGCGATCTTCGCGTCGATGGTCTGCGAGGCGATGATGCGCCAGGCCGTCACCGGCTCTGCCTGACCGATTCGGTGCACGCGATCGATGGCCTGGGTCTGCTCGGCGCTGGTCCAACTGAGTTCGGCGAGAACCACGTTGGATGCCGCCTGAAGGTTGATCCCGACACCCGCGGCGGTGAGGGAGGCCACCACCACCGAGACTTCGGGGTCGTTGTTGAAGGCATCCACCTGCCTCTGGCGGAAGGCGGCAGTCTGGTCGCCGCGGATCGATACGGTTCTGAGCCCGCGCTTCGCGAGGGTCTGTTCGGCGACATCCATCACGTCGATGTGCTTCGCAAAGAACACGACCTTGCCAACCGAGCGGGCAAGCTGCGCGGTATAGTCCGCCGCGAGCACCGCCTTCGCCTGCCCGATCTTGCGCACCATGGTGAAGACGTTCTCGCCGGTCTTCGCGGCCTTCGACTCTTCGAGCTCCGCCTTCGCGACCATCCGCACGAGCTCGGGATGCGGAATGTCCGCGCTCTCGGTGCGTGCGGCGAGCAGCGCGCTATACCGAGAGAGGAGTCGACGAGCGAGTTCCTCCTCGGCCTGGCGAATCGACCGCCCAAGGTCGTCGTCGAGTTCGACCGGCAGGTCCGCGATCCGTTTGGCCGGCAGGTCGGCGGCCACGTCGATCTTCTTGCGGCGCACGATGCCGAGGTCGATCACCGTCTGGCGGGCTTCGGCGAAGAAACCGAAGTCGGCCGGGGTCAGGCCGTTGCCCTCAAGCCGTTCCATGAGCTGAGCCGTCGGCTTCTCCCCGTCGATCCAGCCGAGGAACTGCCAGATCGCCCGGAAATCCTCGATCGTGTTGATCAGCGGCGTGCCGGTGAGCGCGATCATCAGCGCACGCGGGGATCGTCCGCGAATTCGCTTGGCGAGCGCGAGCACGTTCTTCGAGCGTTGAGATTCGCGGTTCTTGATGAAATGGGCCTCGTCGACGACCATCCCCTTGAAGCCCAGGGTTCCGAGCCAGCCCATGTGCCGCTCGAGCACGTCGTAGTTCACGATCACGACATCGGCGAAGGCATCGAGATCCTCCCCCGACCCGTGGATGACCGTGGCCGATCTCTGCGGCGTCCAGAGTTCCACTTCCCGTGCCCAGTTCATCTTCACGACGTTCGGGACGACAACCAACAACGGGTACGAACTCGACACCTGCGCCGCGAGGAGCGCCTGGGCGGTCTTGCCGAGCCCGGGCTCGTCGGCGAGGAGGTAGCTTCGGTGGCCGGCGCGAGCGCTCGCGACAAACTGGGCCTGGTGGGGGAAGAGCGCAAGTCCTTCCGGGACTCGGCGGTCGACGGCGGTCGGATCGGGCAATTCCATACTCGCCACCTGGCCTCCCGAACCGTATTCGAAGGCACGGAAAAGCGGCTCCAGGAGCTCCCAGTTGGCGAGACGGTGACTGGCCGGCTTCACCTTCGCCGACTGGCTGAAGTCCGGGGCGAGAAACGGGTTGGAGAGTTGGCGGGCGATCACCGATTGGGGGACGACCTGGCGTTCGGCCGCCGGGGCGACCGGATCCGGTTCCCTCACGATGATGAGTTCGTCGGGCGTCAGCTCGGCACCGGCGGCGAGCAGCATGTCCCGCCGGAGCGTACGAGCGGCATCCGTGACGGCGGTCTCTTCGGCGAGCAGCGCAATGAGCGAGGTGTCGCGAGCGGCGGTCTTGGCGAGAATGGTGGCGACGCCGTCGAGTCGTTTGAGCAGTTCGGTGCGCTCCGCATCTGTCACGTCGCGGTCCGCTTTCGCCCGGGCTCGTTCCTCCCGCATCAGAAGCGCGATCACCTGGAACTTGGTGCGGTTGCTCGGCCCCACCTTTCCGCGCTCGGCGGCACCCTCGACCTCGCGCACGGCGCGCGCCAGCACCGGGATGACCCCAGAGTCATCCGCCCCACGCGCCCGACGCTGCTGCGTCGGCTTTCTGGTCGAGGATGCGCGCTGCGTCGACGACGCAGTGGACGCCCTGTTCTGTGCCGCCTTGTTTCTGGCGGACTGCCCCTGGCCGGACCGAGCCATGCTTCTCCTGCATCTCAGAGCGCCGAGGCCGCGCGAGCCGGCCCCTCGACGGGAGGTGTCCCTCTCCCCGAGGAAATCGGTTGGTCGCAGACGATAGCGCCGTTCGTGACTGCCATTCGTGGCCGCGCAACCCACACGGGAGCCGCCCACTGGTGGACGACCGTGAATCGGACAGCTCGGCGTCGGCAATTCTGACGTACCGGGGTCGAGGACACACGCGGGTTGAACGGGTTCTGCCATCAGTTTAGGCCGTTAAGACTCGCAGTCGAGCACGACTCTCCCCCGATCTGGGGCGCGGATCGCCGCAGTTTGTTCACCTCCCGGCCAGTTAGGGGTGGTGTGATTGGCCCATGTGCGGTTATACGGCCCAGTATCCACGGCCCGACCATTTCATCGTCCACCTGAGCGACACCCACTTCGTGGCCGGGAAAGCGGGGCTATATGACGGCTCGGTCGACAGCGAAGCACACCTGCGCCAGCTCTTCTCCGAACTGGATGCCTCCGGGGCGCGTCCGGAAGCCATCATCATCACCGGGGATCTGGCGGATGTCGGCGATCCCGTCGCCTACGAGGAACTCCGCTCGATCGTAGACCCCGCCGCACGCCGCTACGGCGCGCAGGTGGTCTGGGTGATGGGAAACCATGACGATCGAGGCGCCTTTCGCGCCTCCCTGCTCGGACAGCCACCGTCCTCGGCGCCCATCGACCGGGTGCACTGGGTGGGCGGGCTGCGGGTGATCGCCCTCGATTCCACCGTTCCGGGTCATCACCACGGGGAGGTCAGCGGCGATCAGCTCGACTGGCTCGCCGAGGAGCTCGCCTCACCGGCCCCCCACGGCACCATTCTTGCGATGCATCACCCGCCGATTCCGAGCGTGCTCGACCTTGCCGTGCTGGTGGAACTGCGTGATCAGGACGGCCTCGCCGAGGTCCTCCAGGGTTCGGATGTCCGCAGCATCATCGCCGGCCACCTCCACTACTCGACCAACTCGACGTTCGCCGGCATCCCCGTGTCCGTCGCTTCGGCGACCTGCTACACCCAGGATCTCAACGTGCCGGTCGGGGGAACCCGCGGTCGGGAGGGCGCCCAGGCGTTCAACCTGATCCACGTCTACGAGAACACCGTGCTCCATTCCGTGGTTCCGGTCGGTCGGGACGCCGTCGTTTCGTACGTGGACCCGACGGAAACCGCTCGCATTCTCGCGGCGAATGGGGTCGTCTTCCCGGTGAGCGGCACACTGCCTCCCCCGTCGGAGGTTCCGATCACCGACGAAGAGTTGCACCCGCCGACCCGGGAGCTCGCGATCGTGTGAGCGTATTCCTCGGGCGAGGCACCCGGGGTAGGTCCGGCGGCGTAGGCAACGGGCCGACGGGACCGGAGACCTCACCCGAGCAGCGGCCCGCCGGAGTCCTCGACTTCGCGACCGCTCGGTGCCGCCTCATCGACCGGGCGCTCCCACGGAGCGGGAATGGGATAGTACGCGTCGAGAAACGATCGAACGGCGGCCGCGCGTTCCTCGGCCGTCAACTCGGGGAAACTGCCGTCGTTGAGGCAGAACATGTCGACGTTTCGTCGTTTGAGAAGGGTGGTCATCTCGGCGAGGCCCGACCGCAGCGTCGTGTCCACATACCTGACCGCGGCATCCGTCTGCACGACAGCGCGACCGGTCACCCAGGCGTAGTAGTGGTACAACGAGTTGGTCACCGAGATGTCTGTGGCCGACCGGAAGGCACTCGCCGCGGTGCGACGGAAGTCGTCGGGAAACTCCGCCTCGAGTTCGCGCATGACGGACTTTCGAAGGGGTGTCGGCGTGTGCTCGAGGTGACGGGTGATCGTGCGGCCGAAGCGTTGCTGGATCAGCCCGCGGTTCACCCGTGCGGCGTTTTCGAACCCGCTGCGGCCGAGGTTCGACGACCCCATCCCGATGCGGGTGGTCGCCTCGATGAACTTGGTCACCCCGCCCGGGGAGAAGAACATATCCGGCAACACGGCCCGCCCGAAGAACATGTCGTCGTTCGAGTAGAGAAAGTGTTCGCTCAATCCCGGGATGTTATGCAATTGGCTCTCGACGGCCTGCGAATTGTGGGTCGGCAGCACCGACGGGTCCGCGAAGAACTGCTCACTGCGCACGATGGCGACCCGCGGGTGCTCGGCCAGCCATTCCGGCCGCGGAGAGTCCGTGACGATGTAGATGTTTCGCACCCACGGTGCGAAGAGGTAGACCGAGCGAAGCGCGTACTTCAGTTCGTCGAGCTGGCGGAAGCGGGCGTGGGAGTCGTCTCCTTCACCCACGACATAGGCCTTCATGCGTCGCGCCCGCGCACGCTGCCACTCGATCGCCGCACCGTCCACCCAGGAGAAGACGAGGTCGATATCGAACTCCACGTCTTTCGCCTGCGGGGCGAACATGCCCTCGAGGGTCGGCCAGGTGTGACCGTAGAGATCCACGGTGGTTCGCACCGCCTCCTCTCGCGGAAGTGTCCGTCGCATCAGGGCGTTCTCCTCGGGAGCGAGGAAGGCATCGGCCGTCGACTTCCAGAGTTCGAGGCGCACGCCGGTCGCCGCACCGTAGCGCAATGCGCCCTCGGCGGTGATCCGTGGGCGGAACAGAACCACGGAACGCGCCTTTGCATCGCGGGCGAGCCGCCCGTCGGCCAGGAGAACTGTCGGACCACCGGACCCCCCGACCGGTTTGGAATAGAACGGCTCGTCGACGCAGGCACGGGCGAGGGCAACGCACAGCACCTTGCGATCCCGCCAGTCGACGGCGATCACCGGTCGAGCGTCGTTGCCACGCACAAACAGGAAATCGATACCCGCGACATCCAGGACGGCCCGCACGAACAGCAGGTCGTCGATCATGGCCTCGTGCGGAGTCGCCTTCGTATTCAACAGGGCGAGACGCCCTTTGGCGAGCACGAGGTCGGTGCGCAGGCTCGACGGGCGCGGCTCTGAAGACAGTGAAGATCCCGCACCGCTTGGTGTTGCCGCGGCATGTGCCGGAACAGGCACCGCAGTCGGGGAGGCGGAGCCGCCGGGGGTCGGAATTTCGGTCGTTGCGTTTTCGGTCACTTCGAGCCCAATCATTCGAGCTCGACCCCCGCTCTCGTGGGGCGGGAGTCTTCAGCCGACCCTATTTTAGCGCGCGGCTACCCGTTCATCGCGCCGGGGGCACCCTCGGCGGGAGGGCGTCCTCCGGGGTTGACCCCGGACGGCGGCGTCACACCCCTCCCCGCCCCCTCCCCGTGGCCGAAGCCGGGGCGCATGCCGTCCCGTGCCGGCCCATGGATCATTCCGCCGCGTCCGAAGTCGGAGTGGAGGGAGGAACCGACGAGCAGACCCCCGCCGAAGGTCCCCCCGAGCACGACCACAGCGGCGACGATGCCGCCGGTGAGAAGGAGTCCCCGCTTGGGTCGAGGCGATCCCGCAGCGGTACGGGCCGGCGCGTCCGCCCCCGGCTGCGGGACATAGGGACCCGCTGCGGCGGGATGGGGCACTGTCGACGGCGTTTCCTTCTCCGGGGTGACTGCTGGGGACTTACCGACCGCGGGTTCGTCATCGCGCGGGTTCTGGTTCAGAGGGGTCGTATCGACCATGGGATTCTCCTGACGAATTCGGGACGAGGGTGCGTGGTGCTCCCACCCATACCGTGGACGATCGGCCTATGCCCCGCCACTGGCGATCCTGGGGATCCACCCACCGCACCCTATGGACCGGCCCTGAACCAAGCGAGGCGGGGCTCCCGGCCCGGCGGGGTCAGCGGCGCGCGCCGGGGCGGGAACGGTTGCGATCGTCGGGGTTTCTCACCTTCACCCGGAGACCGGTCACCACGAAGAGGAGCGCGGCGGCGTACTGCGCGGCCACCCAGACCTGCCCGCCGAAACCGAACGGCCAGATCGGGTTCCAGGCCACCGCGATCGCACCGAGTCCGATGATCCACCACCACTGGCGAGCCTGCCAGGAGAAGACGCACATGATCAGCGCGAGGATCGCCACGCCGAATTTGATGTACAGGAAGCCCCCCGGATTGTCGAGGAGGGCGAGCCCCGCAAGCAACACGATGGCGCCGAGGATGCCCGGGGCGAAGGCCGGACGCCGAAACTCAGGCGTCGGATAGGAGGTCATTGCACCATTCTCGCCTGCGCGGTGCTGCAGGATTGAAGGCATGTCGGATCCGGTGGCCAACCTGCAAGCGCTCGTGCGCCTCCCCACGATCTCCCGACTCGACCCGGCGGAAACCGACTGGGCTCCCTTCGAGGCCCTCATCGGCCTGCTGCCCCGGTTGTACCCGGCGACCCATGCCGCTCTCACCCGCGAGCGGGTGAACGGTTACTCCCTGCTCTACCGCTGGCCCGGTCGCACCGACGGACCGCCAACGGTGCTCATGGCCCACTACGACGTCGTCGCGGCGACTGACGCGGGCTGGACCCATCCGCCCTTCGCCGCGGAGCTGGTCGGCGACGGTGACGATCAGCTCATCTGGGGGCGCGGCACCCTCGATGACAAGGGCTCCCTCGTCTGCGTGCTCGAGGGCGTCGAAGCGCAGGTCACGGCCGGCCACTCGCCGCAGAACGACATCTACCTGAGCTTCGGACACGACGAGGAGACCGAGGGCAGCGGTGCGCGGGCCATCGTCGAACTGCTCGAGTCTCGCGGCATCCGTCCATCGCTCGTGATCGACGAGGGTGGTGCGGTGGTGGAGGGCGTGTTCCCGGGAGTGCGCGGGGCGATCGCCGTCGTCGGGGTGAGCGAAAAGGGCATCCTGAGTCTGACGCTCACGGTCGACCAGCCGGGCGGGCACGCCTCGACTCCACCGAAGGTCTCCGCGACGGCGCGACTCGCCGCCGCCATCGTCAGGCTAAACGGTCGTCCGTTCCGGGCCGGATTAACCGCCCCGACGATCGAGATGATCCGCACCCTCGGCAGCCGGGCGACCAACCCGGTTCGGTGGGCGTCCACCCACCTCTGGCTGACGAGACCGGCACTTCTCGCGCTGTTCGGGCGACTGGGTCCGGAGACCAATGCGATGATCCGTACGACGCAGGCGGTGACGATGCTGCGGGGCAGTCAGGCGGCCAATGCGCTCGCGGAACGAGCGATCGCCACGGTCAACATCCGGGTTGCGGTCGGCTCTTCGGTCGCCGAGGCGGTACGTCACGTTCGCCGGGCGATCCGCGATCCCCGGGTGACCCTCGATGTCCTGAATCCGAGCGAACCGTCCCCGGTCTCCCCCACGAACGGGCCGGCCTGGGGGCTGGTGCGCTCGACGATCGAAGAGACCTACCCCGGCGTCATCGTGACGCCGTATGTCATGATGGCGGCAAGCGACAGCCGTTTCTTCGCCCGCATCAGCAACTTCGTCTATCGCTTCAGCCCGTTCGAGATGACCGCCGATGAGCGGGGAACTCTGCACGCGAGCGACGAACGGATGCACGTGTCGACGCTCCGGCGCGGAGTCGATTTCTACACGCGCCTCATCGGGCGACTGTGACCCCGCGTCCCGGGCCCTCCGGCACGGGCCGCACCGGTGATGGAGTGCGAAAATCAGCCCGGGAGGGTGGGCCGGGCGTATTCGTCCAACAGGATGGCCCGGATCGGGCTCGTCATCGGTGGAAGATCGCGCAGCCGCACGAGCGCCGGGCGCAACTCCGAGAGCCAGGCATCGTACCCCGCGGAGTTGAGATGAAGACGGTCATCCGAGAACATCGGGTTCAGCTCGCCGTCCTCGAGCGCCATGGCCGGCCAGAGATCGAGGAACTGGGCGTGAACGGTGGCCGAGAACTGACGGAGGTGGATGTTGGCCTCGCGAATCCGGTCGCCGAATTCACGCCCTCGCGGCAGGATCGACTGGACGAGCATCCGCGACCCAGGGAGTTCCCGGCGCAGATCGACGAGCATCGACTGGATGTTGCGCACCAGGCTCTCGACGTTTCGCCGCATCCCGAGATCGTTGGTGCCGATCAGGAGCACTATTTCGTCGGGTTGGAGAGCGACGACCTCGTCGAGTCGACCAAGCACATCCTCCGTCGTGTTTCCGCCGAGGCCGAGGTTGATCACCGTGAGCTCGGGGAACCAGCCGGCCCAATCGCCTCCCTGCGTGATACTGTCGCCGAGAAAAACTACGGTGTCCGCAGCCATTGTGTGACCTCCCAAGGTCGCGCCAAACGTCAGACGCATACACTCCATCATGTCTCGCTGCGCTGAGAATTGCTAGAGAGCGACCCCGGCCGCACGCCGTGATAAACCGGCGTCCGCGAGCGTCTGCGCTTCCGCCGTCCGGGTGATCCTCCGCGCCATTGCCGCGAAGATCACGCCGTGGACGGGAAGCACGCCGAACCAGTAGAGTCGACCGCCGACGTAACCCGTCGCCCCGGTGACCAGCACCCGCTTGCCTGGTTTCGTCCTGCCCGTTTCGGTCGTGTTCGGGTCCGTATCGCGCCATTCCATTGCCTCGGCCATTCGCCCGCAGTGGGGACGCTGGCTGGAAGCCCGCAGAGAAGCACGACCGGTTGACTCGCCGATGCGGGGTCGCTATTGACGGGGCGGCCGCCGCCCTCTGATACGCAGTCGTTGGCCGTAGATGCCACCGGCGATGCCGAGGACGACGAGGATTCCGCCGAGCACGTATCCGAACGGGAACGGCTTCGGATTCGCCGTGATCGACCCGTCGAGCATCACGGACTCCGCGACCGGAGACCGGGTGGCCCCGGACCCGGGGGTGGGCAGAGCAATTGCCGCATTCTCGCCCGCCCGGCTCGAATCGGCGGGGATTTCCCCGGTGCGGCTCGGATTGTGGCCGAGACCGGGCGGCCCGGCGTTCGCTGGCGCCTGGTTCACCAGGGTCGCGATAAGGTCCGCCTCGGATGCCGACGCACCCGCCACGCCGACCGAGGTGAGCCCGAACGCCGCGAGCAGCGCCACGAGAACGGCAGCCCGAACGTGTCCCACTCTCACCATCCCCCGATGCACCATTCGATCAGCCTAGACGGGTAGCCGAGGGGGCACCGCACCCCGTACGGAGGGGGCGCCATCGACCGCTTGGCCACCGCGCGGGCGGCATCTAGATGATGCCCTTCGGGTGCCACACCGTCTTGGTCTCGGTGAAGAAGGTGATCCGTTCGACCGCCGGCGCGGGAACCCCGCTCTCCGGCGGGAGCACCCGCTTGAGCGTCTCGGCGCCGGCGATCTGCAGGTCGACCCAGCTCAGGTCACCGGGGAGGTCTCCCGCGCCCGCGAGGTCGAGGGCGTTGACGTCGGCGTGGCTCGCGAGCCAGGGCGCGATCTCGGCCGCAGAGCCGGTGAGCACGTTGACCACTCCCCCGGGCACGTCGCTCGTTGCGAGCACCTCGCTGAAACTGATCGCTGCGAGCGGCGCGCGTTCGCTCGCCACGACAACAACGGTGTTCCCGCTCACGAGCACCGGCGCGATGACGCTGACCAGCCCAAGAAGACTCGACTCCCGTGGGGCGATCACCGCCACGACACCGGTCGCCTCCGGGGTCGAGATGTTGAAAAATGGTCCGCTCACCGGGTTGCCGTTTCCGGCCACCTGCACGTACTTGTCCGCCCAGCCGGCGTACCAGACCCAGACGTCGATGGCGGCATCCACCTGCCTCTTGGCGGCCGCCTCCGAGATTCCCTCGCCGAGGCGAAGCTCTGCGACGAACTGGGCGCGACGGCCCTCGAGCAGCTCGGCGATGCGATAGAGAACCTGGCCGCGGTTATACCCGCTGGCACCGGACCAGCCTGAGGCCGCGCCGCGGGCCGCAACCACGGCATCCCGGGCGTCCTTCCGAGACGCCTTCGCGGCATTCGCCAGGAACACGCCCTTCGAAGTGGTGACCTCGTAGACACGGCCGGACTCGCTGCGCGGGAACCTGCCGTCGATGTAGAGCTTGTAGGTCTTCGGAACGGCGAGGCGGGTCATTTCGATGCTCCCGTGGTGAGCGCGGCGGACGGGGAACCCCAGCCGGAAGAATCCAGATACGCAGCCAGCCCGTGGCGACCGCCCTCTCGGCCGTAGCCGCTCTCCTTGTAGCCGCCGAAGGGGCTCGCCGGGTCGAACTTGTTGAAGGTGTTGATCCAGACCACACCGGCGCGGAGCCGGTCGGCCACGCCGAGCACCCGGCTGCCGTTGGAGCTCCAGATGCCGGCGGAGAGGCCGTATGGCGTGTTGTTCGCTTTCGCGATCGCCTCGGCCGGCGTGCGAAAGCTCAGCACGCTGAGCACCGGCCCGAAGACCTCCTCACGGGCGATGCGGTGGCTCGTTGACACATTGGTGAAGATGGTCGGGGCGAACCAGAATCCGTTCTTCGGGATCTCGCAGTCGGCCGTCCAGCGCTCGGCACCCTCCTGCTCCCCGATGTCGGAGAGCTCACGGATGCGGTCGAGCTGCGCCCGCGAATTGATCGCGCCGATGTCGGTGTTCTTGTCGAGCGGATCGCCGAGGCGCAGGGTGGAGAGTCGCTCCTTGAGCCGGTCGACCACCTCGTCCTTCACGTTCTCCTGCACGAGCAGGCGGGACCCCGCGCAGCACACGTGGCCCTGGTTGAAGAAGATGCCGTTGACGATGCCCTCGATCGCCTGATCCATCGGGGCGTCATCGAACACGATGTTCGCGGCCTTGCCCCCGAGTTCCAGGGTGAGCTTCTTGCCCGAGCCCGCCGTGGATCGGGCGATGGCGCGGCCGACCGCGGTCGATCCGGTGAAGGCGACCTTGTTGACATCCGGATGATTCACCAGAAGTGACCCGGTGGCTCCGGCGCCCGTGATGATGTTCACGACACCGGCCGGGAGCTCGGCCTGCTGGAGGATCTCGGCGAAGATGAGCGCGGTGAGCGGGGTGGTCTCGGCCGGCTTGATCACGACCGTGTTGCCCGCGGCGAGGGCCGGGGCGATCTTCCAGGCGAGCATCAGCAGAGGGAAGTTCCACGGGATCACCTGAGCGGCCACACCGAGCGAGCGCGGGTTCGGTCCGAGCCCGGCGTAATCGAGCTTGTCGGCCCAGCCGGCGTAGTAGAAGAACCACGCGGCCACGAGCGGCACGTCGACATCCCGGGCCTCCCTGATCGGCTTGCCATTGTCCAGGCTCTCGGCCACGGCGAGCTCGCGGGCCCGCTCCTGCACGAGACGCGCGATTCGGAAGAGGTATTTGCCGCGGTCCGCCCCGGAGAGCTTCGACCAGGTGCGAGTGTGGGCGCGGCGGGCCGCAGCGACGGCGCGGTCGACATCCGAGGCATCCGCCGTGGAGATCTCGGCGATCTTCTTTTCCGTGGCAGGCGAGATGGTCGAGAAGGATTCGCCGTGACCGTCGGAGAATTCGCCGTCGATGAACAGCCCGTAGCTCTCGCGAAGGTGCAGTATGGCCGTCGATTCGGGTGCGGGAGCGTAGTCAAGGAAGGTCATTTTCTAGTCCACCGTTACGTAGTCGGGGCCGCTGTAGTGGCCGGAAGTGAGCTTCTGACGCTGCAACAGCACGTCATTGAGCAGGCTCGACGCGCCGAACCGGAAGAGGCGCGGCTGGAGCCACTCCTCCCCGACGGTCTCGGCGACGGTCACGAGGTATTTGATCGCGTCCTTGGAGGTGCGGATGCCGCCGGCCGGCTTGACGCCGATTCTCTCGCCGCCGTTCGAACCGCCGGTGAGGCGGTACCAGTCGTTCACGACCTGCAGCATGAGCAGCGTGACGGGAAGGGTCGCCGCGGGCGCCACCTTGCCGGTGGAGGTCTTGATGAAGTCCGCCCCGGCCAGGATCGCGAGCCAGGATGCCCGACGCACGTTGTCGTAGGTGTTCAGCTCCCCGGTCTCGAGGATCACCTTGAGGTGTGCATAGCCGCCATCATCGCGCCGACAGGCTCCCTTCACGGCGACGATCTGGTCGAAGACTTCTCCGTAGCGGCCGGAGAGGAATGCCCCGCGATCGATCACCATGTCGATCTCGTCCGCGCCGAAGCGGACGGCGTCGCGGGTGTCGGCGAGCTTCACGGCAAGGGATGCCCGGCCGCTGGGGAACGCGGTGGCGACCGCGGCGACGTGGATTCCCGCCTCGCCTCCCGCGACGCCAAGCGCGTCGACCGCGTAGGGCACCATGTCACCGTAGACGCAGACGGCGGCGACGCGCGGCGTGGTCATGTCCGTCGGGTCGGGAATCATCGCCTTCGCGACGAGCGACTGCACCTTGGCGGGGGTGTCCGATCCTTCGAGCGTCGTGAGGTCGATCAGTTCGATGATCTTGTCGAGCGCCCAGGCCTTGGATGTGGTCTTGATCGAGCGGGTGCCGAGCGAGGCGGCGCGGGCCTCGAGGCCCACGGCATCCACCCCGGGAAGCCCCTCGAGATGCAGCCGGAGGCTCTTCTCGGTGAGGTCTCCACCGATGAGCCGGATCGCTCGCTCCGCCCGCGCAAGCGGGGCGGGAGCGGCAAATGCGGAGGCGAGCGAGATCGCCGTGTCGATGGGCATCCGGTCAGCTTCTTTCTTCGTTCGGGGTGGCGAGCTCCGGAGAATCGAGCACGACAACGGCGGTCGCTTCGTCGGTGATGAAGACCGAACACAGGGAACTCGACACGACCGCCCGGGCAATCGCGTGCTTGGATTCACCGGAGATCACCGCGATCGCCAGGGCAGCGGACCGAAGTCGTTCGAGAGAGACGCCAACGGTGCGATTGTCCAGCTCGTGGTCGACGATGTTGCCGTCGGCGTCGATGTAGCGCCCCACCACGTCTCCGACCGCGCCGCGAGCCACCAGTCGCGCGACATCCTCGGGCGAGAGATAGCCGCTGTCCACCAGGATGGAACTGACGTCGGCCACCCCCGCGCTGTAGAGATAGGCAGATGCCGACGCGGCTCGCTCCAAGACCGCCGCGACCGTGCGATCGGCTTCGATCGCAAGTCGGGTCTGCCGATGCTCGAGAATCGCCGGGCTCGGCAACAGCGTCGCCTGCCCTCCTCCCGACCGGGCGATTGCGACCGCGGTAGACGCGGCCGTCCCGGCCCGACGATTGAGGCTCACTCCCCCGTTGATCTGCACCACGTCGACGCCGGTGGCCCATCCCTCCGGAAGGTGCTTGGCGATCGAATCGACGGTACGCCCCCAGCTCACTCCGAGGATCGCCGGTACCGGTCGGAGGGCGCGCAGAAAGTCCGCCGCCGCGGAAGCCACGCGATCTGCCACGCCCGACCCATCGACCGGGGAGGGGACCACCACAGCATCCGCAAGAAAGAAACGCTCCCGGAGTTCGCGTTCGAGGGCGCGTTTTCGTGCCCCCGGGTGCACGATCTCGATTCGCACGATTCCGAGATCACGCGCGCGGGTGAGCAGCCTGCCCACCTTCCAGCGGGTGAGACCGAGCAACGATCCGATCTCGTCCTGCGTCCTGTTCTCCTCGTAGTAGAGCTCGGCCGCGCGTACGGAGAGCAGGTCTGCCGTCGATGTCATGTCCGCCCCCTTGGCCGATCCGCCGGCTCGGGCCCCCGCCCGCCTAGGTCCGGGCCGCCGACTTCCAGGCTAGGCCGCAGACCACACTTTCGCAACATATGCGCAGGCATTGCTCGCATGAGCAGAGCCTCGTGATTCCGGCGCGCATCGGCGCGGCTCGGTCGGCGCGGCTCGGTCAGCGTGGCTCGGTCAGCGTGGAGTGTTCAGCGAGCGGCCGAAACCGCCATCGAACCCGGCCGTTCCCTCCGGGGATGCGCCGACGACCGCCCAGTCCACCGGATGCCCGTGAAGCACGTCCACCAGCCGGTCGAGACTCGTGTTCCATTCCCGTCGAACCCGTCCGGCAAAGGCCGCCTCGATACCGGGACCGACCCGAAGTTCGAGTTCTGTGCTCGTTTCGCGCAATCCTCCCGGGATGCTCACGAGGGTGACGTCGATCCGTCCCCGGTTGTCGGTCTCCAGCCCCAGCCTCAGCGGCGCCTCGAGATCGGTCACCGTGCCGGACGTCGAGTGCCGCTCCTCGGGTCCGGGCCAGACCACCCGGACCGTCGGCGGATCGGTCGGAATGATCCGCACCTCCCCCAGCCACCCAGCCAACAACTCCGGGTCCACGAGAGCATCCCAGACGATGGCCGGTGGCAGGTCGATCGTCCGCTGAAAGATCAGGTCGGCGACGGGCACGCCGTCAACTTTACGCCGCGAGCCGTCCCATAGGCTGGTGCCATGACGACGAAGACGCCGAGTCGGCCTGCGGGTCCGGCGGCCAGAATCAGGCCGCGACCGGTCGCGATCATCGACGTCGTCATCGCGATCGTGATCAGTCTCGTCGGCCTGATCTTCATGCTCGCGCTCGCCGGTTTCTACGCCGACCAGTTTGTCGTTCCGGTGTTCGGCATTCTCACGAAGATCCTCTCGGTGGTGTCCTGGTTCGCGGGCACGGCGATGTTCATCCTTTTCGAAGTGCGCGGGCGGTACGCGTTCTATTGGCCGCTGGTCGGCATCGCCGCAATGTTCGCCTCCTACTACCTCGTGCTGTTCATCGCGTCGCGAGTCGCGGCGTGAGTTCCTCCTACGCCCTGGCCGTGGACGTCGGCGGCACGAAGGTCGAAGCAGCCCTCGTCGATCCTTCCGGAGACGTGCACCCCGGCAGCCGTTTTCGCGCCCCGACGGGGCCCGAACGGGACTCGGATGCGCTGGCACAGTCCGTCGACGAGGTCATCGCTCGCGCCGCCGCGGCCCTCCCAACGGGCGCAACGCTTGCGGGCGCGGGCATCGGATCCGCCGGGCCGGTCAACGAAGTGGAAGGGCGAGTGTCGCCGCTCAACCTGGGGGCCTGGCGTGACTATCCGCTACGCGACCAGGTGGCGTCCGCCCTCCCCGGAATCCCGGTCGTGCTGCGAATGGATGGCATCTGCATCGCCCTCGCGGAACACTGGGTGGGGGCCGGTCGTGGCTATGACAACGTCATGGGAATGATCGTCTCCACCGGGATCGGGGGCGGGCTCGTCCTGCACGGAAACACCGTGTCCGGCCCCACCGGGAATGCCGGTCACATCGGCCATGTCGAGGTCGCGGGATTCGACGATCCGTGCCTCTGTGGCGGAATCGGATGCGTCGAGGCCATCGCCTCCGGACCGAAGTCGGTCGCCTGGGCCCGCCGCCAGGGCTGGGCGGGCCACACCGGTGAGGAGCTTGGCGAGAGCTTTCGCGCCGGGGACCCGATCGCCGCCGCGGCGATCGAGCGCTCAGGGCGCGCCATCGGGCAGGTGATCGCCTCCGCGACATCCCTCGTCGACCTCGAGATCGTGGCGATCGGCGGCGGCTTCTCACAGGTGACCCCGGTTCTGTTCGACCACATGCGCGCGGCCATCGCAAAACGCTGGCAGTTCGGCTTCGTCACCAAGGTGAGGGTGGTGCCGTCTGGGCTCTCCAGTGACGGCCCCCTCATCGGCGCGGCGGCCCTGGTACACCGCGCGGATGTCGTGGCCTGAAGCCGGGTCGGTCTCACCCCGCTCGGGCCGAGCTGCCGACTGGCCGACCGGCCGAGCTGCGGACCCGGTGAGCTACTCCCGTTGGCCGATCGGGGTCGTGCGTTCCGGCATCCCGAGCAGTTCCCGGACTCGTGATTCGTCGAGGGTCATCTGGGCGACCAACTCGTCGACGGTGTCGAACTTCTCCATGCCTCGGATGTAGTCGACGAACTCGATCTCGACGGTTTTGCCGTAGAGATCCAGGTCCTCATCCAGAAGATGGGCCTCGATCTGCCGATCCGGCACACCGGCAAATGTCGGGTTGTTTCCAATCGACACCGCAGCCGGCATGGTGCGGCCGTCCGCGGTGGCATACGCGGCATAAATCCCATCGGCGGGCACGAACCCCTCCACCGATCGTGCGAGGTTGGCGGTGGGATACCCAAGCGCTCGACCGCGGTGCTCCCCGGGCACCACGATTCCGCGCACGGCGGCCCGCCGTTCGAGCAACCGAGCGGCCTCGTCGACCCGGCCCTCCGACAGCAGGTCGCGGATCCAGGTGGAGGAGATCACCCGGTCCCCCTGGGGACGCACCGCCTCGATGGTGCGTACCTCGAATCCGTGGGAAGTGCCGAGTCCGGCAAGGAGCTCCGTGGTGCCGACGCCCCGATGGCCGAATCGAAAGTCCGGCCCGACGAACACCAGCTTGGCATCGAGCGCCTCGACGAGCACCTCGCGCACAAAATCCTCAGGCTCCAGGAGGCTGAAGCTCTCCGTGAACTCGATCATCACCAGCGCGTCGATCCCCGTGGTCTCGAGTATCGCCCGCCTCTGATCGTTGCTCGTGAGCGACTCCGGGCACAACTCCGGGTGCAGGAGCGCCAGCGGGTGCCGATCGAAGGTCAGAACCGTCGACACCAGACCGGCGACCGCGGCCTCCTGGCGCAGGCGCCGGATCACGCTGCGGTGGCCGGAATGAACTCCGTCGAACTTTCCGATCGTGACCGCCGAGGGACCGAACCCGGCCGGTAGTTCCGCGAGCGAGGCGGAGAACTTCATGCCGACGCATCCGCCTCGATTGCGTCTCCTGACACGGGTCGCCGAGTGCGCAGATACAGCAGACCGAGCACCGGGAGCACGAGCGGGATGAGCAGGTAGCCGAGGCCGTAGGCCGACCAGACGGTCGATTCTCGCCCGAACGGGTTGATGCTGTGCAGCCCGAGCAGGCCGGGGGCGACAAGACTGATCGTGCCGACGACGAGCACTCCCACGAGTTCGAAGCCGATCGTGGCCCGGGCGACGCGAAACGCGGTGACGCCGGGCCTGACCAGCGCTACCGTGGCCACGATGTAGACGACCGCCGACAGCGCCGACAGGGAGAAGGCGAGCGGAGCCTCGGCAAAGCGGTCGATGATCTGAAACACCGAGCGCCCGGTCGCGGCGAGCGCGAGGATGCCGTAGACGACGACAAGCACCCGCCCGATGCCGCGGGGTCGGGTTGTGGTCTTGCGGGCACGGGGAGAGGAGTTGGAAGCCATCACCCCCAAGATTAGGCCACTTGAAAGACCCAGATTTGATACATGCGGTAGACCATCACCGCGACCGCAAGGCAGATCACTCCGAGAACCACCGTCGCGAAGCGATTTCGCTCGAGCAGGGCCCAGAATCCGGCGAGCGGGGGGAGCACGATGGCCGAGACCAGGTAGATATAGAACTCGGGCAGGCTGCCTCGCGGCGGATTGCCGACGAGCGGTGCCACGATAGCGACGACGAGCTGGGCGACGAGCAGCAGTTCGACGAGGAGGGTCGCGCCGAGCGTGAAGTCGTTCGGCGGGCGACCGATCAGGCCGACGATCAAACAGAACAGGCCCGCGACCACCGCGACGCCGACCTGCACCCAGGTGAACCAGTCGATCATTGCTCTCCCACCCTCTCGGTGACCACGTCGGCAGCGAAATTCGCGATCGGTCTGCCGACGCCGTCGATGAACTCCAGCAGACCGACCAGACGGCCGTCGGGGGCGATCGCCGCCACCGGACCCGCCCGGCCCTCCGGAGGAGCGGCGACGAGGCGTTTGCCGTGGCCGAGGTCCACGGCCTGGTCGGCGGTGAGTTCGAAGACCGGGAACAGCGTCCTCGCGATGGTCGCGGGCGACAGCAGGGCGGCCGCCACGTCGAGAGACTCCAGCTCCGCGGCATCCGCGACGCTGAAGGGTCCGATCATGGTGCGCCGAAGGGCGGTGAGGTGGCCGCCGACACCGAGGGCGGCGCCGAGGTCCCGCGCGAGGGCACGGATGTAGGTTCCGGAGCTGCAGCGCACGCGAACGTCCAGATCGCGAAACCTCCCCTCCCGTCTCGAGTGGAGCACCTCGAGCGCCGCCACGGTCACCGTCCGAGCAGCGAGTTCGACGGTTTCCCCGTCGCGCACGAGCGTGTAGGCGCGTTTGCCGCCGACCCGGATCGCGCTCACGCTGCTCGGTATTTGGCTGATCTCCCCGGTGAGCGGCTCGAGCGCCGTCGCGATGGCGGCTGCGGTAAGCGCGTCGACGCGACCGGATTCGGCGAGGTAGATCGGGGTTCCCTCGGCGTCGTCGGTGTCGGTTGCGGCCCCGAGGCGGATGGTGGCGAAGTATTCCTTGTCGAGACCGACGAGATAGGTGAGCAGGCGAGTGGAGTTGTTGATGCCGAGGATGAGCAGGCCGGTCGCCATCGGATCGAGGGTTCCGGCGTGGCCGACCTTGCGGGTGCCGGCTCGCTTTCGGGTTCGCGCGACGACATCGTGGCTGGTGATGCCGACCGGCTTGTCGACGAGCAGGATGCCGCTTCGACCGAGTGCTTCGCTCATTCGCCTGTCATTCGCGGTTCGATCATCGTAGGGTTCAGCATGCCACTCGCGGAGCGGTTCTGCGATTCGCGCCCCGCGGTCCAGTGAGCACGATCGGCCGAGCCTAGACTCGGGGGATGAGGGTAGCGGTGATCGGTGCCGGGGC
>JANMBI010000237.1:0-9105 GCA_031360325.1 Frigoribacterium sp. | reverse complement strand
GGCGCCGCGGCACCGGGATGCCGTAGGACTCCAGCGCCGAGATCGAGGTCAGGCGCCCGCCGACCCGTACTGCGCGGATGGCGGGCTCCGGAGCATCCGGCACCGAATACCAGCCTTGCCTCACCCGAAATATGCGGTGGCCGGCGAGCGCCGTGCGGATGCTCGCGTCCGAATACCCACGCTCGCGCAGGTCGCGGCGGCGCAGGAACCAGCCGGAACGTCGGATGAGGGTATCGATCGTCATCATCCTGAGAGCATCGCGAATTCCGAGGGTCGGGCACCCCGCACACGGGAGATCTGGGGACAACCTCACCCCGCCGCGGCCACCGACGGGAGAAGACGCCACGGCCGCGGCCACCGAAAGGAGACGACGGCCCGCTCCGGCCACCGAAAGGAGAATACGCCCCGCTCCGGCCACCGACGGGAGAAGACGCCCCGCCGCGGCCACCGAAAACGCAGGACATCCGCCCCCAAAAGGCCCGCTTCGCGGCGAAAGACGGCGTTCCGTGGCGTATCTCCTGCGTTTTCGGCAGCGGGAGCGGTGCGGGAGTAGCGGCGGCAGCGGCGGCAGCAGCGGCTGCGGCAGCGGGGAGCAGCGGCAGCAGAGGGGCGGCGCGCGAACGCCGCGGCGGACCCGACCGGCGTTACGCTCCCGTGGTTGCCACGAACACCGTGCCGGAGCCGGTGAAACGTAGCCCAGCCTCGTCCGGCGTGATGTAGACCGCAGAGCCCTGCACCAGCGCCACGGATGACGCCGCCCCGGAGATCGACACCTCGCCGGAGGTGCACAGCGCGATGGCCGGCCCGGCGAGGGTGACCGAGGCGTCGAGGAACATCCCGTCGACCCGAAGCAGCGTGAAGTCGGGAACGTCCGGGACGAAGGCCACCACGGCAGCGGCCGCGAAGCCGGCAGCGGACGCGGAACCGGCAGCGGGCGCGGAACCCTCAGCCGCAGCGGACGCGGAGCCCGCAGCGGAACCGGAACCCGCAGCGAACTCGGAACCGGAACCCGCAGCCGCAGCGGACGCGGAACCGGCAGCGGAACCGGCAGCAGCCAAAGAATCGGAACCGGCCCGAGTACCGGCGGCGGGAGGCGCCGCCGCCCGAAGGTACGGCACCGGCCCGGGGGTGAAGTCCAACACTGACAGCAGCTCGGGCACGTCCACGTGCTTCGGGGTGAGGCCACCGCGCAGCACGTTGTCCGACGCGGTCATTAACTCGATACCGAGACCGGAGAGGTAGGCGTGGATGTTCCCGGCGGGCAGAAAGAGCGCCTCCCCGGCGGCGAGCGTGACGTGATTGAGCAGCAGGGAGACGACGATGCCCGGATCTCCGGGATGCTCGTCGGCCAACAACGACACCGTCGCCATCTCGCGTTCGTACCCGCGGACCCCGTGCGCGGCGAGCGCTGTCACGAGTGACACCAGTGTCGCGACTCCGGTGCGTCGGCCGATGAGCCACGCGACGGTCTCCGGCAGCGCGACATCCGACCCGCTGAGCGAAGCGAGCAGGTCTTCGAGCGGCTGCGGCTGCGGGTCTTCGACCCCGAGGGAGGCATCGATCAGCGCCGAGATCAGCGCGCGCACCTCGTCGAGGGGGCGGAATCCGCAGAGCGCATCGAAGGTGGGTGAGAGCGCGTAGATGAGTTCTGGCTTGGGGTAGGCGTCCCGATAGTTGCGGTGGGGGGCATCGAGCGGAACGCCGAGCTGGTTCTCCCGCTCGAATCCGAGTCGCGCCTGCTCGGGCGTCGGGTGCGCCTGAAGTGAGAGCGGCGAGGCCGCCGCGAGGATCTTGAGCAGAAACGGCAGGCGACCGGATGCCGCATACGGCCCGAGCGTTGCCACCGGGTCGGCCGCTATCCACCCTTCGAGATCCGTCGCGCCGCCCGTCTGCGTCGGATCGACGATCCGACTTGGGCAGCCGGGGTGCGCCCCGAGCCAGAGTTCGGCTTCCGGCCCTCCGGATGCCTCGCGCCCGAGCAATTGCGCGATCGCCGTCGTCGATCCCCAGGGGTATGGGCGGGGTGTGTTGGTGATGCCGACAAACATCCGCTGGTTCCTTCGATCGGGGGTGTGACAAAACTACCAACGGTGTGGTCAACGCCGAGAGCCGGTGTGGTCAACGCCGAGAAACGCCGTGGTCAACGCCGAAAGTCGGTGTGGTCGACACCGAGAGCCGGTGTGGTCGACACCGAAAGTCGGTGTGGTCGACACCGAGAAACGCTGTGGTCAAGGCGAGAGCCGCCGTGGTCAACGCCGAGAAACGGTGTTTCAAATGGCCGCGTCCCGCCTCACGCACGGGAGTCCAGATGGCCCTCACCGCCCCGGTATCGCACCCCGCTGGGCAGCGACTTCTCCGGCTACAGCCTTACGATTCCAGTGAGATGAATTGCTGATTCTGAAGCCAGGATGCCCGGGCGCGCCCGCCCAATTGCCTACGGGCGCATCCTGGAAAAAGCAACATCGACGGTTTGAAAGTGTGAAAGAATCTGCGTATGGACGCAGATAAGCAGACTGACGGCGTGGCTGTCGACGGTCAGTTCGTCGAGCTGGCCGTCGAGGTGTTCGCGATTCTGGCTGATGCCACACGCGTGCGTTTGATTCTTGCGATGCGGGACGGAGAGATGTCGGTGAACAATTTGGCCGACATCGTGGACAAGTCCCCCGCGGCTGTGTCGCAGCATCTCGCGAAACTGCGTCTTGGGCGCCTCGTTGAAACTCGCCAGGAGGGCACACGGGTGTTTTATCGGCTGTCCAACGAGCACGCCGCCCGACTCGTTTCGGACGCCATTTTTCAGGCCGAGCACTCGCTCGACGCCCACCCTCGCCACCACCAAATCCAAGGAGCCGACACCTGATGGCCGGAACGACGGACCACGACGCCGAGCACGAGCGCCAGCACGCCGCGGGAACCGAGCACACGCACGACCACGACCACGTCCACGCTGAGTCGTCGCTCGATCACGGACTCGGGGAAACCGATCAAGCGCGAAAGGCAGGTCACTCGCACCCTCACAGCGACTCTCTCGACCTCCCTCACCCGCACGACCACGATCACGACCACCACGATCACGACCACGGTCCCGGGGGGCACTCCCACCCGACGGGGATCAAGGGTTTCCTGTACGGGCTGTTCGTCCCGCACACCCACGACGCCGCCGACTCAATCGATGACGCCATGGAGGCGAGCACAGAGGGCATTCGCGCACTGAAGATCAGCCTGGTAATACTTCTGATCACGACAATCCTGCAGTTCGGCGTCGTCCTCATCAGCGGCTCGGTGGCCCTGTTCGCCGATACCATTCACAACTTTTCGGACGCACTGACGGCGGTACCCCTGTGGATCGCATTCATCCTCGGGCGCCGCGCCGCTTCCCGCCGTTACACCTTCGGCTATGGTCGCGCCGAGGACCTCGCCGGGCTGTTCATCATCGTCGTTGTTCTCGCATCCGCTGTCGTCGCCGCCTGGCAGTCCATTGACCGCCTCTTCCACCCTCAACCGCTGCATAACATCGGCTGGGTGATCGCCGCTGGGGTCGTCGGATTCCTGGGCAACGAGGCTGTGGCGGTGTATCGCATCCGGGTCGGTCGGAAGATCGGGTCGGCCGCCCTGGTAGCCGACGGGGTCCACGCCCGCACCGACGGGTTCACTTCGCTCGCTGTGGTTGTCGGGGGCATCGGCGTACTGCTCGGCTTCCCGCTGGCCGACCCTATCGTCGGCATCGTCATCTCGGTCGCCATCATGATCCTGCTTATCGGCACCGTCCGCAGCATCGGCCGACGCCTCCTGGACAGCATCGAGCCGGATCTCATTGACCGTGCGGAGCGCACTCTGCGCGAGGTCGACGGCATCGTCGACGTCAACCAGCTGCAGTTGCGTTGGGTCGGCCACCGACTCCACGGCGCCGCGGAGATCGTGGTCCCCGACGACGCATGGGCTGGTGCCGAGTCGGTCGTGCACGAAGCCGAGCACCACATGGAACGTGCCATGCCCAACCTTGACCACATGGCCATTCGTGTCGCCACGGTCACCGGGGCGACTCTGTGAGAGTTCGCCGCCCGTTCGCGGCGGCGGCGGTCGCCGCGGGTATGGGAGTCGTCCTGGCCGAGTTCACATCCACGCCGGCATGCGCGGATGCGGTACTGGTCGAGTCGACTCCTTAAGAGGGGGCGCTTACCGCCGAGGCGCTGATCGCGGGGCCGCCGTGGACTACGCGGGCGCGCGAATCCAGCTCGGTCAGGCACTCCGAGGCCATCGGCTCATCGAGGAGCTGGCGGCCAAAAACCTCGCCAACGGCATCGTCATGCCCTACGGCGTGATGAAACTCTTCGCGGATCCGGAAGCCGACTCGCGGATGCGGAAGCCGACTTCGCGGATGCCGAAGCCGACTTCGCGGATGCCGAAGCCCTCATTACTCGTGCGAGGGCACGCGGGAGATGTATGCCCTCATTGTCGGGCGGGCGATGACAGGGAAGACCGCGTCCGTCTGACCGCGCCATCCGCCGGTCGAGGCCGATGAGACCCCCAGCGCATACCCTGGTCTCTATGACCACTCTCGACAGCCGCGGATTCCGCCTGGGGTTCGCGACTCTCGTGCTGTTCACCGGTATCGCCGGGGACTTCTGGCGCAACGCCTTCAGTTGGTACGGCTACGGTGCGCTCGTGGTGATCATCGCCGCCATCTCGATCGTCATGCTGGTCCACAACCGGGCGCGGTTCCGCATCGGTTCCCTCCCCTATCCGCTGCTCGCGTTCGTGACGCTCGCCTTCCTCTCGATCGCGTGGTCGTTCTACCCCGGCTTCACCGCTCTCGGTGCGGTGGTGCTGCTGCTGACCGCCGCATCCGCCGTGTCCGTCGCGATCACGCTCACCTGGCCGGAGCTGCTCACCGTGCTCGGGTGGGTGTTCCGACTGGTGCTCGGGCTCTCCTTCGTGTTCGAGTTCATCGTCTCCGCGTTCATCCGGCACCCGATCTACCCGGTGTGGGTCGCCCCCCGGGCCCACCCGGCCAAGCTGCTCTACTGGTCGCGCGATCTGCTGTTCGACCTCGGCAAGATCCAGGGAATCGTCGGCAACTCGAGCCTGCTTTCCATGGCCGCGCTGTTCGGGCTCATCGTCTTCTCGATCCAGCTCGCCTCGCGATCGGTCACGCGCGGGTGGGGGTGGTTCTGGCTCGCCGTCGCGATCGTCACGATCGGGCTCACCCAGTCGGCCACCATCTTCGTCGCCCTCGCCGGGGTGGTGATCATGGCGATCGCGGCCGTGATCGTGCGGCGCGCACGAACGCCGCGGCGGCGGGCGTATGCCTACGCGGGCATCGGCCTGGTCGTCGCGGCGCTCACGGTGCTGGCCTTCGCGCAGCAGAGCCGCATCCTCACCCTGCTCGGCAAAAGCGCCGACTTCACCGGGCGCACCACCATCTGGCAGGAGGTGATCGCGCTCGCCCAACAGCGACCGGGTGCGGGGTGGGGATGGCTCGGCTACTGGATCGTCTGGATCGCCCCGTTCGATACGCTCAAGAAGGCCGGCGGGGTGCAGCCGCCCCACGCCCACGATGCCTGGCTCGACGTGTGGCTGCAGCTCGGCATCATCGGCCTGGTCGTGTTCTCGGCTCTCGTGCTCGCAACCCTGGTGCGAGCCTGGCTCGTCGGCATCGACCGGGTGGTGGTGGCCCCCGGGGATGCCGGCACGCACCAGTGGGTGGCACTGCTCCCCCTCCTGATGTTGACGGCGCAACTCGTGCAGAGCATTGCCGAGAGCCGCATCCTGCTCGAGGGCGGGCTGATGCTGCTCGTGATCTGGGCGGTGAAGACGAAGATCAGCCCCCTCGGTCTCGAACCGGTCGCACCGGTGCTCTCGCCCGCATCGCTGCGGGGGCGGGCGTGAGCGCCGCTCTGCCGCGGCATCCGGCATTCGCGTTGTCCCGGCAGCTGCTCGGGTCGCCCCGCTTCTCCTCCGCCCTCACGCAGGCGATCGTCGGTGGTCTGGTCGGCGCGCTGCTGCTCAGGGAGCTGATGGGATGGCCGGGTTGGCTGGCGATACTGGCCGGCCTCGTGACCCTCGCGTCCCTGTCGCTCCTCGCCCAGCGCGAGGCGATCGAGTGGCACGGCCTCCTGCCGATCTCCCTGCTGATTTTCGTCGGCTGGGCCGGGATCTCGACCTTCTGGAGCCAGTACAACTGGGAGAGCGCGGGCAGCACGATCTATCTCGTCGCGGTGACGATGCTCGGCATCTATGTGGCTCTCGTGCGGGACACCATCCAGATCGCTCGGGCGTTCGGCAACGTGCTTCGTGCCGCCCTCGGGCTGTCACTCGTGCTCGAGATCTTCTCGGGCATCCTGATCGACAGCCCGATCCGTTTCCTCGCCATCGCCGGCAATTTCGGTGTGCTCGGGCCGATCCAGGGCATTTTCGGCGCGCGCAACCAGCTCGGCATCGTCACCCTGATTGCGGGGGTGACCTTCATCACGGAGCTGCGCACGCGATCGGTTTCGCGCGGAATGGCGATCGGCTCGCTCACTCTCGCGGGGGTCACCCTGCTGCTCACGCGGTCCCCGATCGCCTTTGGCACGCTCGTGGTCGTGGTGGTCGCCGCACTGGTGCTCGCCGGGCTCCGCCGTCTTCCCCCGGAGCGCAAACGCGTCTGGCAGTTCGCGCTCCTCGGCTCCACCATCGCGGTCGGTGCGGTGGCCTGGGCCGCCCGCGCGCCCCTCATCAACGCGCTCAGCGCCAGCAACGAGCTGAACCTCCGCCTCTCCATCTGGCGGCCGATCCGCCTGCTGATTCCGACCCACGAACTGGAGGGATGGGGCTGGGTCGGCTACTGGTGGCAGGGCACCCCTCCCTTCAGCTTCATCCGCGACGGCCTGCAGTCCTCGGCCTTGAACGCCTTCCTCGACGTCTGGTTCCAGCTCGGCCTAATCGGGCTGGTCGCCTTCGTGTTCATGGTGGGGCTGGCCTTCATCCGTTCCTGGCTGCTCGCCTCCCGTCAGCGAAGTTTCGTCTACGCCTGGCCAGCACTCGTGCTGGTGGTGCTGCTCGTGACCGGGCTCGCCGAGAGTTCCCTGCTGGTGGAGTTCGGCTGGCTCACCTTCGTGGTGTGCTCGGTGAAGGCGTCGCGCGAGTTGAGCTGGCGGAAGGCTTTCGCGGCCACGGGCAGTCGGATGCCGGTCGACTAGGTTACTTGCCGCTCACGGTCGCGCAGTCGAGCGGGGTCGGCACGATCGGGGACCTTAACCCGGATCGACCGATGGGATACTGGTGTGAATGTCGTCTCACAGTTTCTGAGGCCGCAGCGCAACGATCCGGGAGCCGCCCCGCCCATGAGCCCGACCATCTCCGTGGCACTCTGCACCCACAACGGCGAGCGGTTTCTCGAAGAGCAGCTGCGGAGCATCCTCGCCCAGTCGGTGCCGCCCTCGGAGATCGTGCTGGCGGATGACGCCTCGACCGACGAGACGGTGGAGATCGCCCGCCGGGTGATGGCAGGCCGCCCGGAAGTGACCCTCATCGTGCAGCGGAACCCCGTGGCGCTCGGAGTGACGGCGAACTTCGAGAGCGCGATTCGACGCTGCACCGGCGATCTCATCGCCCTGTGCGATCAGGATGACATCTGGCATCCGGGTCGCCTCGCCCGCGCGAGTCGCGAGTTCGACACCCGACCGGAGCTCGATCTCGTCTTCACCAATGCGCGCCTCGTCGACACCCGCGGTGAGAGCCTCGACCGCACGATCTTCGACGTTCTGGAGGTGCGCGCCGCGGATCTGGCCGCGGTGCACGCAGGCGCCGGATTCTCGGTGTTCATCAAGCGCAACATCGCCACCGGAGCCACGATGATGTTCCGACGCCGCCTGCTGGACGTCGCGCTGCCCTTCGCCCCCGACTGGGTACACGACGAGTGGCTGGCGATGCTGGCGGCGGCGACCGGGCAACTGGAGGCCATCGAAGAAGAACTGATCGACTACCGCCAGCACGACACGAACCAGATCGGCGTCGACTACCCCACCCTCCGCCGCAAAGTGATGCGCGCCCTCGAACCGCGTCACGGCCGCAACGCTCGGCTGGCGCGCCGTTCCGTGCAATTCCGGGACCGGGTGGAGTCGCTCGATTCCCGGGTGACGAGCCCAGTTCGTCTCGCGGCCCGGACGAAAGCCGAGTCGGAGACCTTGCGCGCGTCGCTCCCGTCGTCTCGCCTGCGCCGGGTCGCTCCCGTCCTGCGTGCCCATCGCCGCGGTTGGTACTCGACCTACGCCAGTCAAGGGCGACTGGATATGGTGCGCGACCTGCTGCAGCCGCACGGCGACTGAGGTCATCCGGCGGCAGGCGTCGTCGGATGGATGACGCAATGACTGAGGTGAGGCCCGAGGGTCGGCGGACCGCTCGGCTGTCCGGCTTCGTCATCATCCTCCTCTCCACCGGGATCGCGGGAATAGCCTCCTACGTGGTCACGATCCTCGTGCCCAACCGAATCGGCCTGGCCGCCTACGCGATCTTCGCCGTCTTCTGGTCCGCCAACTGCCTCGTGGTGGGCGCGCTCGGCGGCATCCAACAGGAGGTCACCCGCGGCACCCACCCGGTCACCCCCGGGGCGCCGGTGCGGGTCAGCCGGGCACGCAACTTCGGTCTGGTCGCCGGTGTGTCGGTCTTCGTCACGACGCTCACGACCGCACCGTTCTGGGTGCACCAGGTGTTCCCGACCGAGGGGTGGAGTCTCGTCTGGCCGCTCGCCATCGGAACGGCGTCCTTCGTCATGGTCGCCGTGCTGGCCGGCTCCCTCTACGGCGTGGCCGCCTGGGTGCCCCTGGCGCTCATGATCACCGTGGATTCGCTCCTTCGCCTCATCGCGCTTTCCGTGACGCTGCTGTTCACCACGAATGTCGTCGCCCTCGCCTGGGCGGTCGCCGCGCCGTTCCCGGTCACGCTTCTGGTGGTGTGGCCGTTCATCCGCCATTCCATCGTCGGTCGGTCCCAGCTCGACGTCGGCTATCGCGCGCTGAGCTGGAACGTGGCCCGCACCATCGTGGCGGCCGGCGCGACCGGCATCATGGTCAGCGGGTTCCCGCTGCTGCTCGGGCTGACATCGCACTCCGAACCCCGGGAGACCCT
>JANMBI010000208.1:0-2132 GCA_031360325.1 Frigoribacterium sp. | reverse complement strand
GCCCACTCCGGCCCGAAGCTGCCGGGGATTCCGAAGACTTTCGCCCCGGGCCCGACCGTCGGTCCCGCGGGGTGATCCTCGGCCTGCGCCCGCGCGGCGATCGCGGGAGCGCGGGTGAGCGAGGCGGTGGCCACGGCGGCGTTGTCGATCAGACGGTTGATCACCATCTCGGTCACCTCCGGGATCACCGCGACGGGATCCGCCGCCACCGCGGCGATCTTCCCGGCCAACTGGTCTTCGCGTGCCAGGTTGTCGGAGCTCGGGTGCACACGCACGGAGTGTAGTTTCACGGTGATCCTCTCGGGACGATGGGGGCTGGGCCGGGGCTGTTCTCGAGGTTGGCCAGCTTTTGGATGTTTCGCCAGGCCCGGTGCAGGTGCACCTGTGTCGCGTGGGCGGCGAGTTCGGCATCCCGGGCCGCGATCGCCTGCACGATGAGCAGGTGTTCGGCCGCGGCGGCGGCGAGCCTCGCGGGATCGTCGACCGCGAGTCGCCGCACCCGCACGAGGTGGGTGCGGAGGGTTGCGAGCGCGGAAGTGAGGTAGGAGTTGTCGACGGCGGCATCGATGGCGTCGTCGAGTCGGGCGACGAGCCCGTAATAGGCGTGCCGGGCGGGGTCGTCGTGGTCGAGCAACTCGTTGACGGCGGCGAATTCGCTCTCGAGCTTGGCGAAGACCGCGGTGTCCCCGCGGCGGGAGGCGAGGCGGGCGGCCTGCTCCTCGAGCGCCTGGCGCACTTCGAAGATCTCCCGAATGCTGGCGAGGGACAGGTCGGTGACGACGAGGCCGCGCCCGGACTGCGACGACACCAGGCCATCCGCCGTCAATCGCGCAAGCGCTTCGCGCAGCGGCGTGCGGGAGACGCCGAGCCGGGTGGACTGTTCGACCTCACCTAGCACGCTTCCCGGGGGAAGCTCCCACCCCACGATCTCGTCGCGAAGGGTCTGGTACGCACGGTCGCTCACGCGTTTCGTGACGGTCATTGCTCCCCTTCATTGCGACTGATCTTCCGACTGTGTACACATTATGGCCCACAAGGGGCCATTTCCATCCAAATGTGCCATGCTTCATCGACGTTCTGTATACAAAATTGGCGTGATGACTTCAATGGAGAGGTGTTTCGTGACTGAACCGACCGAGCGCGAGGGCCGTGCTGGCGAGTACCGGCGTGCCTTTCAGCGCAGTGTGGACGACCGTGAGGGATTCTGGCTCGAAGCGTCGAAACTGGTGGAGTGGACGGTCGAGCCGACGAATGCTCTCGACAGCACGGCCGCCCCGCTCTACCGCTGGTTCGCCGGAGCCGAACTCAACACCTGCTTCAACGCACTCGATCGCCACGTGCTGGCCGGCCGAGGAGATGCCACGGCGCTGATCTACGACTCACCCGTCGTCGGCAAGAAGAAGAGCTACAGCTACGCGACGCTACTCGACAGGGTCGCCCGGTTCGCCGGCGTGCTTGCGGATGCCGGAGTCGCCAGGGGCGACCGGGTGATCATCTACATGCCGATGATGCCGCAGGCGATCGTGGCGATGCTTGCCTGTGCGCGACTCGGCGCGGTCCACTCCGTCGTGTTCGGCGGCTTCGCGGCGAAGGAACTCGCCGCCCGCATCGACGACGCGGCCCCGGTCGCCATCGTGACCGCCACCGGAGGGATCGAGCCGAACCGTGTGGTCGAGTACCTCCCGACGATCGCGGCGGCCCTCGAGCTCAGCCACCATACGGTGGGGACCGTGATCGTGAAGGATCGTCCGGAGGTGCCGGGCCTGGCCGGCGGCTATTCGACCGAGCTGACCGCGTGGTGGGACTGGGACGAACGGGTGAAGACCGCCACCGCGCGAGAGGCCGTGCCGGTGGCCGCCACGGACCCGCTCTACATTCTGTACACCTCGGGCACGACCGGCGCCCCCAAGGGCGTGGTGCGCGACAACGGAGGTCACGCGGTGGCGATGGCCTGGTCGATGAAGAACATCTACGACGTCGGCCCCGGGGACGTCATGTGGACGGCGAGCGACGTTGGCTGGGTCGTCGGCCATTCCTACATCGTCTACGGTCCCCTGATCGCCGGTGCGACGACCGTGCTCTACGAGGGCAAGCCGGTGGGGACACCCGACGCCGGGGCGTTCTGGCGCGTG
>JANMBI010000204.1:0-5075 GCA_031360325.1 Frigoribacterium sp. | reverse complement strand
TACCCGGCCGGCACCATCGCGATGGCCCGCGGGGCGGGGACATACTCTCAGAGCAGCCAATTCTTCATCACCTTCGCCGATACCACTCTCGACACCTCCACCGGCGGGTACACGGTCTTCGGAAAGGTCACGAGCGGTCTCCCCCAGTTCGTGAGCCAGATCGCGGATGGCGGCGTCACCCCATCGGCCACGAGCACAACCGACGGTGCTCCGGTCATCCCCACGAAGATCACCCAACTGACCGTGCAATAGGCTGGTGTCCGGCCGCTGTCACAGCACGGCCGACAAGCAAAGGTGAGGCTTTTGGCGACAGACGATCAGGCTCCGTGGGGCCGCGTTGACGAGACCGGCACGGTGTTCGTGCGCGACGGCGACGGTGAGCGGGCCGTCGGGCAGTTTCCGGACGGCACTCCGGAGGAGGCGCTGGGATACTTCCAACGCAAGTATGTCGAACTCGCCGGCCAAGTGACCCTTCTCGAACAGCGGATCAAGCGCGGAACGGCAGCGGCGGATGTCGCCAAGACCGTCACCGCACTGAAGGTGACTGTCGCCTCGGCCAACGCGGTGGGAGACCTTCAGTCCCTGTTGGTGCGCCTTGACGCCCTCGAGGGCGCGGTCGGCGAACTCACCGAGAAGCTCACCGCAGAGACGAAAGCGGCGACGCAGGCCGCCCTTGCCGAGCGCGAAGCGCTCGTCCTTGAGGCGGAGACTCTCGCGGCCCAGGATCCGGCAAAGGCGCAGTGGAAGCAGGTGAGTGCGAGCCTCGACGACATTTTTGCTCGCTGGCAGAAACATCAGGCCGACGGACCGCGGCTGCCGAAGACTGAGAGCAACGAGCTGTGGAAGCGTTTCCGCGCCGCTCGGACGGTGATCGAGACCCATCGCAAGGCCTTTTTTGCCGAACTGGATTCCGTGCATAAGGACGCCCGAAACAAGAAGCAGGCCCTCGCGGAGAGGGCCGAATCTCTCGTTCCGCAGGGTCTAGACGGCATTCCCGCCTACCGCACCCTCCTTGACGAGTGGAAGTCCGCCGGGCGTGCCGGCAAGAAACTCGACGACGCGCTCTGGGCACGCTTCAAGACGGCCGGGGACGCCCTCTATTCGGCGAAGTCGGAGCTCGATGCGAAGGACAACGAGGAGTTCGGCGTCAACCTCGAACTCAAGCTGGCCCTGCTCACCGAGGCGGAGGAGCTGCTCACCCAGACCGATCGAGTCGCTGCGAAGGATTCGCTGCTGTCGATCCAGCGTCGCTGGGATGCCATCGGCAAGCTGCCGCGGGACAGGGTCAAGCCGATCGAAGATCGTTTGCGCAGGGTGGAAGCCGCCGTCCGCAAGCTCGACGAGGAGCACTGGCAGAAGAGCAATCCGGAGCGAATCGCGCGCGCGGAAGGGCTAACGGGGCAGCTCCAGGACGCGATCGCCAAGCTCGAGGCCGAACTGGCCGAAGCGAAGTCTGGCGGCGACGCCGCCAAGATCGCGAGTGCCGAGGAGGCCCTGGATGCACGGAAGGCCTGGCTGAGGGCGATCGGCTAGGGCGCATTCCGCTCCGTCTCGCGGATAAGCTCGGTTCGTTGTCCACAGATCGTCGTGGTCTCCGCTGGCCTCTCTGCCGTGTCCGCGAGCATGATTGCCATGTCCCACCTCCCCGCCGTGCTGTTCCACGCCGACCTGCCAGAGGCCGAACTTCACGCGGCGAAGCTCGACGGGGAGGTCTACCGCGTCGACCAGTGTTTCAGTCCTATCGACGAGATCGAACAGGGCTCCCAGCGCGCCCTCGCCCTCGTCCTCGCCACACCGTTTCCGCACCGGCTCATCGCCGAGCAGCGCAGCGCGGCGTGGATCTTCGGCGCGCTGTCCGACCCTCCCCTGCGGCACCAGTTCTGCGCCGACATCTCGGCGCGGGTGAGACCGGTCGGGCTCGATGCGATCACCATCCGTGAGGTCGTGATCGATCGGGGAGACCTGGTGAACTTCGCCGGCCTGTTGGTCACCACACCCCTGCGCACCGTGGTCGATCTCGCGCGCACGAGCCCGGAATTCGACGACGCGGACTTCCGCGCCGTCATCGGCCTCATGCGGATCGGCGGTTTCGGCGTCGACGACTGCCGCGAGTTCGCTGATCGCCGTCGCAATCTGCCGAACAAACGGCTCGCCCTGGAGCGGATCAACGAGGCCGCTCGGCGGATTCAGCCGCCGTTGACCCGATACACGTCGTAGACGGCGTCGATTCGACGCACCGCGTTGAGAACGCCATCCAGGTGAGTGGTGTCTCCCATCTCGAACACGAAGCGGCTGAGCGCGAGCCGGTCGCTCGAGGTGGACACCGATGCGGAGAGGATGTTCACGTGGCTCTCCGAGAGAACGCGTGTCACGTCGGAGAGCAGGCCGGCGCGGTCGAGCGCTTCCACCTGGATCTGCACGAGGAAGATGCTGGATGAGGTCGGGGCCCACTCCACATCGACCATCCGCTCCGGTTCGGTCAGCAAAGACGACACATTGTGGCAGTCTCTCTTGTGCACCGAGACTCCCGATCCGCGAGTCACGAAACCGACGATCTCGTCGCCCGGCACCGGAGTGCAGCACTTCGCCAATTTGACCAGGATGTCGGGGTCTCCGCGCACGAGCACCCCGGAGTCGCTGTTGCGCAGCTGCTTGCTGCGTCCGCGGCTCGGAAATGAGATCTCGACATCCTCGGCGTCCGCTTCGGTGTGCAGGGTGACGAGCACTTTCTCGATCACCGACTGGGTCGAGACATGGCCTTCGCCGACTGCCGCATAGAGTGCGGAGATGTCGTCGTATCGCATCTGCGCGGCGACCTCGTTGAACGAATCCTGGTTCATGAGCTTCTGCAGGGGAAGATTCTGTTTGCGCATCGCCCGTGCGATGGCGTCCTTGCCCTGTTCGATCGCCTCTTCGCGACGTTCCTTCGTGAACCATTGCTTGATCTTGTTGCGGGCGCGCGGGCTCTTGACGAAGCCGAGCCAGCCCTGACTCGGGCCGGCGTCCGGATTCTTCGAGGTGAAGATCTCCACCACATCGCCGGAATTTAAGGCGCTCTCGAGCGGCACGAGCCTGCCGTTGACCTTCGATCCCATCGTGCGATGACCGACCTCGGTGTGGACAGCGTAGGCGAAGTCGACCGGGGTGGCGCCGGCGGGCAGGCCGATGACCTTGCCCTGGGGGGTGAAGACGTAGACCTCTTTGGCACCGATCTCGAAGCGGAGCGAATCGAGGAACTCATTGGGATCGGCCGTCTCGGCCTGCCAGTCGGTGATGTGGGCGAGCCAGGCCATGTCGCCGTCATCGCTCGCCTCGTTCGATCCTCCCTTGCCGTTGACACGTTCCTTGTACTTCCAGTGCGCCGCGACTCCGAACTCGGCACGCTGATGCATCTCGTCTGTGCGGATCTGAATCTCGACCGCGCGACCCTTCGGCCCGATCACGGTGGTGTGCAGGGACTGGTACAGGTTGAACTTGGGGGTTGCGATGTAGTCCTTGAACCGGCCGGGGATCGGGTTCCAACGAGCATGGATCGACCCGAGCACCGCATAGCAGTCCCGCACCGAACCGACGAGGACGCGAATGCCGACGAGGTCGTAGATTTCATCGAATTCGCGCCCGCGCACGATCATCTTCTGATAGATCGAGTAGTACTGCTTGGGCCGGCCGACGACCTTGCCCTTGATTTTGGAGGCCTTCAGGTCTTCCTTGACCGCGTCGATCACCTGCTGCACGAACTCCTCCCGTTGCGGAGTGCGCTGCTTCACGAGATTCTCGATCTCGATGTAGAGCTTGGGATACAACACGGCGAAGGAGAGATCTTCGAGCTCCCACTTGATGGTCTGGATGCCCAGCCGATGTGCGAGCGGTGCGTAGATCTCGAGGGTCTCCTGCGCCTTTCGCGTGGCCGACTCCGTGGGCACGAAGCCCCAGGTCCGCGCGTTGTGCAGGCGATCGGCGAGCTTGATGACGAGCACCCGAATATCCTTCGACATGGCGACGACCATCTTGCGCACCGTTTCCGCCTGAGCGCTGTCCCCGTACTTGAGCTTGTCGAGTTTTGTCACTCCGTCGACGAGCATTGCAATCTCGTCGCCGAAGTCCCGCCGGAGGAGGTCAAGCGAATACGAAGTATCTTCCACTGTGTCGTGGAGAAGGGCCGCGGCCAGCGTCTTCGGTCCGATTCCGAGATCGGCGAGAATCTGCGCGACGGCTACCGGGTGAGTGATGTAGGGATCGCCGCTGCGGCGATTCTGCCCGCGATGTGCGAGTTCGGCCGTCACATACGCACGCTCGATGATGCTCACATCGGCCTTCGGATGGTGCATCCGCGCCGTCTTCACGAGCCGGTCCACCGCGCCCGTCGGCTGCGCCTTCGAGAAGATCCGCGGGAGGAGCGTGCGGAGCGAGCCGG
The DNA here is from genome assembly GCA_031360325.1 of Frigoribacterium sp. Lineage (GTDB taxonomy): Bacteria > Actinomycetota > Actinomycetes > Actinomycetales > Microbacteriaceae > Lacisediminihabitans. The sequence goes on along the minus strand of JANMBI010000204.1, from coordinate 661 downwards.
TGGTCGGCCCGTTGGAGCCCGGCGTAGGAGGCGCGGCGGTGTCCGACGTCGTCGTATCTACCATCCGCGTTCCTCCTCAAGCAAAACTATCACCGCGGGCCTCCGGCCCTCCGCGAGTTCGCTCGTGGCGCGATTCTCGACCCGGCGATCACCAGCTCTGATCCGCCCGAGCACAATTCGCCCGAGCACAATTCGCCAGAGCGCGCTCTTCCGGAGCGTCGGCGGCACGGCGGATGACCGCCTTGCCGACGGCCGGCGAGCGAGGGAACGGCCTCCCAACCGGGAGTGGCCGGTGCGTGGCCGGTGCGTGGCCGGTGCGGGTGGCCGGTGAGGGTGGCCGAGCGGGTGCGGCCGTCAGCTCGCCGGAACGGTTCGGCTGGCTTCTCGAACCGCTCTGGTGCGCTTGTCACGCTTCTTGATCGCGTCTTCACCGCCGCGCAGCTGCGCGTACAGCGGGGCCGCGATGAAGATGGTCGAGTAGGTTCCCACGATGATCCCGATGAACAGCGCGAGCGAGATGTCGCGCAGGGTGCCGGCACCGAGAACAAACGCCCCGATGAAGAGAATCGATCCGACCGGCAGGATCGCCACGATCGAGGTGTTGATCGACCGCACCAGAGTCTGGTTGACGGCGAGGTTCACCGACTCTCCGAAGGTGCGT
>JANMBI010000150.1:0-4153 GCA_031360325.1 Frigoribacterium sp. | reverse complement strand
GAAGTCTCGGATGCGCGGCAGATCGTCTTTCTCAAACGCTCCATGCGTTCGGGCTTCGCCGGTATCGAGAACGAGTTGCTGTACGCACCGCAGACGACGCTGCTGTTCGGCGACGCGAAGGACTCCCTCTCGAAGGTGCTCACGGCGATCAAAAATCTCTAGTCGAGGATTTCGGTCGCCGGCATCGACATCAACACCGCGCCAGGCGGCGAGCTTTCGCGGTGGCGGTCACTCCCTTCGTCAGAGAGTCATCGGAACTTTCGCCCGTTCGCAACGCGAGCACACCCCGCATCGGTGGCTGAACGGTGGCGGAAACCGACCGTCCGCTGTTCTCTGCGGCCTTTCGTCCGGTCTTCCACGTTCGGGGGCGCCGACCCGGTGGGGTACAGGCCGGCGACTCTCTCGCACCGGGGCATGATCTGCCGGTGCGCGCCAGAGGAACCCGAGGGGAGGCTCTGCCCGGAACGCCTTCCGTCGAAACGGATGGGTGCCAAACATCGGCCCGGCGCACCCGCGTACCTGCGAGAATCGGATAATGCCAGCATCCCCGCCGCCGAATGCCGACCGGTACTCCCGCCAACTGGCACTTCCCGACTTCGGCGCGGCCGCGCAGCAGCGACTCGCCGAGGCGCGGGTGCTGGTGGTCGGCGCCGGCGGACTCGGCAGCTGCGTGATCCCGGCACTCGCCGCCGCCGGCATCGGCACCATCGGCATCATCGACGACGACAGGGTGGAGCTGAGCAACCTGCACCGTCAGCTCGCCCACGGAATCGCGGATGTCGGGCGCGGCAAGGCGCGATCGGCCGCCGAGACCGTGGCGGCCATCGATCCCGCGACCGTGGTGCACGCCGTCGAAGCCAGACTCACCGCCGACAACGCGCTCGAGCTTTTCGCCGACTACGACCTCGTCGTCGACGGCAGCGACAACTTTCCCACCCGCTACCTCGCCAACGACGCGGCGGCTCTCACCGGCATCCCTCTGGTCTGGGGCGCCGTCTCGCAGTACGCCGGGCAGGCCGGGGTGGCGTGGGCGGCGCACGGTCCTCAATACCGGGACCTGTTCCCCTCCCCACCGCGGCCCGGTTCGGTGCTCTCCTGCGAGGCGGGCGGAGTGCTGCCGAGTGTCGTCGCCGTGATCGGATCGATCATGGCCGGAGAGGTCGTGAAAATCATCACCGGCATCGGAACCCCCCTGATCGGTCGCGTCACCAGCTACGGCGCCCTGACCGGCGGATTCCGCGAACTCGCCTACGCTCGGGACCCCGAGGCGGCACCCATCACCGAGCTGATCGACTACGAGCTGTTCTGCGGGACATCCCCGACCATCGGCGTAGAGGAGCTCGCGGGATCGCTCGAGGAAGTCACCCTTGTCGATGTGCGCGAGCCGTGGGAGGCCGAGATCGCGAGCCTTCCCGGCTCGACCCTGATCCCGCTTGCGTCCCTCGAGGCCCATCTCGACGACATCGACCGCTCGAAGGCGGTGGTCGTGTACTGCCACGCGGGCATCCGCTCGGCCAACGCCGTCGAGATGCTCCGCGCCCGCGGCATCCCCGCCCGCAGTCTCCACGGCGGCATCGACGCGTGGTCCCGTCGAGTCGACCCCGCCGTAGCGAGGTATTGAGGTGTCGCACACTTCCGTCGAGCAGCATGCCGCCCATGTGCGTGCCCTCGTAGAGGCGGGGCTGCCCACGGGGCACGAAAGCGTGGAGATCGGAGCGGCCCTCGGTCGCGTGACCGCCGCGGCCATCCTCTCCCCCGTCGACCTGCCGCTCTTCCGCAATTCCCAGATGGACGGCTTCGCGATCAACTCCGGCGATCTCCGGAGCATCCCGGTGACCCTGCCGATCGTGGGCGAAGTGGCGGCTCAACCCGGCACTCCCCCGCCACTGGCCAGGGGCACAGCGGTGCGAATCATGACCGGCGCCGTTGTTCCCGAGGGAGCGGATGCCGTCATCCCCGTCGAAGACACCACCTCCGGGGCGACCGCGGTCACCATCACGCGCGGTCGGGCGAGCGGCGACTACGTGCGCGATCGGGGCAGCGACCTGCGCGCGGGGGAAGAACTGATCCCCGCCGGTCGGCGTCTCGCCTCCCGCCATCTCGCGCTGCTCGCCGCCGCCGGCGTCGACACGATCGAGGTTCGCCGGCGAGTGCGGGTCGTCGTGATCAGCACCGGCGCCGAGCTCGCTCCCCTCGGGCGTCGGGCGGGCCCCGGCGAGATCTACGACTCCAACGGCATCGCCCTCGCCGCCGCCGCCCGAGCCTGCGGCGCCGAACTCATCGAGGTGATCCGCCCGGTCGGCGACGAGGTCTCGCTGCTTCACGAGGCGATGTCAACGGCGGTCGACAGCGCCGATCTCGTGCTCACCTCGGGCGGAATCTCGATGGGCAACTACGAGGTCGTTCGCGATTTCCTGCGGGCGATCGACGGCGAGGTCGGACACATCGCGATGCAACCCGGCGGGCCGCAGGCGAGCGGCGTGTTCGGCGGGGTCCCGGTGATCAGCTTTCCCGGCAACCCGGTGAGCACCCAGCTCTCATTCGAGGTTTTCGTGGCACCGGTGCTGCGCGAGTTCGCCGGTCTCCCGGCGGCTCGGCGTGGGACCCGCACCCTCGTGGCCGACCTGCGTTCGGCACCCGGAAAACGCCAGTTCTTGCGCGGACGAGCCCTGCCAGACGACCGGGTCGAGGTTGTCGGGGGGCACGGCTCGCACCTGGTGGCCGGGCTCGCCGCCGCCGATCTGCTCATCGACATCCCTGCCCATATCACCGAACAGAAAGCGGGCGACACCGTGGAGACTATAGACCTGTGAATGCGCTCAGCCATCTGGATGCCGACGGTCGGGCCCGCATGGTGGATGTCGGTGCCAAGCCCGTGACCTCTCGCACCGCCACCGCCACCGCCCGATTCGTGAGCACGCCGGAGGTCATCGCGCTCGTGCGCGCCGACGGCCTGCCGAAGGCCGATGTGCTCGCCACCGCGCGCATCGCCGGAATCTCGGGTGCGAAGAAGACCAGCGAGCTCATCCCGCTCTGCCACCAGGTGCCGCTCTCCTCGGTCGCCATCGACTTCTCCTTCACGGATGACTCCATCCTGGTGTCCGCAACCGCGAAGACGGTCGGTCGGACCGGGGTCGAGATGGAAGCCCTCACCGCGGTTGCCCTCGCCGGCCTGACCCTGCACGACATGGTTAAGGCGGTGGATCCCGCGGCCGTGCTCGGAGAGATCCGGCTCGAGACGAAGACCGGCGGCAAGCGCGGGCACTGGAGACGAGACGTCGATGACCAACCCCTCGGCATCCGCGCCCAAACGGCCGCGGTCGTCGTCGCTTCCACCGGAGCCGCCGCCGGAACCCGCGACGACACCACCGGTCCGGTGATCGCCGCCTGGCTTGCGGAACACGGCTTCACGGTCGACGCGGTGACCGTCGTGGCTGACGCCGACATCGCCGCCGAGCTTGAAAGGGTGGTGGCATCCGCCCCCGCTGTGATCGTCACGACCGGCGGCACCGGACTCAGCCCCACCGACCGCACCCCGGAGGCCACGCTCGCCCTGATCGACCGGGAACTGCCCGGCGTTGCCGAGGCGATTCGAGCTCGAGGGCTCGCAACGACCCCGACCGCCGCCCTCAGTCGAGGGCTGGCCGGCACCGCCGACGGCACCGTGATCGTGAACCTTCCGGGGTCGAGCGGCGGGGTGCGCGACGGACTCGCCGTGCTCGATGGGTTGTTGGCGCACCTCGTGGCCCAGGTCGCCGGGGGTGGCCCCCATGAGTGACGACATTCTCGCGTCCATCTCCCCCGATCCGATCGACGCCGTCTCGCTCGAGGACTTCGTGATGGATGACGGGAAGGGGGCGCTGGTGACCTTCCGAGGTGTGGTGCGCAACCACGATCACGGGCTCGCCGTGAGGTCGCTCGAATACTCCGCCCACCCGGATGCCGGCCGGTTCCTCGAGGACTGTTGCCAGGCGATCGCGACGGAGACCGGACTCCGGGTGGCGGCCGCTCATCGCGTCGGCCCGCTCGTCGTCGGCGATGTCGCGCTCGTCGCCGCCGTCGCTGCCGCGCATCGCGGGGAGGCCTTCGCCGCCTGCGAGCGCCTCGTCGAACTGATCAAACAGACGGTGCCGATCTGGAAGCGCCAACACCT
>JANMBI010000175.1:0-11928 GCA_031360325.1 Frigoribacterium sp. | reverse complement strand
AAGTAGTAGTCCCAATACGGGCCGACCGTTTCGGCCTCCGCGGCCGTGTGCAGTCGCTGGCCGAAGGTCAACGTGGTCATCCCCGCACCCTCGACGAGGTGCAGGATGACGTGCCGGGCGGCGTCGCCCTCGCCGATGTTGACGGTGAACCGCTTCGGCGGGATGCAGGTGAGGATGCTGACGTACTCCCACTCGGCGCCCGGCTCGTCGAGGCGGAAGCGCACGGCGCCGGTCTCGGGGGAGCCGGTGTAGGTGCCGATCCAGCCGGCGAGGCCGGCGGGTCGGCTCATGCTCGCCCACACATCATCGATCGGCGCGGTGAAGAGCCGATCGAGCATGAGATAGAGCCCGTCCTCGCGCTGGGCGAGGCGTCCGGTTGGCTTGGCTGACATGGGAACCTCCACGGTGAGTGAGGCACTGGCCTCACTACAAAACTATGCCCTTCTCCGGCCGGGGGCCAGCGGCCACGCCAAGCGCCGGCCCGGGGGAGGGTCCCCCGCCAGGGCGATGCCTTGACGTGGGCGCGGCCCGGGAGCAGGATGGCCGCGAGAAACACCTCACGTCGTTCCGTGACCTGAGGACCGCTCCCGCCGTGACAAGCCGGCCGCCCATCGCCGCCATCGGCATGATCCCTGGGCCACACCTACTCAATCGGAGGAAAAACCATGGGTGTCAAACGAACTCTGTTCCATGCCGCGGCCCTGGCCGCCCTGATCGTGCCGGCGATCCTCGTTCCGTCGATCGCCGGAGCCACCACCGGACACGGGACCGATGCGCATCCGGCCGTCGCCGAACTGCTCGTCTCCGGCCTCGAAGGCACCAGCGGCGGCGCCATCGGACCTGACGGGGCGCTCTACGTCGCCGAGGGGACGACCGGCGAGATCACCAGGATCGATCCCGGCAGCGGTGCCACCACGACCTTCGCATCCGGCCTGCCCAAGGCGGTGATCCCCATCGGCGGTCCGATCGACGTCGCGTTCGTCGGCGACACGGCCTACGTGCTCGTGTCGGTTGTCGGCCCGGATGTCGGCGGGAACCAGATCGACGGGATCTACCGGGTTGACGGCCCGAACACCTTCACGGTCATCGCCGACCTCGGGGAGTTCTCGCGCACGCATCCGCCGGCCACCGCGTTCGACCTTGATCGCGGGGTGCAATTCGCTCTGCAGCCGGTGCGGGGCGGATTCCTCGTCTCCGACGGCCATCACAACCGGGTGCTGTCGGTGTCGAGGTCGGGCGAGGTGAGCGAGCTCATCGGGTTCGGCAACATCGTTCCGACCGGGCTGGCCGTGGCCGGCAAGACCGTGTACCTGGCCGAGGCGGGGCCCGTCCCGCATAACCCCGCCGACGGCAAGGTTGTCTCGGTCCCGCTCAGAAACCCGGACACCGAAGAAGTGACCGACGTGGCCTCGGGGTTCAGCTTGCTTGTCGACGTGGAATTCGGGCGCTGCGGCGCGCTCTACGCCCTCTCCCAGGGCGATTCGCCGGGTAATGTTCCCGCCGGCTCTCCGGCACTGCCGAACAGTGGGGAGCTGCTCCGGGTGAACGACGACGGCACCTTCTCCGTTGTCACGGCCGAGCTGAATCTGCCGACCTCCGTCGATTTCCTGGGTGACACCGCCCTGGTCGTCACGCACAACGGTGAGGTCTGGAAGATCCGGGGTGTCTCGCGGGCGGCCGGCGATTCCGAGCGGAAGGGAGGCGACTGCCGCGGTGACGACCGCGGTCATGGCGACGACCACAGCTGACGCCGGTCGCGCCTGACGCTCGACGTCCCGGGGTTCTGCGCGGCGGCGGGTCAGGAGCCCTCGAGCACCGCCATCGCCGCGTTGTGCCCGCCGAGTCCGCTCACTCCTCCCCCACGCCTCGCCCCGGCGCCGCAGAGCAAAATCCGTTGATGCCCCGTCGCCACCCCCCACCGCGCGGCGGCGGTCTCGAGCGCCGCCGAATCCTCGGCGAATGGCCACGACAGCGGGGTGTGGAAGATGTTGCCGCCGGGCAGTCCGAGATCCGTCTCGAGGTCGCGGGTGGTCTTCGTCTCGATGCAGGGGCGGCCCGCGGCATCCGTCATCAGGAGGGGCTCGATCGGCTCGGCGAGCACGCTGTCGAGGGAGTCGATCACCGCTCGCTCGAGCCGGCCGCGCATCGCATCCGGATCCGCCCCGGTGATCAGGCGATCGGGCGTGTGCAGCGCGAACACGGTGAGGGTGTGGGCGCCGGCCGCCCGGAGTTCCGGGGAGAGGATGCTCGGGTCGGTGAGGGAGTGGCAGTAGATCTCGGCGGGCAACGGGTTCGGGACGTCGCCCGCGCTCGCCGTACGGAAGGCCCGGTCGAGCTGTGCGTACCCCTCGTTGATGTGGAAGGTACCCCCGAACGCCGCCGCGGGGTCGAGCGAGGCGTCGCGCAGTCGGGGCAGGCGGCGCAGCATCAGATTGACCTTCACCTGGGCGCCCTCCGCGTGCTCGCTCGGCTCACCGAGAAGTTGGGACAACACGTGCGGGGCGACATTGGAGAGCACGGTAGCGGCGGCGACGGTTCGCTCGCTGTCGCCGAGCCGGTAACGCACCTCGCCGTCCGGCGTGATGGACACGACCTCGGCTCCGGTGAGCAGGGTCGCACCGGCCGAGCGGGCGGCGTTCTCGAGCGTGCTCGCGACGGCACCCATGCCGCCGACCGGAACATCCCAGTCGCCGGTGCCGCCGCCGATCACGTGATAGAGGAAACAGCGATTGGCGGCGAGGGTCGCGTCGTCGGCCGGCGCGAAGGTGCCGATCAGGGCATCCGTCAACACCACCCCACGCACGAGATCGCCCGCGAAGCAGCGCTCGATCACCTCGCCGATCGGGCGCTCGATGAAGTCGCGCCAGTCCGCCGCATCCACCATCGCCCGAAGCTCGGATCGACGCAGCAGGGGCTCGGTCATCGTGGGAAAGACGGTGCGGGCGAGGGCTGCGGTTCGATCGGAGAACGATTGCCAGGCATCGAAGTCGGTGCCGAGGGCGTCGAACGAGCGGCGCGTGGCCGCGGCATCCGCGTTGTCGACCAGAAGCCCCCGATCGGTGCCGGGCAGCGGGGTGTAGGAACTGAAGCGACGCCGTTCGAGGCGGATGTCGAGCCGGAGATCGCGGATGACGGCGGCCGGCAACAGACTGACCAGGTACGAGTACCGAGACAGCCGCGCCTCCACCCCGTCGAAGGCCTGCGCCGAAACGGCGGCCCCTCCGAGGCGGTCCAGGCGCTCGAGCACGGTCACGGACCGGCCCGACTGGGCGAGGTAGGCGGCAGCGACGAGTCCGTTGTGGCCACCACCGACGATGACGATGTCCTGGCGGGTGCCGGTGAGGATCATCCGTCGCCCGCCGCGACACCCGGCACGGCGGGCTCCCGCGGCGCGTCTTCGTCGGCCGAGCATCCGATCGCCGCCACGATCCGCACGGAGAGATCGGTGAGGCGTTCACCTTCGCCCCCTTCGAGCACGTCGAAGAAGAAACGGCGGAGAGCGGCGACGTGGCCGTTCATCGCCGCGGCGATCGCCCGGCGACCCTGCGGGGTGAGACCGACCCAGGAGCCGCGGGCGTCGCTCGTGCAATCCGTGCGGTTCAGCAGCGAGCGCTTCTCCATGCGAGTGACGAGGTGGGACACCCGGCTCTTTTCCCAGCCGATGCGCGACGCGATGTCGCGAATCCTGAGCCGCTCGTCGAGGCCGGCGTCGATGGCGAGCAGCACCTCGTATTCGGAGGCCGAGATGCGGGAGTCGCGAAGCAGCTGGAGGTCGATCGCGCGGTCGAGGGTGCGACGCATCGCATAGAACGACCGCCAGGTCACGAGCTCCTCCGGGGACAGCTCCTCCGGGGACAGCGTGGCCGCGGACAGCGTGGCCTCCGGATACACCGCGGCTTCCGCGCGGATCGGCGCGGGGTCGGGGGCCGCGGGCGAGGGAAGGAGCGTGTCCGTCATCGACCAATTCTAATCTTGTTGACGTATCACCAATAGGGGAACGATCAGCGACGCATCATCCAGGAACGAAGCGGGTCCGTCTCCGTCACTCTCGATCGGCGCCAACATCGGAAGCACCCGCCCCGCTTGGCGGCACAGATCGCCGAAGTCGACGGCTACATCTGCGTCACCCTCGAATACAACCACTCCGCTCCGGCGCCCCCGGTACGCGACCGACTTCGCGTACGGGGGGCAACAGGGCGGCAGGGTTTGCGACCTGTGGCGCCTGTGGCGCCGGTGGTGGCCTCCGTGCGGTCGAGAATCTTCGGGTGGTCATGGGCGACTGCAGATCGCGGATGTGCGCGCCGAGGTCGGCCTCTCGTTCGTCACCGACGACGAGAGTCTCACCACCTTCGCCCCGGACCCGCGCCACACCACGAATCTCGGTCTGGTGCCCGATCAGATCGGGGCCAGGGCCGGGGCGCTCCGGACGCTGAGTTGACTTCGCAGCCGCTTTCGGCCGGGGTTCGGCGGGCACAAGTAGTCTCGACGCATGGAATCGTTCGACCCCGATTCGCCCGCGCCCCCCCAGATCCCGGGGTCACTCGCCGCCGAAGCCGTCGCGACAGCGAAGCGCTGGATCGCGGAGAGTGCCGACATCGCTCCGAATCGTTCGGCGCGGCGGCTCGCCGGTCTCCTCAAGGATCCCGGCGGCCTCGACTTCACCATCGGATTCGTCGATCGGGTGGTGCGCCCGGAAGACCTCCGCGTGGCGGGCCGCAACCTCGAGTTGCTCTCCCGAACAGTCCCAGCGGTCCTCCCGTGGTACATGAGTGTCGCCATCAAGCTCGGGGGAGGATTCGCCCCCCTCCTGCCGTGGCCGATCGTTCCCCTGTCCCGGCGGGTATTGCGCCGCACGGTGGGCAACCTCATCCTGGATGCGAGCCCCGACCGGCTCGACCGCAGCCTTCGGGAACTGCGCCGCTCGGGCATCCGATTGAATCTCAATCTGCTGGGCGAGACGGTGCTCGGTGAGGAGGAAGCCGCCCGCCGGCTCCGGGGGACACGGGCACTGCTCGAGCGGGAAGACGTCGACTACGTGTCGATCAAGATCTCCTCCGTCTCGAGCCAGCTCTCGCTGTGGTCGTTCGACGAGACGGTGACCCGGGTTGTGGAGCGGTTGACTCCCCTCTACCGGCTGGCAGCGGCGTCCCCCACCACCAAGTTCATCAGCCTGGACATGGAGGAGTTTCGCGATCTCGACCTCACCATCGAGGTGTTCCGCCGCATCCTCGAGCAGCCGGTGCTGAAGAATCTCGAGGCCGGCATCGTGCTGCAGGCCTACCTGCCGGATTCCTTTCGGGCGATGCAGGGACTCACGGCGTGGGCGACGCAGCGTCGGGCACAGGGCGGCGCGGGCATCAAGGTGCGGGTGGTGAAGGGGGCGAACCTCGCGATGGAGCGGGTGGAGTCCGTGCTGCGCGGCTGGCCGCTCGCCACCTGGGACACCAAGCGCGAGACGGATGCCAACTACAAGCGCATCCTGAACTGGTCGTTCGTCCCCGCGCGCACCGATGCCGTGCGCATCGGTGTGGCCGGTCACAACCTGTTCGATGTCGCCTTCGCCTGGCTGCTCGCCAAGGAACGTCGGGTGGAGACGCGGGTGGAATTCGAGATGCTCCTCGGCGTGGCGACGGCGCAGGCCGATGCCGTGAAGCGCGATGTCGGGGGTCTTCTTCTGTATACCCCGGTGGTGCATCCGGACGAATTCGATTCGGCCATCTCCTATCTCATCCGCCGGTTGGAAGAGAACTCGTCGCCCGAGAACTTCCTTTCCGGTGTGTTCGAGCTGGCGAGCGACCCCGCGGTGTTCGACCGGGAGGCCGGGCGATTTCTCGCCTCGCTCGCCCCGGCCGGTGAGGTCGAGCCGAACACCCGGCGCGTGCAGAATCGCGCTATTCCGGTGCCCATCTCCCCCGTGGACACTGCGCCGCGACCATTCGCGAACGAACCCGACACCGATCCTTCGATCGCCGCGAACCGAGACTGGGGGCGGCGGATCCTCGCCCGGGTCGCCACCTCGACGCTCGGCGAAGACTCCATCGCGTTGGCTCGGATCACCGGGCTTCCGGCCCTCGAGGCCGTGGTGGCGGCGACGGCACGCGCGGGGGAGATGTGGGGGCAGCGCCGCGCCGACACTCGCGCGACGGTGCTGCACAGCGCGGGGGATTCGCTCGCCGCCGCTCGGGCCGAACTCATCGAAGTGATGGCGAGCGAGACCGGCAAGACGATCGCGGAGGGAGATTCCGAAGTCAGCGAAGCGGTGGATTTCGCTCACTACTATGCCGAGCGCTCCCGGGAACTCGACCGGGTTCTGGACGCGGAGTTCGACCCGTCCCGCCTGATCCTGGTCACCCCGCCCGGGAACTTTCCGGTCGCGATCCCCGCCGGCTCCGTGCTGGCAGCGCTCGCCTCCGGTGCCGGCGTGATCCTCAAGCCGGCGCCCCAGTCGCGCCGCAGCGCCGCGGTGTTGGCCGAGGCGCTCTGGGCGGGCGGTGTGCCCCGTGAAGTGCTCGCCCTGGTCGACGTCGAAGAGGACGACCTGGGGCGAAAGCTCGTGTCGCACCCCTCGGTCGATCGGGTGATCCTCACCGGTTCCTGGGAGACCGCCGCCCTGTTCCGCTCCTGGCGGCCCGATCTCCCCCTCCTTGCCGAGACGAGCGGCAAGAACGCGATCATCGTCACCCCGAGCGCCGATCTCGACCTGGCGGTGGCCGATGTGGTCAAGAGCGCGTTCGGGCATGCCGGGCAGAAGTGCTCTGCCGCGTCGCTGGTGATCCTGGTCGGGTCGGTGGCGAGGTCCACGCGGTTCCGCAGACAGCTCGTGGACTCGGTCTCCAGTCTTCGGGTCGGCTACCCGCAGGACCCCACGACCGTCGTGGGCCCGATCATCGAACCCGCCGGAGGAAAGCTGCGAAGGGCCCTCACGACTCTCGACGAGGGCGAATCGTGGCTCGTGGCTCCGCGGTCGCTCGACGGCACGGATCGCCTGTGGTCGCCCGGGGTTCGGGATGGCGTCGCGGAAGGTTCGGAATCCCACCTCACCGAGTTCTTCGGCCCCGTGCTCGGCATCATGCGGGCCGACACTCTCGACCAGGCGATCGCGCTCCAGAATGCGCCGGCCTACGGTCTCACTGCTGGCATCCACTCGCTGGATTCCACGGAGGTCACGCGGTGGCTCGAGACGGTGCAGGCCGGCAACCTCTCCGTCAACCGGGGGATCACCGGTGCGGTGATTCGTCGACAGCCGTTCGGCGGGTGGAAGCGTTCGAGCGTCGGCGGCGGCGCCAAGGCGGGGGGACCGAACTACCTGCTCACGCTCGGCGACTGGCGGCCGGTGTTCGCCGATCCGGGGAAGAACGTGCGGTTGACGGGGCTGAGCCCGTCGGTGTCCCGCGTGATCGAGGCGGCCCAGCAGGACATGGAGTTTCTCGAGTTCGACCGCGTGCGTTCCGGGGGCCAGAGCGATCAGCGGGCGTGGACCGACGAATACGGCACGGCCCGGGATGTCTCGGATCTCGGGGTGGAGCGCAACGTGCTCCGCTATCGTCCCGTGGCGGTGACCGTGCGCCTTGCAGAGGGCGCCTCCCCCGCCCAACTTGTGCGGACGATCGTGGCGGCCACCCGGGCGGGCTCGACCATAGCGATCAGCTCGGCTCTGCCGATTGCGGCTGGGCTTGTCAGCCTCATCGATTCGCCGGTGCCGCCCGTCATCGTCGAATCCGTGGTCGTGGAAACCGACGCCCGATGGCACGCTCGGATGATCGCCGCCGAGTCCCGGCCCGGACGCATCCGACTCATCGGAGGGGATCGCCGGGCACTCGCTGCGGTGCTCGTCGGCGACCCCGACGTGGCCATCTACGCCGGCCCGGTGACGACTTCGGGACGGATCGAATTGCTTCCCTTCCTCCACGAACAGGCGATCAGCATCACCGCGCATCGCTTTGGCACCCCGGAGCAGGCGATGACCGTCGCTCTCTGATCGACGGCGATCGCCTGCCGCTCCGGAGACCGGGTCGGGGTTACCCCCCAACTGGCGGTGTGTCCCCCATTGTGCGGACACCGTTTGTCCCCCATACTCAATGAAAGGGCAGCATTGAGTGTCGCCCGCGGTGACCGTGTCACCCGAGCACGGTCGCGGAATGCCGACCGGATGCGAACCCGAACTGCGCATCCGGTCGGATCTCACGCCGTGGAATGCCTCGCATTCCGGTGGCAGCCACTAGTTCTTGGTCGGGTTGGTCCGGCTCGTTGGTTGCAGTTGGGGGCAGTGTCCGAGGATCTGGATGATCACCCTCGTGCGGTGCCGGAGGCTGTTCGGGACCGGCGTCTTGCGGCGACGGGCAGCGATCATCTCGGCCCGGTCGTTGGTCTCGGCGCAGGTATCGTCCCATCCCTCCGGCAGGAACGGCCGCTTCCCAGCGGGAACGAGGCCCGCGCGGACGCGGCATGCACCGACACCCCGATCTGGCAGTTCCCGCTGGGAAGCGTTCCGGAGTACCGCCGGGTCACTCCCGGGGAGGCGGTCCCGTCTGTCGTGAATCCGGTGTCATCAATCACCCACGCCTCCGGCTCGATCAACGTGATCGCCTTCCGCGCTAACTCCCGGCGCACTGACTCCCGGCACGCCGACTCCCGGCGCGCCGACCCCACTGGCGCACGGGCTCCGCCGGCCGCGGGCTCCGCCGGCCGCGGCGAGGACGACACGAACTGCGCCAACTGCTGGTAATCCACCCCGAGGCGGCCACCCATCGGCTGCATCGACTTCCGCCGCCCCTCCCGCATCAGCCCCTGCAGATTCGAACCGCCCTTGTCCCGCAGATCCTTCCGCGGCAGCGAGGCGAACACCCCCTCGACGAACTCATCGAGCCGGCCCCCTAATTCGGCGATCTGGCCCCGTACTTCGGCGATCTGGTCAGGGTGCACAATCAGAAATCAGCACATCCCCCACGAAGCCGTGGGACCCAATCAAGCACCACTATCGCCTTGATCTGGACGGGCTCGGTCTGTTGGTCGAGCACCGCGCGTGCCGCACCCCCGCGAGCGCTCATTGCCTTAGTACCCGGGAGACCCGAGAGCTTCCGGCGGCCCAGGTTCGCCCGTCCATCTGGAATCGCTCGGGCGGGATGAATCTCGGTACTCCGCTCTCCATCACGAGGGTCATATCGGAGTGGTGCAGGGCGTGATGATGTGCAGAACAGAGCAATACTCCGTTTGCGGTATCGGTGGGGCCGAAGGTGCCGCCCCCGTGGGGAATCACGTGGTGGGCCTCGCACCAGGAGGGCGGAGCGGTGCACTGGGGCCAGATGCATCCGCCATCGCGGACGGCGAGGGCGACCCGCTGGGCGTAGTTGAACAGTCGGGCGCCATGGCCGAGGGCGAGTATCTCGCCGCGCGTGCCGAGAACGAGGAGGCGCACGTCGGTATCGCACCCGAGGGCCTGCACGCTCGCGGCGGAGACAGGTTCGTCGATGCCGTCGAGATAGCCGACGCCGCGACCCGAGTTGTAGTCCTCGGCTCGGATCGTCGCGACGATGGTGGACTTGCTGCGGGGCACGGCTGTGTCGGCGGTTAGTCCCGCGGTGATGACGCGGATGAGGATGTCGAACCGACGCTGCCCGACCGTGCGCGTGTCTGGCGGGAGTTGCTCGGTCCGGTCGGCGGGTGTCCGGTCGGGACCGGCCAGGTCGGTGGGCGCCCCGCAGACTGGCGGCCCGGACCCGTTCCGTGCGGATTCGGGGCAGTCCACGAGGTTGCCGTTCTCGTCGACGAATCGCACCTTCGCGCGGGGCGCCAGGTAGGCGTTGAACATCGCCTTGAGCTTGGCGGCACTGACCGGGTCTGCCTGGCCGTAGATCGGCGTCATGCCGTCGCGTTCTCGGCCCAGGTGGATCTCGGCCCTCTTGCGCAACTCGTCGTCCCGGGGCTCAGCGCCATCGGCATCGAGGAAGTCGCGCCACAGGCGGGCGTTCATCCCGACCAGATCGGCGGATTCGACGACTGCGCGATCGACGAGGCGCCTCTCGGCCTCGAACAGGTCGTCTGGGGCACAGCGTTCGGCGGCCTGTTGGAGGTGCGTGGTAATTTGCGCTGCGGCATCCGTGCCGATCGATCCGCGAGAGAGCGCCTCCGCGACGGCGGAATAGAGCGGCGGCAGCGGGCTGTGGTCGAGGGCGAATCGAGTGCGCACGAGTGCGCCGAGACGCATCCGTCTGGCCGCTTCCGCACCGGACACTCGGGTGAACTGTTCGATGAGATGTTGCGGTCGTCGTTGCCCGAGCCGAAATGAGAGGCCGTCGCTGCCGAGTTCGTGCCGGGAGCGGTCGGCGACCTCCGCCGCGGTGTTGACTCGAAGCCCGTCGACGAGGCGGCCGACGTCTTCGACCAGTTCGAGCACGCGGACCAGGCGTGCGTCGTCGAGTGTCGGCACTCCCGAGATCGTCGCGAGCAACGCGGAAGCCTGCTCGAGAACGTGCTCTGTGACTTCCATGTTCACACCCTGGCAGGCACCACCGACATTTCTTTATCCCTGGTCAGAGGGCTATTTTTCGGTGGATAACCCGCCGCCGCGGCGGCTGTGCAGGAGAGGACGCCGACCTCAAGCCCGCGGTCGACTATGCGCTCACCACCGCGGCGAGCAACCGCCAGGGCATGACCGACGAGCTGCTCGACAACGAGGCGAAACTGCGCCGATTCATCGAGATCATCGGCAGGGCCCTGTGCCGCGCCGGGAAGGCCGCGGATGAGCGGGTCAGGATGCGGCGACCGCGGCGGTGCGGATCATCAGCCGGTAGGGCAGGTGCCGGTGCGCGAGCTGGTTGACCGTGCCGACGACGATGACGCCGGTTCGGGCATCCCAGTAGAAGACGACGCCGGACGCACCCGAGTGCCCCTCGAACGCGAACCATCGGAACCCGTGAGCACCGCCGGCAACCGGAACCGCATGACCCCGGTGCCGTACTCGAGTGGGGAGAAGACGCGGTGCCAGTCGGTGAGCATCTCGTCGAGCAGGACGGGGCTGAACAGCCGCCCGCCGAAGAAGGTCTGCAGGAACGCCACGCCGTCGCGCAGGGTCGACGCGACGCCGCCGTCGGCACCCGTCGAGGCGAGCAGGCGGGGCAGACGCAGGTCGCGGTCGCCATGACGGATCACCGCCATCTTGTCGAACCGGTCGAGGTCGTCGAGCGTGAAGACCCGGGTGCCAGCGAGGCCGAGGGGCTCGGCGATACGGACACGCACCGACTCGGCGTATGGGCGGCCGTCGAGCTGTTCGACGACGGCGCCGAGCAGCTGATACCCCGTGTCGCTGTAGCGCCCGCGGCCCCGGAGCGCGGGCGTCATGGCACGGGTCCACTCCACGGTGTCGCGGGCATCCCACGAGAAATCGGCAGCGATCGCGCGCTCGAGGGTCGTCGGTCCGTCGGGGCGGCGGCCCTCGAAGTAGTCGGCGAGCCCGGCCAGGTGGGCCATGACCTCGCGAACGGTGATCTCGCCGCTCACGTCGCGGCCGTTCTCCACAGCGAGCCCGGTGAGGTCGAGGTCGGGCAGGTAACCGGCGATCGGCGCATCCCAGTCGAGGCGACCCACCTCGCGCAGCTGCGCGAGGCACACGGTCGTGAAGAGCTTGCTGACGCTCGCGACGAAGAACGGCCGGTCGAGGTCGCCGCGGGCCACGTCGAGGCCGTCGCCGCTCTCGCCGCTCTCGCCGCCGGGAGCCACGACGCGCCAGAGCACCTCGCCCGTGCGGCGGTCGGCAGCGCTCCGCTCGATCAGGCGCCGGATGCGCCGCTCCCGTGTAGCCATCGTGCGTGCTCCTCGATTCGTGTTTCGGCGGCCCGCCCATTGTTGACGGCGTTAACATCTACCCCCGTTGTCTACACGGTTGATGTGTACACTGTCAACATGAAGCGGTCGGGGTCGACTCGGGGGGCA
>JANMBI010000148.1:0-12539 GCA_031360325.1 Frigoribacterium sp. | reverse complement strand
TGTGATGCCCGAAGACTATGACGCTCTCTTTGTCGGCGCGTTCAGCGTGGTGATCTACTATTTCGCCGTCAGCACGGTGGCAAGCACCGAACTGGTGCAGGAAGCGGTGGCGCGCGACCAGGTCGACGACGAGATCTCCGGTATTCCCGCGACGAGCGGGGCGGTCGGCGGGAGTCCGATCCGGTAGTGCGCGAACACCGACTCGGAGGCTATCGGTTGAGGGGGGTCATGTCGGCGTAGCGGTCCCCCACTGCGGAAGCAACCAGGTCGAGGGCGGCGAGCTGGGCGGCGGACAGCACGAGGTCATCCGCCGCCACGTTCTCCTCGAGATACGCGATCCGCTTGGTCCCCGGAATCGGCGCGATGTCGTCCCCCTTGGCGAGCAGCCAGGCAAGTGCGACCTGGCCCGGCTTCGCGGCGAGCTCCGCGGCCACGGCATCCACCTGTTCGACGATGCGGATATTCGTCTCGAGGTTGCTCCCCTGGAAGCGCGGGTTCGACCGGCGGAAGTCCATGTCCTCGAGTTGGTCGAGCGAGCGGATCGTGCCGGTGAGGAATCCCCGACCGAGAGGAGAATACGGCACGAACCCGATTCCGAGTTCGCGCAGGACCGGGAGAATCTCCGCTTCGACATCCCGCGACCACAGCGAATACTCGGTCTGGACAGCCGCCACCGGGTGCACCGCGTGCGCACGGCGAATGGTCTCGACCCCCGCCTCGGAGAGCCCGTAGTTGCGAATCTTCCCCTCCTGAATGAGCTCCTTCACGGCACCAACGGTCTCCTCGACCGGCGTGCCGGGGTCCATTCGGTGTTGGTAGTAGAGGTCGATGTGATCGGTGCCGAGACGGCGGAGCGAGCCTTCGATCGCGAGTCGAACGGTTTCGGCGCTGCCGTCCACCCCTCGGCCGCCGTCACCGCGATGCAGGATGGTACCGAACTTGGTGGCGATCACCACGCGTTCGCGATTGCCCGCAATGGCGCGCCCGAGGAGCGATTCGTTCGTGTACGGGCCGTAGATCTCTGCCGTGTCGAAGAAGGTTACGCCGAGATCGAGTGCGCGGTGGATCGTGGCGATCGCACCGGCATCGTCCTTTCCCGCACCGCTGTAGAAGGCCGACATGCCCATGCAGCCGAGGCCGATGCGCGAGACGTCCAGTCCGGTGCTTCCGAGGGTCGTGTGCTTCACGGGGGGGTTCCTTTCGGAGGAACGGCTCGATCGACCATCGAACCGGCTAATTGCGATCGGTGCCAAGGGTGCGCTCGTGATGAGCGTAATCGGAGCGGGGCCGTGCGACCGGAATCTTGCTGCCGAGCACCTGCTCCACGACATCGCGAGCGATCTGCTGGGGAGTTAGTCCCGCCGCCTCGAGGATCTCGGCGCGGGATCCGTGCTCGAGGAACTCGTCGGGAAGACCGAGTTCCGTCAACGCCGTATCCACACCCGCTGCTCGAAGCTCCTGCCGGATCCGTGTCCCGATACCGCCGACCCGGATGCCGTCCTCGATCGTCACCACCAGTCGATGCGCTCGCGCGAGCTCGACCACGCTCTTCGGCACGGGCACGAGCCAGCGTGGGTCGATCACCGTCGCCCCGATCCCCTGAGCGGAGAGCCGTTCGGCCACTTCGAGACCGATCTCCGCCATCGGACCGACCGTGACGATCAGCACGTCGTCGTCGGATGCTTCGCTCAACACGTCCACACCGTCGGCAAGACGGCGAACGGCATCGATCTCGTCGCCGACGTTGCCCTTGGAGAATCGGACGACCGTGGGACCGTCACCAACCGCGACCGCCTCCCCGAGTTCCTCCCGCAGTCGAGTCGCATCCCTCGGCGCGCTGAGACGGATGTGCGGGACGACCTGAAGTATGGCGAGATCCCAGATTCCGTGGTGACTCGGACCGTCCGGCCCGGTCACGCCGGCCCGATCGAGGACGAAGGTGACTCCCGCACCGTGAAGGGCCACGTCCATGAGCACCTGATCGAACGCCCGGTTGATGAACGTGGCGTAGAGGGCCACCACGGGGTGCAGTCCGCCGAAGGCCAGCCCCGCCGCGGACGTGACCGCGTGCTGTTCGGCGATCCCGACATCGAACACCCGTTCCGGGTACTTCGTCGCGAAGGGCTGAAGGCCCGTCGGCCTCAACATCGCCGCGGTGATGCCGACGATGGTCGGGTCCGCGTCGGCGAGCGACACGATCTCCTCCGCGAAGACCGATGTCCAGGAGGCCCGATCCGACGCGCCGATCGGCTCACCGGTCTCGGGATCGATGTGCCCGACCGCATGGAACTGGTCGGCGGCGTCGGCCACCGCCGGCTCGAAGCCCTTTCCCTTCTGGGTGATGGCGTGCACGATCACCGGAGCGCCATAGTTTTTCGCCTGGGTGAGCGCCTCCTCCAACGCCCGGAGGTCGTGTCCGTGAATCGGACCGATGTATTTGATGTCGAGATTCGAATACAGGGCCTCATTGTTGGAGAAGCGGCTGAGGAAGCCGTGTGTACCACCGCGGATACCGCGATAGAGCGCGCGCCCGGGGCCGCCGAACAGGTAGAAGAATCGGCGACTCGAGGCGTACAGGCTGCGGTAGGAACGACGGGTGCGTACGTCGTTGAGAAAGCGCGCCATCCCGCCGATCGTGGGGGCGTAGGAGCGTCCGTTGTCGTTCACGATGATCACCAGGTTGCGCGAATTATCGTCGCTGATGTTGTTGAGAGCCTCCCAGGTCATGCCACCGGTCAGGGCGCCGTCGCCGACGATCGCGACCACATGGCGATCCGTCTGTCCCGTCATCTGGAAGGCGCGCGAGATCCCGTCGGCCCAGCTCAGAGAGCTCGAGGCGTGCGAGGATTCGACAATGTCGTGCTCCGACTCCGAGCGCTGCGGGTAGCCGGCCAGCCCACCACGCTCGCGCAGCCGGCTGAAATCCTGTCGGCCGGTGAGCAGCTTGTGCACGTACGACTGATGACCGGTGTCGAAAACGATTGCATCGCGGGGCGAATCGAAAACCCGGTGAACGGCCATCGTGAGCTCGACGACACCGAGATTCGGCCCGAGATGGCCGCCCGTCTTCGAGACCTCCCGAACCAGGAATTCTCGGATCTCGGCCGAGAGCGAGACGAGTTGCTCCTGCGAGAGTCGATCCAGGTCTCGAGGCCCATGGATACTCTCCAGAAGACTCATTGACCCAGCCTAAACCAGCGACCTCAAAACGTATTGGAGAATGCCGCCGTTGCGGTAGTAGTCCGCCTCGCCGGGAGTGTCGATTCGCACGACGGCGTCGAACTCAATCGCCTCCTTGCCAAGTGGCGAGTGTTCGCTCGGACCCGCCGTGACGCGCACGGTCTTCGGGGTGGTTCCCCGATTGAGTTCTTCGAGCCCGGTGATGCTCACGATCTCCGTGCCGTCGAGTCCCAGGGATGCCCAGGACTCACCGGTCGGAAACTGCAGGGGCACCACACCCATTCCGATGAGGTTCGATCGATGGATGCGCTCGAAACTCTCCGTGATGACGGCCTTGACGCCGAGAAGGCTCGTGCCCTTCGCCGCCCAGTCGCGAGACGAGCCCGATCCGTACTCCTTGCCTCCGAAGATAAGGAGCGGGGTTCCCGCAGCCTGGTAGTGCTGGCTCGCGTCGTAGATGAACGACTGGGGGGCATCCGGGAGGCTGAAGTCGCGGGTGTACCCGCCCTCAACGCCCGCGCCATCGTTCGCGGCGGCGAGCAGTCGATTGCGCAGCCGGATGTTCGCGAAGGTCCCGCGAATCATGACCTCGTGGTTGCCGCGACGCGATCCGTAGGAGTTGTAGTCCGCGCGAGCGATACCGTGCTCGTTCAAGTACCGCCCGGCCGGGCTTTCCGCCTTGATGTTGCCGGCCGGGCTGATGTGGTCGGTGGTGACGGAATCGCCGAGGGTAACGAGAACGCGGGCTCCCACGACATCCGCCACCGGCGTGGTCTCCATGGTCATGCCGTCGAAGTACGGAGGCTTGCGCACATAGGTGGATTTCTCGTCCCACTCGAAGGTGTCTCCGGTGGGCGTGGGGAGCGAACGCCAGCGCTCGTCGCCGTCGAACACGCCGGCATACTGGTGGGTGAACATTCCGGTGTCGATCGAGGAATCGATGGTGGCCTGGACCTCGGCAGCGTCCGGCCAGATGTCTCTGAGGTAGACCTCTGTGCCGTCGGTTCCCGTGCCGAGGGAATCGGTTTCGAAGTCGAAGTTCATCGACCCGGCAAGGGCATAGGCGATGACGAGGGGCGGGCTCGCGAGATAGTTCATCTTGACATCGGGGTTGATGCGTCCCTCGAAGTTGCGATTGCCGGACAACACCGCCGTGACGGCGAGGTCGTTCTGGTTGATGGCGGCAGAGATCTCGTCTTCGAGGGGCCCGGAATTGCCGATGCAGGTCGTGCAGCCGTAGCCGACCAGGTAGAAACCGAGATCTTCGAGATAGCCGTTGAGGCCCGCCTTTTCGTAGTAGTCGGTCACGACCTTCGACCCGGGTGCCAGGGTCGTCTTGACCCACGGTTTTGAGGTGAGTCCCTTCTTGCTCGCGTTGCGGGCGAGGAGGCCGGCCGCGAGCATCACCGACGGGTTGGACGTGTTGGTGCACGAGGTGATTGCCGCGATCGCGACGGCACCGTGGTCGAGGGTGAACGCCGTGCCGTTTGCGAGAGTCACTTCCGACGGGCTGGAGGCATGCGAGGGGCTCGGACTGGTGTGCGAGAGCCGGTGAGCGGTCAGCTCGTCCTGCGCGGTGAATCCGACGGGGTCCGACGCGGGAAAAGTGCCCTCGAGCGCGGCATCGATCTCGGAACGGTCCGTTTCCGCATAGGCACCGAGATCGAGTTCGAACTGCACCTTCGCCGAGCTCAACTCGACGCGATCCTGCGGGCGCTTTGGGCCGGCGATCGAGGGCACCACGGTACCGAGGTCGAGTTCCAGGTATTCGCTGAAGACGGGTTCCTCGGCCGGGTTGTGCCACAGGGTCTGGAGCTTCGCATAGGCCTCGACGAGAGCGACCTGCTCTTCGCTGCGGCCGGTGAGGCGCAGGTAGTCGAGCGTGACCTCGTCGATGGGGAACATGGCCGCGGTGGACCCGAACTCGGGGCTCATGTTGCCGATCGTGGCCCGATTGGCAAGCGGCACTGCGGCGACGCCCGCACCGTAGAACTCGACGAATTTGCCGACCACTCCGTGACGACGCAGGATCTGCGTGATGGTGAGTACAACGTCTGTCGCTGTCACCCCGGTGGGGATCTCTCCGCTGAGCTTGAATCCGACCACCTTCGGAATCAGCATGGAGACGGGCTGGCCGAGCATGGCCGCCTCGGCCTCGATGCCACCCACACCCCAGCCGAGCACTCCGAGACCGTTGACCATCGTGGTGTGCGAATCCGTACCGACGCAGGTGTCGGGATACGCCTGGAGCACCCCGTTCACGGTGCGGGTCATCGTGACCCGCGCCAGGTACTCGATGTTCACCTGGTGCACGATTCCGGTGCCTGGCGGAACGACCTTGAAGTCGTCGAAGGCGGTCTGGCCCCAGCGGAGGAACTGGTAGCGCTCACCGTTGCGCTCGTACTCGATTTCCACGTTCCGCTCGAACGCATTTTCGGTGCCGAAAAGGTCAGCGATGACGGAATGGTCGATCACCATCTCGGCCGGGGCGAGGGGATTGATCTTCTTCGGATCCCCGCCGAGGCTTGCGACCGCTTCCCGCATGGTGGCGAGGTCCACGATGCACGGAACCCCGGTGAAGTCCTGCATCACAACACGGGCGGGCGTGAACTGAATCTCGGTGTCCGGCTCGGCGGTGGGGATCCAGGACCCGAGGGCTTCGATCTGCGCCCTCGTGACGTTTGCGCCATCTTCGGTGCGGAGCAGGTTCTCCAGCAACACCTTGAGGCTGTATGGGAGGGTTTGGAAACCCGGAACCCGGTCAACGCGAAAGACCTCGTAGTCGGTCGAACCCACCCTCAGGGTGTCCTTCGAACCGAAGCTGTTGACCTGCGACATTGCGCGACTCCCTTGCAGTACTGAGCGAGATGTGACGTTGACGGGCAGCCCGGAGCCAATCCTGATCCTCGACCGCCCGGCATGCGAGCAAGCCAAGCCTACGGCTCCCGTGCCCGGGCGAGCCATCGTCGTGACATCGAAAGTATCTTGATGTCAAGATACTTTAGCACGATAGGGATCAGTCAGCGACGGGCGGACCGGGGCGTCGCGAGACCTCCGCGGCCACCCGTCCGTACACGGCCCGCACCAGCAACCAGGTCACCCAGAGCAACCCCGCATAAAGCGGAACGCCGAGGACGAGTTTCGTTCCGGCCAGCCACTCGGTCTGGCGAGCGATGTAGAGCGGCACTTCCACCGCGAGACGAAGGGCGAAGAGGCCAGCCCAGAGCCAGGTGGCAAGCAGAAGGACGCGACGCTTGGCTCGATCGACCCTCCAGGCCGCCCCTTCATTCGTGAGGAAGCCGACGACGACACCGATGAGCGGCCAGCGAACCACGATGCTCGCGAGAAGCACCAGGAGGCTTCCGAGGTTTATCAGGATGCCGGGAACGAAATTGTTCTCCGCCCGCCCCGTCACCAAAGCGAGCAGCGCGGAGAGCGCGATGCCGACGATCCCGGCAAGTGCCTGGCTCACCGGTGTACGCGTGGCGAACCGAACGATCACGAACACCACCGCGAGTGCCATCGGCGCAAGCACCGAGAGCAACACGCTCTTCGTCAGGGCGAAGATCACCAGGAAACCCAGCGCCGGCATGATCGATTCGAACAGACCGCGAACTCCCCCCACGGCCCTCAGCAGGGACGCTGCTGTTGGCACCTCACCCGGCGCGACCTGGCCGAGGCCGGATTTGCGCATTGCGTCGGCGAAGGCCTCCCGAAACCCCGGTGGTGGGGATTCGCTCTCCGGAGCCATCGCCGTCAGACGCCCGGTGCCGACGGCGCGTCCTCCACCGGGGTCACCGACTTCGGCAGGTGCAAGGGAATGAGGTCACGCGGCGGCATCGGCGTCTTCCCGCGCACCACCACGACACCGCGAAAGAGCTCCTCGATCTTCGCTGCGGCCTCCTTGTCGACGGCTCCGTCTCCGGCGATCACCCCGCGAAGGAACCAGCGCGGTCCGTCAACGCCGATGAAGCGAGCGAGTCGGGTAACCTCGGGCTGGCCGGGAGTGGTCGCCGGAATCTCCGCAAACAACTCGGGGCCGAATGGTCCGTCGGAAAGTCGCGTGGTTCCGCCCTGCTTGGCGATCTGATCCGCGATCTGATGCCGGATCTCATGCCACAGGCCGGAGGTCCGAGGAGCGGCGAATGGCTGCACCTGCAGTGTGGAACCGGCGTAGTCGAGGCCGACGGCCACGACTCGCTGGCTCCCCTCTTCTAC
The DNA here is from genome assembly GCA_031360325.1 of Frigoribacterium sp. Taxonomy (GTDB): domain Bacteria; phylum Actinomycetota; class Actinomycetes; order Actinomycetales; family Microbacteriaceae; genus Lacisediminihabitans. Next base: position 5,141 of record JANMBI010000148.1, on the reverse strand, counting down.
CTCAAGTCGCAACTGCAAGCCCTCCCGCGGAAGAATCTTTACGCCGCCGAGATCCACATAGGGGCGAACCGGATTCGCCTCGGATTCGTCGAGGGGACCGGCGCTGTCACGATCGGCGGGGGCGGACTTCGGCTGCTCCCCTGCGGGGTTCTCGCCGTCGCTGTCGCTTGGCGTGGTCTCGCCGTCGGGCGAAGTGGTGTCGCTCAATTGAGCTCTCCTAGGGTCGTCTCGGGTTGGTCGTCTCGGGTGGGTGGGCTTGGTACGGTACGGTACCCGGTGGATCCGAAACCGGATTCACCGCGTTGGCTTCCCGGCAGCGTCGTGACGGGGATGAACCGCGCCTTGGTCACCGGCATGATCACGAGCTGGGCGATGCGATCACCGACCGCGACAGAGTACGGCACCAAGCTGTCCGTATTCAGGAGGGTGACGCTGATCTCTCCGCGATAGCCGGCATCCACGGTCCCTGGGCTGTTGACGATGGTGATGCCGTGCTTCGAGGCGAGCCCGCTGCGCGGAACCACGAACGCCACGAATCCGCGCGGGAGGGCGATGGACACGCCCGTCGCGACGGTGGCGCGCTCACCGGGCGCGAGCCGGACCGCGACCGCAGCGGTGAGGTCGGCGCCGGCATCGCCGGGATGCGAATATTCCGGCACGCTCTCGGCGACGATGAGAACTTCCACGCTTTCAGGCACGTCACGAGGGTAGTGCAGAACCGCCGCACCGTCGGTCTGTCCAAAAGTCTGATCGAATAGCCCTATGACCACACACGGCCCGGATGCCCCGATGACGTTCTCTTCGCTGTACCGCGAACGCATCTGGCCTTCGGCGGGGATGTTCATCTCGACCTCCCTCGTCATCCCCGCAAGCCTGCTCGTCTTCCTTCCGATCAACCCGCTCGCGGGCGCGATCGTGGCCGTGGCGCTCTATGGCGCGATCGTGGTCACGCTTCTCGGGACCTCGCCCGTGATCGACGTCTCGCCCCGCGAACTCGTCGCCGGGCGGGCTCGTGTGCCCATCGACCTCGTCGGCCGGGTCACTGCCTACTCGGGAGAGGAGGCAACGCTCCAGCGGGGGCGCTTGCTGGACGCGCGCGCCTGGTTGCTCATCCGCGGGTGGGTATCACCCGTCGTGAGGATCGAACTGTCGGATGACACCGATCCGACGCCGTATTGGATCGTCTCGACCCGCGCGCCCGAGGCTCTCGTGGAGGCGATCGCGACCGCGAAGAAGCGGTAGCTCCGCCTTCCCTTGCCCACCGGGATCAGCGATCGTGCGGCGTCAGGCCGCGCACTCCTGGCAGACCGGGCCGAGCTTCTCTTCGTGGTCGAGCTGGGACCGGTGCTTCACAAGGAAGCAGTTCACGCAGGTGAATTCGTCGGCCTGCGGCGGCAGGACCACGACGTCAAGATCGAGGTCGGACAGATCCGCTCCCGGCAGCTCGAAGCCCCCCGGATTGTCGGAGTCGTCGACATCCACCACGCCGGACATCTTGTCCGGGACACGCTCTTTCAGCGCCTCGATCGACTCGGAGTCGTCGTCGGTCTTGCGCGGTGCGTCGTAGTCGGTTGCCATGCCCATCCAGTTCTTGAAAATATCGATTGGTGTCAATCGGCGGCCATAGTTTGCATCATTAGTTTGCGAATAGCAAACCACCGGCAACTGGCCGAGGATCCGACTTCGATGCAACTTGCGGCACGCCCGGGATATTCCCGGTATTTCCGGCCGCGGCGTGCGACTCTAGGTGACATCAGTGACCGCGAGAGGCGTTCAGTATGAAAGACCTGAGAGTCATCGGAGTGGAAAACGGCGCGCTCCTCGTCGCATCCGACGACGGTACCAAGTACCGCATCGCCATCGACGAAGTTCTGCAGTCCAGGCTTCGGCAGGCGATCCCCGACCCCGGTTCCGGGCGCAAGCTCGCCCCCCGCGAGATACAGGCTCACATTCGTTCGGGGATGTCCGCGCAGGATGTCTCCTCGATCACCGGCGTGCCCCTCGACTACATCCAGAAATTCGAGGGACCGGTTCTGGCCGAACGCGAATTCGTGGTGAACTCGGCGCTCAACGTGGCGGTCCACACCGCCATGGAGACCGATCCGCTCGGCGGAGGGTCGACGTTCGGCACGGTCATCCGCGAGCGTCTGTACGACCTCGGCGCGATCGACGAACGCTGGGCGAGTTGGAAAGAGGTCGGCGGCGGTTGGGTCGTCAAGCTCGCGTTCACCGCCGAACAGATCGAGCGGGATGCGCGCTGGCGGTTCGATCCCAAGAAGGCCGCGCTCGCTCCGCTGAACAACGAAGCCATCACGCTGTCTCAACAGGGTGACGCCACCGGTTCCCTCATGCCGCGACTTCGTGCCGTCGGCGACGAAGAGCGTCAGCCGGACCAGTCACGATTCGACAGCGGTGCCTTCAGCACCGACGACCTGACCCCCCACGGACCATCCCACACCGCCGACGGCCGTCGAGAGTCTTCATCCCGCCTCGAAGTGGTCTCCTACGGACGGCTCGACGATGCTCCGCCCGCGGTATCGGATGCCGCGATAAACCGCGCCCCTGCCGCCGACGCGCACGAATCGAACCAGACGGCCGACCTGCTCGAAGCGCTTCGCCGTCGGCGCGGTGAGCGAGAGTCGGCGAACTTCGGCGGCGAAGCCTCGGGTGCGACCGCACCGTCCTCGCATCCCGCGGCCCATCCCTCGGCCCATCCCTCGGCCGGAACTATCCGCCTTGTCGATGTGCCACTCGACGTGTTCGCTGACGAGAAAGACGATCGGGTCACCACCACCTCGCCGCAGCCGAACCTGTTCCAGCCCCGGAGCGCGGCGCGAAAGGGACGGGCTTCGATGCCGAGCTGGGACGAGATCGTCTTCGGGGCGCGTTCCGACGACGACCGCTGATCCCCGACCTGCCCCGTCAGCGCGCGAAGTCACCGAAGCGAAGCAGGGGGATGTCGAGTTCGTCGGACGACCAGGAGCCGTGCTGGCCTACCATTTTGCGACCGGAAAGGATCCCGTCCCGAGAATCGTAGTAGGCGATGCGTTTGCGGGCAGCGACGATGATGTCGCCGATTCGCGGCGCGACCTCTGGATGCACCCTGGGGCCGAACCAGCCCGAATCGATCGCCTCGTCCCGCGAGACGACCGAAGCCCGGGGACCCTCGATTTCCCGCCAGGAAGCCAGCACGGCCGCCCGGTGCAGGACCGACGCGTCGGGCTCGAAGAAGAGCTGGAGCGCCCTCGGCTCCCCCGCCACGAATCGGATCCCGTCGATGAGGCGAGGGACGGTGTCGAACAGCACGTGCGAACTCTCCGGCACGTCGAGTACGCCGTGATCCGCGGTGAGAAGCATCCCCTCGTCTCGACCGAGACTCGGGGCGAACTGCCGAACCGAACGATCCAGTTCTTCGAGGGCATTCGTCCATAGCGCCGACTGCCAGCCGGCGGAGTGACCGGCCTGGTCGAGTTCCGGCACATAGAGGTAGACGAGCCCACGGTCGATCTCGTCGAGTGCACGGCGCGCCTCGTCGAAGCGGTCAGCGAGGGTGTTTCCGCTCCGATACTCGGCTCCTCGCAACACGGCACGAGTGAAGCCCGAGGAACGGTACCGCTCGGTGCCGATGGCGAACGAGGGAATACCGGCATCCCGGGCCGTTTCGAAGAGTGTGGGTGCGCGCTGCCAGGTGGCGGGATCCAGCCGGGCGTCCCAGCCGGTCAACTGGTTGACCACCCGGTCGTTCGCTGTGTCGAGAACGCTGTATCCGACGAGCCCGTGGATGCCCGGTGTCTCGCCCGTCGTCAGCGTCGCCAGCGCCGACGCCGTTGTCGACGGGAAGCGCGCCGCGATCGTGGAGTCCCGCGACAGCATCGGCGCAAGGGAGCGGGCATGTCCCGCTCGGGCGGCGAGTGCGGATGCTCCCAGACCATCGACGAGCAGCACCACGACCTTGTTCACGGGCGGGAGCGCCAACGGGTTCGGTGTGCGCGAGATCGCCAGAAACGAACTGCGAAGCACGTCGGCCAGGCTGAACCGGTGTGATTTGGTGGCCGGTAGCATGGGGGCAATCCTATGACTACTCCCGAAATCCCCACCGTGCAGCCCTCAGGGGAACGCATCGACAACGTCGACGTCTCCACCGAGATGGAGGGCTCGTTCCTCGAGTACGCATATTCCGTCATCTACTCCCGAGCTCTCCCCGATGCCCGCGACGGGCTGAAACCGGTGCAACGCCGAATCCTGTACCAGATGACCGAGATGGGTCTTCGGCCCGATCGCGGGCACGTCAAGTCGGCACGGGTCACGGGTGAGGTGATGGGCAAGCTGCATCCGCACGGGGATGCCTCGATCTACGATGCGATGGTGCGGCTCGCACAGAGCTTTATTCTGCGGGTCCCGCTCATTGACGGTCACGGCAACTTCGGCACCCTCGACGACGGCCCCGCGGCACCGCGCTATACCGAAGCGCGCCTCACCGCCGCGGCGATGGCGATGACCGAGAATCTCGATCAGGACGTCGTCGACTTCGTGCCGAACTACGACAACCAGCTCACCCAGCCGGAGATCTTGCCCTCCGCATTTCCCAACCTGCTCGTCAACGGTGCCTCCGGAATCGCGGTGGGGATGGCCACGAACATGGCACCGCACAATCTCGTCGAGGTCGTGGGCGCCGCGCGCCACCTGATCGCCCATCCGGAAGCCTCCCTCGACACACTGATGTCGTTCGTTCCCGGCCCCGACCTGCCGACCGGTGGCACCGTCATCGGACTCAGCGGCATTCGGGATGCCTACGAAACGGGTCGCGGGAGCTTTCGAACCCGGGCCCGCGTCTCGGTCGAAAACATCACCGCCCGCAAAGCCGGGCTCATCATTACGGAACTGCCCTACATGGTGGGTGCCGAAAAGGTCATCGAGAAGATCAAGGACGGCGTCAATTCGAAGAAGCTCAACGGCATCTCCGACGTCACCGATCTCACCGATCGCAAGCACGGCCTCCGGCTCGTTGTGGGGATCAAGACCGGGTTCAGCCCCGACGCGGTGCTCGAACAGCTCTACCGTTTCACCCCGCTCGAAGACTCGTTCAACATCAATAACGTCGCCCTCGTCGACGGCGGGCCGAAGACGCTCGGGCTGCGCGA
>JANMBI010000052.1:0-12091 GCA_031360325.1 Frigoribacterium sp. | reverse complement strand
CGCTGGTGCGCTTCTCGAGCCGTACCAGCGCGTCGTGAGCGGCCCGCCGCACCTCCTTCTCGTCGTCCTTCAGCAAGCGGGTGAGCGAGTCGGACTCACGGGCGTCCCCGACTTCGCCGAGCGCGCGGGCGGCTGCGGCGCGCACTCGCGCGACCTCGTCGGAGAGGAGCCCGACGAGGGCCTCGCGCTCGTCGAGCCCGCGCAGGAACACCACCCGCGCGCACATCTCCCGAACCCGCCACGCCCGGTCGCCGAGTCCCCGGCGCACGGCGGATGCCGCGGAGTCGGCCCAGACGAACGTGAGTGCCCGCGCGCCCCATACCTCCGGCCAGTACAACGGCGGCGCGCCATCGAGCACACCCTGAGCGTGTCGACCGCCGACGATGAGCAGAAACTCGTCGCCTTCGTTGCCGCCCATCAGCAGAGACGCCGAGCGATCGACCACCACCTGCTCCCCGAAGCGGGCTACGGCGGCGGTGATCCGATCCCCGGGAGAATCATCGATCTGGACTTGGGGCGAGGAATCAGCTGGCATGAGGCTTCCCAGGCTACCGCCCCGCCCCGGTCAGCCCCGCCCGGGTCAGCCCCGCACGGTCAGAACGATGAGCGTGAGGTTGAGGGCGACGACGAGTCCAACGATGAGGGCCAGCATCCAGCGCACCGGGCGTCGATTGGCGTGCGCCCCCATGACCCCGGGGTCATTGGTCAGCTTCAGCAGAGGAACGATCGCGAACGGAATTCCGAAGCTCAGGAAAACCTGGCTCACGATCAACGCCCAGGTCGGGTCGATCCCGACGGCGAGAAGCACCACGGCGGGCACGAGAGTGACAAGGCGACGGATGAACACCGGAATGCGGCGTTTCAGAAGCCCCGCCATGATGGTTGATCCGGCATAGCTGCCGACGGATGTCGAGGCGAGGCCCGACGCGAGAAGACCGATCGCGAAGATGAGAGCGATTCCCGGTCCGAGCGCGGCGGCGATCGCCGCATGGGCGCCGACGATCGTGTCGGTTCCGGCGCCGCCGCTGCCGGAGATGCCGCGCAGGTTGACCGCCGCGAGCAGAAGCATCCCGATATTGACCACACCTGCGATACCGAGCGCGATCATCACGTCCCAGCGGGTTGCCCGCAGGATACGGCGTACCCCCTCGGCAGCGGTCAGGTGTCCGTGACGGTCGCGCGCAAGAGCCGAATGCACGTAGATGGCATGCGGCATCACCGTGGCACCGAGCATGCTCGCCGCGAGGATCACCGAATCCTTCCCGTCGAACCGGGGAATCAGCCCCGTGAGCACGGCGGCCCCGTCCGGTGGTGTGATCACCAGGCCCGCCAGGAATCCGATCGCGATGACGCCGAGCAGTCCGATGATCACCGATTCGAACGGACGCTGGCCGAAGCGCGATTGAAGTCCGAGCAAGCCCATCGAGACGGTTCCCACGATGAGGCCTCCGATGAAGAGCGGCAGCCCGAAGAGCAGGTTGAGCGCGATTGCGCCGCCGATCACCTCCGCGAGATCGGTCGCGGTCGCGACGAGTTCGGCCTGAGCCCAGAACAGACGTCGAGGAACGGGACGAAGCCTGTCACCGAGAAGTTCGGGGAGGGTTCGTCCGCTCACCAGCCCGAGCTTGGCCGAGTGGTACTGCACGATTCCGGCGATCAGGTTGGCCGCGACGAGAACCCAGACGAGGAGGTAACCGTACCGCGCGCCCCCGGTGAGGTTCGCCGCCACGTTGCCCGGGTCGACGTACGCGATGGCAGCAACGAACGCCGGACCGAGCAGAAACAGACCCCGAGCAGGAGGACGCGTCGTCCCACTGCTCGTGCCCGCCCCCCGAATTCTAGGGGCGCCCACGCAACAGCGATTCCCGCACCACCGGAAGCAGCGCCGCGAAAGCGCGACTGCGATGGCTGACCGCGTTCTTCTCGTCCGGGAGAAGTTGCGCCGCCGAGACCGAGGAGCCATCGGGCTGGAACACGGGGTCGTAGCCGAATCCGCCGCTCCCCGTCGGCTCGAGAAGCACCGAACCGACCCAGCGCCCCAGTTCCACGCGTTCCGATCCGTCCGGAAGCACGAGGGCCGCCGCGCAGACGAACTCCGCTCGGCGATCCACGACGCCTCGGAGGTTCCGGATGAGGAGGCGTGTGTTGTCCGCATCCTCACGGGTTCCGGCGTAGCGCGCGGAGTGGATTCCCGGTGCTCCATCGAGGGCCGCCACGGTGATTCCGGAGTCATCGGCGATCGCGGCGAGGCCGGTGTGGGCGCAGGCGGCTCGCGCCTTGATCAGGGCGTTCGCTTCGAAGCTGTCACCATCCTCGACCGGCTCCGGCCCGTCATACCCGATGAGGTCGATGCCGTCGAGCCGGTCACCGAGGATTCCGCGCAGTTCGGTGACCTTGTGGGTGTTGTGCGTCGCTAGCACGAGGGGAACGAGCGCACCACTCATCGGGCGAGGCTCTCGCCCTGCAGTCCGGTCAGGTCGGCCGCGCCCCCGAGGGCGAGGGTTAGCAGCGCGTCGAGCTCCGTCCGGTCGAACGGGGCGCCCTCCGCGGTGCCTTGGACCTCGACGAACAGTCCCCGCCCGGTGACGACGACGTTCATGTCGGTCTCGGCACGCACATCCTCCGAGTAGGCGAGGTCGAGCATCGGAGTGCCGTCGATGATGCCGACGGAGACCGCGGCGACACTGTCGATGAGGGGTTTGGCATTCTGTCCGATGAATTTCTTCGCGCGCCCCCATTCGAGGGCGTCGGCGAGGGCGACATAGGCGCCGGTAATCGCTGCCGTGCGCGTACCGCCATCCGCCTGCAACACGTCGCAATCGATGACGATGGTGTTCTCGCCGAGCGACTTCATGTCCACGACCGCCCGCAGGCTGCGGCCGATCAACCGGGAGATCTCGTGCGTGCGGCCGCCGATCCGCCCCTTCACCGATTCGCGATCCATGCGGTCGTTGGTCGAACGCGGCAGCATCGAGTACTCGGCGGTGACCCAGCCTTTGCCCTTGCCCATCATCCAGCGCGGAACACCGTTGGTGAACGACGCGGTACAGAGCACTTTCGTGCGTCCGAATGAGATGAGCGCCGAACCTTCGGCCTGGTCGCTCCACCCCCGCTCGATGGTGATCGGGCGCAGCTGGTCGAGTTCGCGACCGTCTTTGCGGGGTCCGGGGGTGGTGTCGCTCATGCGGTGAGGTCTTTCTGGTTGGGTGAGGGAATCGGTAGTTGGAGGGCACCGGTTTCGACGAGTTCGACCGCCGAAACTTCGGGTCCGAGGAAACGGCGCACCAGCCGGGTGAACTCGATCGGCGAGTCACCGGTCGCCTCGAACAGGTGGATCGGCGCCGTCGTGGCCCGTCGTTCCAGGCCGTGTTTCACCAGGGTTCGGTAGACGTCGAACGCCGTCTCCTCCGCACTCGAGACGAGCGTGACCTCCTCCCCCATCACATACTGAATAGCGGCGGACATGAGCGGATAGTGGGTGCAGCCGAGCACGAGTGTGTCGACTTCGGCCCGCTTGAGGGGCGCGAGGTAGTGCTCCGCCACAGCGAACAGTTCGGGCCCGCTCGTGATGCCCGCCTCGACGAACTCGACGAATCGCGGGCAGGCTTCGGTGAAGAGCGAGAGTTGCGGAGCCGCAGCGAACGCATCCTCGTAGGCACGGGATGCGATCGTCCCGACGGTGCCGATCACCCCGACCCGACCGTTTCGGGTCTGTCGCACGGCGGCACGCACCGCGGGCTGGATCACCTCGACCACCGGGATTCCGAGGGCCTGGGTGTAGCGCTCGCGGGCGTCTCGGAGCATGGCCGCGGACGCGGTGTTGCACGCTATCACGAGCATCTTGACACCCTGCGCCACGAGATCGTCGAGCACCTCGAGGGTGTATCGTCGCACATCCGCGATGGGCTTCGAGCCATAGGGCGAGTGTGCGGTGTCGCCGACGTAGAGCAGCGATTCGTGCGGCAACTGATCGATCACGGCCCGGGCCACAGTGAGGCCGCCGACCCCGGAGTCGAAGATCCCGATCGGCGCGTCTTCCATAGGGCACGAGTTTACGCTGGCGACCCGGGGACGCCGGCCAGTGCGCGAGCGACCGACGCGACCTCGGCTGACTAGGCTGGCCGGGTGACCGACGCCGTATCCTCACTGCTCACCGACCGCTACGAGCTCACAATGCTGGATGCCGCCATCCGTGCCGGCACGCACGCCCGGGAGTGCGTCTTCGAGGTCTTCGCCCGGCGCCTGCCCGGCGGGAGACGCTACGGAATCGTCGCCGGCACCGGGAGGCTGCTCGATCTCATCGCCGACTTCCGCTTCACGGCACCCGAGCTCGACTGGCTGCGCGAGAACGGCGTTGTCGACGATCAAGCTCTCGACTGGCTTGCCGACTTTCGCTTCGCCGGCACGATTTCCGGCTATCAGGAGGGAGAGGTCTACTTTCCCGGCTCCCCCATCTTGATCGTCGAGGGAACCTTCGCGGAAGCGGTGATCCTGGAGACCCTCGTGTTGAGCGTGCTCAACTACGATTCGGCGGTCGCCACGGCCGCATCGCGCATGGTGTCGGCCGCGAGCGGTCGACCCGTCGCCGAGATGGGGTCTCGCCGAACCGGTGAACGCAGTGCCGTGGCCGCCGCCCGTGCCGCCTACATCGCCGGGTTCGCGGCGACCAGCAACCTCGAGGCCGGCCGCAGCTGGGGCGTTCCGACGATGGGAACGGCGGCCCACTCGTTCACCCTCCTTCACGACTCGGAGGAGGACGCCTTCCGAGCCCAGGTCGCCGCCCTCGGCGCCGGCACCACCCTCCTGATCGACACCTACGATGTTTCCGCAGCGGTCGATCTGGCCGTGAAGGTCGCCGGCACCGCGCTCGGCGCCGTGCGAATCGACAGCGGGGATCTCCCCGAACAGGTGGCGGCCGTGCGTCGACGACTCGACGGTCTCGGGGCAGTGGATACCAAGATCACGGTCACGAACGACCTCGACGAGTTCACGATCGCCGCCCTGCGAGCCGCGCCGGTGGACTCCTACGGTGTCGGTACCTCGCTCGTCACCGGATCGGGCTCCCCGGCGGCTGGGCTCGTCTACAAGCTCGTGGCACGCAAGAGTGCGGCGGGTCAGTGGATCCCCGTGGCCAAGACCTCCCCCGAAAAGATGTCCCTCGGTGGACGCAAGTTTCCCGTGCGCGAGTTCACCGCGGCGGGAAAGGCGAGCGCGGAGGTGATCCACATCGGAGCGCCCGAGGCCACGACATCCGCCCACCGTCCGTTATTGGTGCCGCTCGTGGAGCGAGGGGTGGCCGTGGAGCAGTTTCGCGGGGCCGCCGGCACCCGGCGCGCGCGGCTGCATCGTGCCGCCGCGATCGCGGAGCTGCCCGAAGAGGCCTTCCGTCTCGGTCGCGGTGACCCGGTGATCCCGACCCGTTACGTCTGAGAATCCGCCGGCGTCCGCACCGATCCCGTCGGCCGGCCGAACTCCCGTCGACGGCCCGGGCGGTTACTTCTTCAATCCGTCGTAGATCTCCTTGCAGGTGGGACAGACCGGAAACTTCTCGGGATCTCGACCGGGGGTCCACACTTTGCCGCACAGAGCGATCACCGGCTTGCCGCTGAGGGCCGAGGCCAGGATCTTCTCCTTCTGCACGTAATGGGAGAAGCGCTCGTGGTCCCCCTCCTCGACCTGTTCCCGATTCAGGAGTTCCTCGAGTTCGCGGTCGAGCGTGTCTGTTCCGCCCGGACCTCGGCCATCGCCCTGTCGTGTGTCACCGCTCATGCCGCCATTTTACCCGCCCCGCGGTGCATGCGCTGAGGATCCGCGGTCGCCCGCGAAAGCAGGCTCAGTACCGCAGGGTGAAGGCGAGCAACTCGGGCGCCCGGCGGGTGAAGATTCGCCCTCCCCAGAGGATTCCGGCCACCAGGAGAACCAGCCCGAGCCCCACCCCCACGAGGAGTGACGCAACGGCCCACCCGTTGTCTCCCGCCCGGACGAGGCCCTGCAGAGCGAGCCAGATGGCGGGAAGGGAGAGCCCGACGGTGGCGAACAGGGAGACGGACTGGATGATGCCGGCTCCCGTCCCCGTGGACTGCGGCTGGGCGAAGGGGCTGTCTCCCGGCCGCACCGAGGGATAGGGGAAGCGGGCAGAGAACACGCTCGACACCCCGAGGCCGGCCAACAACAGGCTCGAGCTCACGCCGATGAGCGATGGAGTCACCTCGCTGTCGCCGTACAGCACAGCCGAGATCGGGGAGCCGATGAGCACCAGCGGCGCGCCGATGAGGAGCGCGGGCACCACACGTCCCACGCGGTCGGCCCAGCCGGGGGTGTGCGAGGCAAGGTGCAGCCACAGCGCAGAACTGTCGTAGGCGACATCGTTGTGAATCGCCCAGGAGAGGAAGAGACAGATCACCGGCACCGGCAGAAGGGCGAGCACATGGATGGGAACGCCCGCGACCGAGAGGACGATCAGGAAGAGTACGGGAGCCACGGTCGCGGCGGCGAGAGCGGCGTGATATCTCGGATCACGCACCCAGTAGGTGATGCTCCGAGCAGCGACCGAACCAGCCGACGTCGTGGGGAACCACCCGAACCAGCCGAGCCCCGCGCCCACCGTATTGCTCTCCAGGCGCGCGGGTCGACCGAGCATCAGAGCGACCAGGCCGCGCCAGGACAGCCAGAGCACACCCGCGAAGGCGAGAGCGATCAGCAGCTTGAGCACCGCCGCCCCGGGGTTCCCGGATGCCGACTCGGCCGGTGCGGACCACGCCGCCCCGAGGGGCGTCCAGCCTGCGACATCCGCAACCGATTTGAGCACGCGAAGCCCGCCACCATCCCAATTGACCGAGGCGAGGAGTGCGAAAAGCGGTGCAAGCGAAACGATCGCGGCGAGGGCAAACAGTCCGGTGACCTCCCTGGCGCGTCGCCCGGCGAGCAGGAACGAGGCGATGGAGGTGGACACCCGGGCACCGAGGAGGTTCGTCACGACGATCAGGATCCCGGAGAGAACTGCGACCACCGTCGACAGCGGGTCGCGCGCCCAGGTCACTACCTGGGCGCCCGCGACGGTGGTGATCACGAGGGCGGGCACGCCGACGAGGCCGCAGAGCGCTAGCGCCGAGGCGAGGCGAGGCACCGGGAGGCCGTAGAGAGCGAAGGTCCGAGGATCCATCGGATCGTCCGCTCCGAACGCGAGAGGGACGAGGAGGAATCCGAGCAGGATCACCGAGCCGAGCGGTACGGCGATGCTCCCGGCCAGTGCCGGAGCCACCTGACGAAGGGCGCTCAACCCGGCCATCGCCACTCCCGTCGCCCCGAGGCAGTAGACGAGGCCGATGAGGATTCCGATCACCTGCACGGGGCGGCGGCGGAAAGTGTTGGCGAGCAGGCGGAGTTTCAGTCCGAGAAGCTGTGCAACCACTCCATGCCCTCCCCCGTCTTGTCGACTCCCGCGAGTTCGAGGAATCGCTCCTCGAGCGATCCCGTCCCCCTCACCTCGGCCATCGTGCCCGAGGCGAGCACCCGCCCGTTCACGACGATGGCCACGAGGTCGCAGACCCGCTGGATCAGTTCCATGCTGTGGCTCGAGAGCACCACGGTGCCGCCCGCCGCGACGTATTTCTGCAGAATCGCCGTGATGTTCGACGCCGAAACCGGGTCGACGGACTCGAACGGCTCATCGAGCACGAGCAGCCGCGGCGAATGAATCAGGGCGCAGGCGATAGCGATCTTCTTGGCCATACCGGCCGAGTAGTCGGACACGACGCGACCGAGTGAATCCTCGAGCCCGAATGCCGTGGCGAGGTCGGAGGACCTCTGCTTCACGGTGCGCGCATCGAGCCCCCTGAGCGTTCCCGCGTAGTGCAGCAGCTGTCTGCCGGTGAGCCGATCGAAGAGCCTCAGTCGATCGGGGAGCACGCCCATGTTCCGCTTCGCAAGCCCCGGATCGCTCCACACGTCTGCGCCAGAGACCGAGACCGATCCGCCGTCCGGTCTCAGAAGTCCCGAGACCATCGAAAGGGTCGTGGTCTTGCCCGCTCCGTTCGGACCGACGATGCCGTAAAGGGTGCCCGCAGGCACCGTGAGGCTCACGTGGTCGACCGCTATGGTGTCGCCGAATCTCTTGACGAGGTCGGAGACGACCAGAGCGATCTGGTCGCTGGGGGCGACCCTCGTGGGTGAATCGGCCGGCACGGGTGCCGCGGTCGGCTGCGCCACAGCCGGTGCGACACTGGGTGGCGTCGTAATGCGTGGCGTCGCAGCCGGGGGCACTTCGTTCGGGGACAATCCGGCGGGCGACGCTTCACTTAGTGGTCGCACAGCTAGTGGTGGCGCAGCTAGTGGTGGCACAGCAGGCGTGTTCGACTCACCGGTCCTCGCGGTCGCCGGTCTCACAGCAGCAGGCCCCGAGGTTGCGGGTTTCGACGTGGCGGGTTTCGACGTTGCGGGTTTCGACGTAGCGGGTTTCGACCTTGTTGACTTCGGAGTGGCGGGTCTCGACGCCCTTGCCCGCGGCGTGGCGGCCCCGGGGGTTGCGGGTGCGGAGGTTGCCGCATTGGGCGTTCCCGGTTGGGGCGACGTCGCTCGCGAAGGCGTCGCCTTCGCCGCGCCCCCCGCCGTACTCGCCGGTTTCCGAACGCGCGAAGCCGACTTTTGCGGCGGTTGAGAGTTCGCTGATCCGTCGGGCGAAGACGGAGCGACCGGCTCCCCTACTGGCTTCTCCTCAGGCTCTGAATCCACCCGTCAACCGTACCAATCCCCCTTGGGCTGACCGTGCGAACTGGCCTCCCGGTCATCAAATGGGAACGTCCCCGCCCCAATCCTGCGCCGAATAGGGAAGGAACGGTAGGATGGTAGGGCACAACGACGTGTCCAGGCACAAGTCTGGGGATGAACAACAGATGAATCCCGCCAGGGCCACCGAGCGATAGAAGTGGATTCGCCAGCGATTCTGACACCCGCCCCGGTCTCGTCCACAGTCCACCGAGGAGACAAATCGTGAGCACGCAGATCGTTATTCTGGCCGCCGGCATGGGAAGCCGCCTCGGCCGATCCCTGCCGAAACCCCTCACCGAGCTCAGCGACGGTCGCACCATCATGCAGCAGCAGTTCGACAACATCCGTCACGCCTTCGGCACGACGGCCAAGGTGACGATCGTCGTCGGGTACAAGTTCGAGCACATCATCGATGCCTTCCCGTCCGCCTCCTTCGTCTACAACGAGCAATACGACCAGACCAACACGTCCAAGAGCCTCATGCGTGCTCTTCGCGCGTCGAGTCAGGGCGGAGTTCTGTGGATGAACGGCGACGTGGTCTTCGACCCGGAAGCTCTGGTGCGCGCAGCAACAGTGGTCGCCGGAGACCGCTCGTTCGTGTCGGTGAACACCGAAAGAGTCTCCGACGAAGAAGTCAAGTACACGGTGGATGCCGAGGGCTACATCAGCCAACTCTCCAAGACGGTAGTTGGCGGTCTCGGTGAAGCAGTGGGCATCAACTACGTCGCCCGCGGTGACAAAGCCGCCCTCGTGCGCCAACTCGGGCGGGTTGACGACCAGGACTACTTCGAGCGCGGGATTGAGCTCGCGATCGAGCAGGACAAGCTACGATTTGAGCCGGTAGACATCTCCGACCTCTACGCCGTAGAGATCGACTTCGCGGAAGATCTGGAGCGGGCGAACCTCTTCGTCTGAGTTCCCCCGCGGCGTCATGCGGAGTGCGTGACGCTAAGGAACCATAACGCGTGAGTGCACTGCTCGAAGCACGTCCCGAACGGTCGGAGTTCGCGCGCTACCGGCATTCGCTCTGGCTGCTGACGACGCGCGATCTGAAGGTGCGCTACTCGACCTCATTCCTCGGCTACCTCTGGTCTATCCTCGACCCTCTCGTCATGGCGGCAATCTACTGGTTCGTCTTCACGGTGATCTTCAATCGCGGCGTCGGCCACGAGCCATACATCGTTTTCCTCCTCACGGCATTGCTCCCGTGGACCTGGTTCAACGGCAGCGTCTCCGACTCCACGAGGGCCTTCCTCAAGGAGGCCAAGCTGATCCGTTCGACTCGGATCCCCCGCACCATCTGGGTGTCGCGCCTCGTGCTCTCCAAGGGCATCGAGTTCATCGTCAGCCTCCCCGTGATCGCCCTGTTCGCACTCTTCTCGCTCGGCACCGCAAACCCCGCCCGGCTCCATATCGAGGTGCTGCTTGTTCCGCTGGCGATTCTGATGCAGGCCGTGCTGACCCTCGGGGTCGGACTCATCGTCGCTCCGCTCGTGGTGTTCTTCCGGGACCTCGAGCGGGCGATCAAGCTGGGGCTGCGTTTCATGTTCTACGCCTCACCCGTGGTGTACGGGATCGTGAATGTGCCTCGCGAGTATCGACCCATGGCGGCGTTCAACCCGATGTCGGGAATACTCTCCCTCTACCGGTCGGCGTTCTTTCCCCAGGAACTCAGCTGGCTCGCCGTTGGGGTGAGCGCCATCATGTCCGTGGCGATTCTCGCAATCGGACTTCTCGTCTTCCGCCGGACGATCAAGACCGTGTTGAAGGAGATCTGATGACCGAATGGGCTCCCCTCACGATCGCTCCGCCGGTGATCGAAGTTCGGGATGCCGGCATCCGTTTCAAACGAAACCGGCGCTCGCATCGGAGCTTCAAGGATCTGTTCGCCGGGTCGAGTCGCCGCGGTCGCCCCGATGAGTTCTGGCCACTGCGCAACGTCTCCTTCGCCGTGGCCCCCGGAGAGGCGATCGGCGTCGTCGGGCGCAACGGGCAAGGGAAGTCGACCCTGCTGAAACTCGTGGCTGAAGTGGTGTTCGCCGACGAGGGGAGCGTGCGAGTCGGTGCCGGAGTCGCGCCGCTGATCGAGATCACCGGAGGTTTCGTCGACGACCTCACGGTACGCGACAACGTGTACCTCACGGCGGGCCTTCACGGCATGAAGAGGTCAGAGATCGACGACCGATTCGGCGAGATCATTGAGTTCTCCGAAATCGGGGACTTCCTCGACACCCCGTACAAGCACCTCTCCAGCGGGATGAAGGTACGGATCGCGTTCGCCGTGATCTCCCGCCTCGAAGAGCCGATCCTCCTCGTCGACGAGGTGCTCGCCGTGGGCGACAAGGCCTTCCGGGAGAAGTGCTACGGTCGCATCGAGGAACTGCTGGCCGGGGGGCGTACATTGTTTTTCGTGTCGCACAGTGAAAAAGATCTCCGCCGTTTCTGCACCCGTGGCCTCTACCTGGACAAAGGGGCGTTGGTGCTCGATGCACCGATAGCCGAGGTCCTCGACCGCTACAACGCCGACTACGGCATCGCCCCGTGAGCATCGTCCCCGGTCCGCTTCCGCGACCTGCTCCGCCTCAGGTGGAGAAGGGAGTGGAGCGGCTGTTGTCGGTTCAACGGCCCGCGGTGCTGAGTCACATTCGCAGCATCCGCCGTCGCAACCCGCAGGCTTCACCGGCCGAGGTGATCAGGATCCTCGAGAAGCGCTATCTCGCCGCGGTGACGACCGGGGGCGCCGCCGTGGGTGCCAGCGCGGTCATTCCCGGGGTCGGAGTCGGAATCTCGCTTGCGCTGTCGGGCGTGGAGACAGCGGGGTTTCTCGAGACCAGCGCCCTCTTCGCCCAGTCGGTGACCGAAGTGCACGGTATCGCGGTCGAAGACCCGGAGCGGGCGCGCACGCTCGTCATGACGATGATGCTCGGAACCGCCGGCTCCGATCTCGTCCAGCAACTCGCGGCGCAGGCGGCAGGAGTCGGCCCGACCCGGGGACGGTTCTGGGGTGAGCTCGTGACGAAGAGTCTTCCGCAGGCCGCGCTGGGGCAGATCGGGGACCGGCTCAAAAAGACCTTCGTGAAGCGGTTTGTCGCCACCCAGGGTGCGACGGTCATCGGTCGGGCTATTCCGTTCGGAATCGGGGCTGTCATCGGGGGAACCGGCAATCACATGCTCGGTCGCAAAATCGTATCGAGTTCACGCGATGCTTTCGGCCCCGCTCCCCTGCAGTTCCCCCTCGTGCTCGATCCGGTGATTCGCGCCCCGCGGGTGCTCACCCGCCGCACCCGCATCGGTCTGCCGCGCTTCGGCAGCGGAACCGCCGACT
>JANMBI010000037.1:0-4099 GCA_031360325.1 Frigoribacterium sp. | reverse complement strand
TAGGTCTTGGTCTGGCCCTCGAACTGCGGTTCGGCGAGCTTGACCGAGATGACCGCGGTCAGTCCCTCGCGCACGTCGTCGCCGGTGAGGTTCTCATCTTTCTCCTTGATGATTCCCTTCTCGCGGGCATACTTGTTGACGAGAGTGGTGAGCGCGGCACGGAATCCCTCCTCGTGCGTTCCGCCCTCGTGGGTGTTGATGGTGTTCGCGTAGGTGTGCACGCTCTCCTGGTAGGAAGTGGTCCACTGCATCGCGACCTCGAGCGAGATCTTGAGGTCTTTGTCTTCGAGCTCGAACGAAATGACGTCGGGGTGCACCACCTCCACCTTCTTCGCCGAGTTGAGATACTGCACGTAGTCGACGAGTCCGTTCTCGTACACGTAGGTGACCGTGACCGGTTCGTCGGAATCCCGGTCACCCGCCCGGTCGCCCTCCCGCTCGTCGGTGAGAGTGATCGAGAGACCCTTGTTGAGAAATGCCATCTGTTGGAGGCGAGCGCGCAGGGTCTCGTAGTCGAACTCGACGGTGTCGAAGGTGTCGGGGCTCGGCCAGAAGGCCACCGTGGTGCCGTGATCCTCCGAACTCTCGCCCTGCGCGAGCGGCGCCTGAGGAATGCCGTGCTGGTAACTCTGCCGCCAGACGTGTCCCTGGCGGCGTACTTCGACATCCAATTCCCTGGAGAGCGCGTTGACCACCGAGAGGCCCACGCCGTGCAGTCCACCCGAGACCGAATAGCCTCCGCCGCCGAATTTGCCACCCGCGTGCAGGATCGTGAGCACCACCTCGACGGTGGACTTGTTCTCCGACTTGTTGAGGTCGACCGGGATGCCGCGGCCGTTGTCGACGACGCGCACCCCACCGTTTCTGAGCATCGTGATTTGGATCGTGTCGCAGTAACCGGCCAGCGCCTCGTCCACCGAATTGTCGACGACCTCGTAGACGAGGTGGTGGAGGCCCCGCGGGCCGGTGGAGCCGATGTACATGCCTGGGCGCTTGCGTACCGCCTCGAGCCCCTCGAGCACCTGGATCTGATCTGCTCCGTAGCTGTCTTCAGATTCGGAATTCGAGCGGTTCTCTGCCATGTGAAATTGGGCTCCTGCCGAATAGGTCGATTGGTCGTTCGCGGCTCGGGTTCCTCACAAGGGAACTGCCATGACGACTCGATAATTCTACCAAATGAGCGGAGGGGATGGTCGCAAATCGGCGATCTGGCGCCTCAGAGACACCGAGGAGACCTGATTTGCCCTGTCAGCCGTAAGTATCGCGCGGACCGCGCCCTGGAATTGATCTGGGGCCGCGTTTCCACGAGGGGGCACCCGGCCCTTCGAATCGCACCGAGGCGATTCCGGCGTCCGGGTACCTCGCCACGATGCGACTCATGATCTGCACGCGCATCAGCCGCAGTTGCGTCGCCCAGGCCGTCGAGTCGCACTTCACCGTGAGCACGCCGTCCTCGATGCCCACCGGTGCCGAATGCTCCGCGGTGTCGGAACCGGCGATCTCGACCCACGATGCGAGCAGTTCGGATCGGGCAAGGGGCGAGCTCCAGCCGAGTTTCGAGGTGAGGGCGTCCATCACCGCACCGATCCCCTCGGGATCCCGACCCCCACCGAAAGGTATCGTGGAGCCCGGTTCCTTCTTCGCCCGTTTCCGGGCATCGGCAGAGCGACTCGACCCGTCTCCGAAGACCCGGCGGAAGCGGAGGTACACCGACACCGGTTCGGATTCCCCTGGCTCGTCGGCCGTTTCTCTCACGGCATCTCCTTCACGACAGGTGCGTAGCGGCGGGTCCCGGATGGCCAGGGCTCTCGGCGATCGCGCCCTTCGAAATGTGGACCGTGTTCCCGGTGAGTTGCCCCGGTACATCGTCGAAGACCGCGGCGGTGATCAGCACCTGCTCGAAGTCTCGTACGGCGGAGGCCAGGCGCGCCCGGCGCGATTCGTCCAACTCGGCGAAGACATCATCGAGCATGAGCACGGGATCGCCGGTGGAGGACTCGCGGCGAAGCAGGATGGCGGATGCGAGCTTCAGCGCCAAAGCGAAAGACCAGGATTCCCCGTGGCTGGCATAGCCGCGCGCGGGAAGAGAGTTCAATCCGAGTACCAGGTCGTCACGGTGCGGGCCCACCAGGGTGATTCCGCGCTCGAGTTCGCTTCGGCGGTGCCGAGCGAGCGCGCCCCGGAATGCGTCCGCTGCCTCCTGCGCCGTCAGGGGTTGACGAGTCGGGCCGAGCGCGTCGGCATCCTCGTCGCCGGCGATCCCGGCGGCCGTTCCCCCGCCGAAGATGCTGAGCTGATTGCCGAGTGTGGCCCGGTGGTCTTGGCCGGCCACCGCGGTGTAGGCGCTCGTGACCTCCGGGGAGAGCTCTGCCACGAGCGCGGTGCGCGCCTCGATCAGCTGGGAGCCGAGGTCCACCAGGCGGTCATCCCAGACGTCGAGCGTCGGAAGGGTGCCCCGAACACCGGACGCCCGCGCCGATTTGAGCAGGGTGTTCCGTTGGCGCACCACGCGTTCGTAGTCCGCCATCACACCCGAAATCCGAGGCGACCGGAGAACGAGCAACTCGTCGAGGAAGCGACGTCGGCCGACCGGGTCGCCACGGATCAACGCCAGGTCTTCCGGGGCGAACAGCACGCTCGAAAAGTAGCGCGGCAGTTCGCGAGTCTTGATGACGGATCGGTTGATCTGGGCGCGATTGGCGGATGAACGGTTGATCTGCACCTCCGCCAGAATCTGCCGTCCCCCGTGTTCGAGCCGAGCGCGGATGATTGCCGAATCGCTTCCCTGCCTGACCATCGCGTGGTCGACGGACACCCGGTGCGATCCGAGGGTGCTGAGGTAGGCGAGGGACTCGACCAGGTTGGTCTTTCCCTGCCCGTTGCTGCCCACGAAGAGATTCGGCCCGGCGGTCAGGGCGACCTCCGCCGTGCGGTAGTTACGAAAATCGGTGAGGCTGAGGTGGCTGACGATCACGGCATCAGTCGACCGCTTTGACCGAATGCCCGCCGAACTGGTTGCGCAGCGCGGCAACGGCCTTCATCGCGGGTGATCCCTCCGGTTGGCGCGACACAAAACGGGCGAAGATCGACGCGCTGATCGTGGGCACCGGAACGGCATTGGCGAGTGCTTCTTCGATGGTCCAGCGGCCCTCCCCGGAATCCTCGACATACCCCTCGATGTCGGCGAACTCCGGATCTTCCTCGAGCGCCCGCACCAGAAGTTCCAGCAGCCAGGATCGCACGACCGTGCCGCGCTGCCAGGCCTTGAACGTTCCGGTGACGTCCTTGATGATGTCCTCGCGCTTGTCGAGGAGCTCGTAGCCCTCGGCGTAGGCCTGCATCAGGGCGTACTCGATGCCGTTGTGGACCATCTTCGCGTAGTGACCCGCGCCGATCTCCCCGACGTGCACGAATCCCTCGTCGCGCGGACCCTCGGGACGCAGGGCATCGAAAACGGGCATGAGGATGTCGATGTTCTTCCGGTGTCCGCCCACCATGAGGCCGTAGCCGTTGGCCAGACCCCAGACCCCGCCGGAGACTCCGGCATCCACGTATTCGATACCCGAGATCGCCACCTGCTCCGCGTGCTTCAGATCCTCGGTGAACCGCGAGTTTCCGCCATCGACGATGATGTCCCCGGCCCCGAGCACCCCGGCGAGTTCGGTGATCACGGAATCGGTGATCGCTCCCGACGGCACCATCACCCACACGATATGGGGCGAGGGCAGCGTCGCTACGAGATCCTCGAGGCTCGCGACATCCGTCACTTCGGGATTCCGGTCATACCCGGTGACCGTGATTCCGTTGGCACGGAGCCGGTCACGCATGTTCTTGCCCATTTTTCCGAGACCGATGAGGCCGATGTGCATGTGAAGACTTCTTTCGACGGTGCCGCGGAGAGTGAGCTGTTGGGGTTACCCGCTCTAACGAAGAAGCAGATTGGGCTGCAGCAGGTACCTGTAATTATCCGCCCCGGGCTGGTCCTTCGAGGACTGACTCGTGATCAGAACCGGCCCGGGTTTATTCGGGTTCTCGGTCTTGGTGAAGGAGATGCGAACGAACTCGGAATGGACCGCGCCCAGTCCGTCGAGGAGGAAGG
>JANMBI010000133.1:0-3435 GCA_031360325.1 Frigoribacterium sp. | reverse complement strand
CGCCCCGGGATGCCGAGACCAGCGCATCGAGGGCGGCCGGCAGGTCGCCTCGACGCTCGTTCACATCCGCGAGAGCCGCGAAAACCCGCCGGTCGAAATCCGCACCGCCCCGCCCGATCAGCCGAGTCAGTTCGTAGACTGCGAGGTCCAACTCTGCCGGGCCGAGATGACTTCTGGCGATGATCCCGCCGAGGGTCACGACCGGCGCCGGCCAACCCGCGCCAGGCCGTGGTACAGGGTCGCGATCGCACCCCAGTCGGTGTCTTCCCAGGTCTGCGCCGAACTGTGCAGGCCGGCGATTCCGGCCTGAAGCGCAAATCTCCCACCTCCGGGAAGGGCGCGTGCCGCCAGATCCAGTCCCCGGCGAATGCGTTGGCGGCCCCAGGCGGAGCGGTCGACTTCCGCGAGGGTGAGCGGCATCCCATCCCGGGTGGTGCGCGCCACCCCCCTTGCCTCTCCGAGCTCGATCAGGGCGAGGAGACCCTGTGCCTCCGTTTCCTCGGGATACTCGATTGCGAGGGACCGGGAGAGCCGAAGAGCCAATCCGGACAGTCGGGAATCCGTCAGGGCACTCCCGACCACCGCGGTGTGCCCGAGAGTGTAGACGCCGTAGACGGTGGTGAGGACCGCATCGAACCGCTCGACGCGATCCGTCGGGGTTGGCCAGGAGAACCGCTCACCCGAGCAGGCGATCGCGCGCTTCGCCCGGGTGAGCCGGGCCGCGATCGTCGCCTCCGAGGTGCCGAAGAGGGCACCGATGTCGGCGGTGGGCACGCCGCAGACGATGCGAAGCGCCAGGGCGATCTGCTGCTCGGACGAGAGGAGCGGATCACAGGCGACGTAGATGAGACCGAGCCGGTCGTCGGCCTCACCGGCGTCATCGGTCTTCACGGCGTTCTCGGCGATCAACGGCAGTTTCTGCCGAAGGACGTTCTCCCGACGGAGGATGTCGACAGCGACATGCCGGGCCGTGGTGGTGACCCACGCGCCGATGTTTCTCAGCTGCTCCCCGGCGGCCAGTCGATCGGCGGCACGGGCGAAGGCCTCCTGGGCACTCTCCTCCGCGAGGTCGACACTGCCGTAGGCGCGGAGAATGGCCCCGACGACGCGGGGCCATTCCTCGGCAAAGGCCGACTCGAGCGCGGAACTCATGCGTTTATTCTGGTCTCGTGCGCGATGGGATGCGCGGGTCCTACATTCCGGACATGTCCCAGATGGGGTGCAGTTCGAGACGATCCCCGGTGGGACAGAGCGCGGCGAGTTCCTTCGCCTGGTCGAGCGAATCGGTCTCGATCAGGTAGTAGCCGCTGACGACCTCCGTGGTCTCGGCGAGCGGCCCGTTGGTGAAGACCGCGGGCTTGCCGTCCTTCGCCGGCACGATCCCGACCGATGCCGCCGGTCCCTGTAGGGCCTCTCCGCCGAGGATCTTCGCGCCGGCAGCGGTCACGGCGGCCGAAAATGCCCCGTGCGCGCGACTGGCTTCTTCCATCCCGCCCTCGGGGATGTTGTTCGGGTCCCACGCGGGTTCGACGATGAAAATGAGGTATTTGTCAGACATGATCACTCCCTGGGTAACGGACCCGCTCCGATGTGGCTGGCCCTTCTCCTAACGACGAAGGGCGCCGGTCGAAATCGACACCGTGGGGAAGAAATCTATTCGGTGATGTCGATCTCCCGCAGCAGGTCGGCTCGGATGGCCGCGCGCACGGACTCGAGCAGAGCGTCGGGCACCGGCGAATCGACGGTCAGCACGCTCAGCGCCTGGCCGCCGGCCTCGCGGCGGCTCACCTGCATTCCCGCGATATTGATCCCGGCATCCCCGAACTCCTTGCCGTAGACGGCGACGATGCCGGGCCGGTCGGTGTAGATCATCACGATGAGATGCTCGGCGACCGGCACCTCCACGTCGTAGCCGTTGATCTCCACGATCTTCTGGGTCTGCTTCGGCCCGGTCAGAGTGCCGGAGACGGAGATCTCGCTTCCGTCGCTCAGGCTGCCGCGGATGGTCAGCAGGTTGCGGTATTCGTCGCTCACGGCATCCGTCGACAGTCGCACCGGGATGCCACGCTGCTCGGCCAGCAGGGGGGCATTGACGTAGCTCACCGATTCGCTGACCACGTTGGTGAAGACGCCCTTGAGCGCAGCGAGCTTCAGCACCGTCACATCGAACTCGACGATCTCGCCGCGGATCTCGACCTCGATGGCCGTGATCGGGCTCGAGGCGATTCCGGCGAAGACCTGCCCGAGTTTCTCCATGAGGGGGATGCCGGGGCGCACGCTGGTGTCGATGACGCCGCCGGCGACGTTCACGGCATCCGGAACGAGCTCGCCGGATAGGGCGAGGCGCACGGACTTCGCCACCGACACCCCGGCCTTCTCCTGCGCCTCATCGGTCGAGGCGCCGAGGTGCGGGGTGACGACGATGTTGGGTAGCGCAAGAAGGGCCGAACCGGTCGGGGGTTCGTGCACGAAGACGTCGAGGCCGGCGCCGGCGATGGTGCCGCTCGTGAGGGCGCGGTGGAGGGCATCCTCGTCGATGAGTCCGCCACGCGCGACGTTGACGATGAACGCCGTCGGCTTCATCAGCGCGAACTGGGCGTCGCCGATCATCCCGGTGGTCTCGGGCGTCCTCGGCATGTGGATGGTCACGAAGTCGGATTGCGCGAGCAGGTCGTCGAGCGACAGGAGTGTCACCCCGAGCTGTTGGGCACGAGCGGCGGTCACGTAGGGGTCGTAGGCGACGATGTGGGTGCCGAAGGCCTGCATGCGAGCCGTGATGAGGGCACCGATGCGGCCGAGACCGATGATGCCGATCGTCTTCTCGAAAATCTCGACTCCGGTGTACTTCGATCGTTTCCACTGGCCGTCGGAGAGGGCGCCGTGGGCGGCCGGGATGTGGCGGGCGAGGCTCAGGATGTGTCCGACCGTGAGCTCGGCGGCCGAGATGATGTTCGAGGTCGGCGCGTTCACCACCATCACGCCGGCCTCGGTGGCGGCCTTAATGTCCACGTTGTCGAGTCCGACGCCGGCGCGGGCCACGACCTTCAGGTTCTTTGCCGCGGCAATGGCCTCGGCATCCACCTGCGTTGCCGATCGGATGAGCACCGCGCTGGCTTCGCCAAGTGCGGCCAGGAGCGCCGGGCGGTCGGTGCCGTCGACGATGCGAACATCGAAGTCGGGGCCGAGTGCCTCGACGGTAGCGGGAGAGAGTTCTTCAGCGATCAGCACGATCGGCTTGGCCACGAATGGAGTCCTTCGGTCGAGACACGGGGGTCGCCGCACCTCGGCGGGCGGGCGGCTCTTGAACTTTATCCCACGGCCGCCGTGCCCCCGCCCGTGTGACGGTGCACGGATTCGGCGATCGGGCTCGGGCAGCGGGGGCGGGCCTCAGCTCAGTCCGACACCGGATTTGCTCCCCACCACGCGACGACGACG
>JANMBI010000110.1:0-17234 GCA_031360325.1 Frigoribacterium sp. | reverse complement strand
GCAA
Source organism: Frigoribacterium sp. (assembly GCA_031360325.1). Classification (GTDB taxonomy): domain Bacteria; phylum Actinomycetota; class Actinomycetes; order Actinomycetales; family Microbacteriaceae; genus Lacisediminihabitans. The sequence goes on along the minus strand of JANMBI010000110.1, from coordinate 17,230 downwards.
CAACGTCGGACGGTCCGCCACCGGCCAGCACCTCTACGGACTCCCGCACCTCATACGCGTTGCCGATGGCCAACCCGAGCGGCACATTCATGTTGGTGAGCAGAGCGGATGTCGCGACTCCGGCATCCTCTCCGAGGGCGACCATCGTCTGCGCGAGCTCCCTCGACTGTGCGATGTCCTTGAGGAAGGCACCCGAGCCGAATTTCACATCCAGCACGAGTGCCGAGGTGCCTTCGGCGATCTTCTTCGACATGATCGACGAGGCGATCAAGGGGATCGACTCGACGGTGCCGGTGATGTCGCGGAGGGCGTACAGTTTGCCGTCGGCAGGCGCGAGCCCAGACCCCGCCGCGCAGACCACCGCACCGACCTCGTCGAGGATGGCGCGCATCCGCTCCCCCGAAATGTTCGCCTGCCAGCCGGGAATGGATTCGAGTTTGTCGTGAGTGCCGCCCGTGTGACCGAGCCCGCGACCGGACAGTTGCGGCACCGCGACACCGAACGAGGCCACGAGCGGCGCAAGCGGCAGGGTGATTTTGTCGCCGACACCCCCGGTGGAGTGCTTGTCCACGGTCTTTTTCGACAACCCGGAGAAGTCCATCGTCAGGCCGGACGCGATCATCGCGAGAGTCAGGTCGCGAACCTCGCGGCGTTCCATGCCGTTGATGAAAATCGCCATCGCCATCGCTGCCATCTGCTCATCCGCGACATAGCCGCGGGTGTAGGCATCCACGAGCCAGCCGATCTGCTCGGTGGAGAGGATTCCGCGATCCCGCTTCGCGTGGATCAGGTCGACGACATCAAACGATTCGACGGTCATTGGCGGTAGTCCTCGAGGGTGCTCGGCCCGAAGGCGTCGGGAAGCACCTCGGTGATCGTGCGCATCCCCGAGATGGTCTGGAGAACCATGCCCGGTGCGGAATGTTCGAAGAGCAACTGGCGACAGCGCCCACACGGCATGAGCGTCCGGCCGCTCCCATCGACACAGGTGAAGGCGACCAGTTTGCCGCCGCCGGTGAGGTGGAGGGAGGAAACCAGGGCGCATTCCGCGCACAGGCCGAGGCCGTAGGAGGCATTCTCCACGTTGCAGCCGGAGATGACTCGCCCATCATCGACCAGGGCCGCCGCTCCGACCGGGAACTTCGAATAGGGCGCATAGGCGTGAGCCATGGCATCGAGTGCCGTGGCGCGAAGGGAATCCCAGTCGATGGTCATGACTTCACGTATGGCTTTCCCGAGGCGGCTGGCCCTCGAACATGTCCGACAAGGCCCGCAACAGCGAAGATCGTCACCAGGTACGGAAGCATGAGCATGAACTCGCTCGGCACGGGCGATCCGATCACTCCGAGCACATTCTGAAGGTTGGTGGCGAAGCCGAACAGCAGAGCCGCGAGCGTGGCGTAGATCGGATCCCAGCGGCCGAAGATCACCGCGGCGAGGGCGATGTAGCCCGCGCCGGCGGTGACCTCTTTGGTGAACGAGGGCGCCGCGGCGAGGCTGTAGTAGGCCCCACCGAGACCCGCAATCGAGCCCGCGAGGAGCACATTCCAGAATCGTGTCGCGGTCACCCTGATGCCCACCGTGTCGGCCGCTGTCGGGTGTTCCCCGACCGCGCGAAGTCGAAGGCCCCAGCGCGTCTTGAACAGGGCAAACCAGACGACCGCGACCGCGACGTACATGATGTAGACGATGACGGTCTGACGGAAGAGCACCGGACCGAGGATCGGGATTTCGCTGAGCAGAGGTACCGGGAGAAACGGAAAGTGCGGAGGGGCATTCAGGGTGGGGGCGTTCGCGGTGAGCACCTGGGAATAGAGGAAGTTGGTGAGTCCGACCACGAGCACGTTGAGCACGACGCCCACGATCACCTGGTCCACCAGGTAGCGGATCGAGAACGCGGCGAGCACCGCCGAAACGAGCACACCGGCGAGCATCGCCGCGACAAGGCCGAGCACCGGCTGTTGTGTGGCGGTGGCGACGACGGCCGACACAAAGGCTCCCGCGAGAAGTTGGCCTTCGATCGCCACATTGACGACGCCGACCCTCTCGGAGATCACACCGCCGAGCGCACCGAAGATCAGGGGAACACTGATACCGACGGTGCCGAGCAGTAGGCCGGGTACGGGAATGGTGCCGTTCGCGGCCGTCCAGGTGAGAAACGCGACGAGGAACAGAACCGAGAACACGGCGATCAGCCAGAGGGGAACCGGTCGAGGGACCCGGGCGAGGACCGCGGCGATGATCGCGATGATCGCGAGGACAATCGGCACGACGATACCGGTCGCTCGAGTCGGCAGCACGAGGATCGGAATGCGGATGAGGTCGACGTCGGTCGACAGATTGAACCGGGTGACGCCGTCCCGTCCGAAGACCGCGAACAGGATGATGGCGAGCAAGGCGAACACCCCGAGGGCGATCGGCGCCTTCCACTTGCGCACGACGGCCTTTTCCAGCCCGACCGGGGATTCGGCGCTTCTGAACTCGGAAGTCACGGTGGTCATTTGGCAACCTCGGCTTTCGTCCGTTTCGCGGCGCGGCCCTTCGGCGCCGCCGCGACCGGCGCGCTCGGCAGGCGGAAAATGAGCCTCACGAGCGGTGGGGCGGCGATGAACAGCACGATCAGCGACTGCACGACGAGCACGATATCGATCGGGATGTTTTCGGCCGCCTGCATGGTGAACCCACCGGCCTTGAACGCACCGAACAGCAATCCGGCGCCGAAGACACCCCAGGGTCGGGACCGACCGAGCAATGCGACGGTGATCGCGTCGAACCCGATGCCGCTGTCGATGCCGGAATCGAAACCGCCGGTGATGACCCCCTGCACCTGGTTGGCGCCGGCGAGCCCGATCAGCGCGCCGGACAGGAGCATCCCGACAACGTACATGCGGTTCACGTTGATGCCGGCGACCCGGGCCGCATGCGGGTTTTCCCCGATGGCGCGGAATTGGAAGCCGAGACTCGAGCGATTGAGCAGGTACCACACCAGCACCGTCGCGGCGATGACGAGGATGAACCCGATCGTGAGGGTGTACTGCGGGCCGAACAGCGAGGGGAAGATCGCGGACGGCTTGGTCGGCGGGGACTTGGGGTTGCTGGATCCGGGGGCCTGGAGCACCGGCGTCTTCAACAGGTAGCTCAGCAGGTAGAGGGCGATGTAGTTGAGCATGATGGTGACGATCACCTCGTGCGCACCGGTGCGGGCCTTCAGGAGGCCGACTATTCCGGCCCACACAGCGCCACCGATCACCCCGGCGGCGAGTGCCGCGACGAGGTGGAGGGGAAACGGGAGGTCGAGGGTGAACCCCACCCAGCCGGCGCAGGCGGCGGCGGCGAGCATCTGACCCTGTCCGCCGATGTTGAAGAGTCCGATCCGAAACGACAGCGCCACACCGAGCCCGGCGGCGATGAGAGGGGTGGCCCAGCTCAGGGTGTCGGTCAGCGGTTTGATCGCCAGGGCGAATGTCGGTTGGTTGGGGTTGAAGATGGCTCCCTGGAACAGGGACGAGTACGCTCCGGACACCGAGGTCCAGACGGCGGTGAACAGGTCTCCCGGTCGCGCGAAGAAGTAGCCGGAAGCAGTTTGTACCGCGGGGTTGGTGAGGGCGATGAGGACCGCTCCCACCACGAGCGCGAGCACCACAGCGAGCACCGAAATGAGCGCACTCCCGCTGGCGACCTGCCGAAGGGCGCCAACGAATCGCGATTCCGCGTGCGCGGAGGGGGATTCACCCCGGGTGTCGCTCATGCCCCAGTACCCCGTGCTCCGGTGCTGGACAGCGAACCCCCCGAGGAGGGCAGCTCTCCGGCCATCATGAGACCGAGAACATCCCGAGAGGTGGTCGCCGGCACGATTCCGACGATCTCGCCCCGGTACATCACCGCGATGCGATCCGCCAGCGCGGTCACCTCGTCGAGCTCGGTCGACACGACGATGACCGGCACGCCGGCGTCCCGCGTCTGGATGATTCTGGTATGGACGAACTCGATCGAACCGACATCGAGTCCGCGGGTCGGCTGGGCCGCGACGAAGAGTCGCAGGGTTCGGCTGAGTTCCCGCGCGAGCACCACCTTCTGCTGATTGCCGCCCGAGAGCCTGCCCACACGGGTGGTGACGCCCTGTGCCCGGATGTCGAACTCACTGATCTTCTGCTCGGCGAAGTCCGCGAGATGGCCGAGCTGCAGCGCACCGTACTTGACGAAGGGCGCCCCCGCGGCCCGATCGAGCATCAGATTCTCGGCGATCGTGAACTCAGAGACGAGTCCGTCTTCCTGTCGGTCTTCGGGCACGAACCCCACGCCGGCGTGGAGCACCTGTCGGACGCTTCGCCCGTTCAGCTCCTCTCCGTCGAGGGTGATTGTGCCGGTCATCTTGCTTTGCAGTCCGAGGATCGCCTCGGCTAGTTCGGTCTGACCGTTGCCCTGAACCCCGGCGATGGCGAGGATCTCTCCGGCCCTCACCTCGAAACTCACTCGATTGACCACTAGCTGGCCGTCGAGATCGATCACCGAAAGGTCTTCGACGACGAGTGCGGAGGCCCCGAGGACCGCCTCGTTCTTGTGCACGGTGAGTTCGACCGAGCGCCCGACCATCAGAGAGGCCAGTTCGGTGTTCGTCGCGGTCGGCGCGGCTTCACCCACGACTTTGCCGAGCCGGATCACCGTGATCCGGTCCGCGACCTCGCGCACCTCGCGGAGCTTGTGGGTGATGAAGACGATGGACGTGCCCGACGCTTTCAACTGGCGCATGATCGCCATCAGCTCGTCGGTCTCCTGGGGCGTCAGCACCGCGGTCGGCTCATCGAAGACCAGCACCTTCGCGTCGCGCGAAAGCGCCTTAATGATCTCGATGCGCTGTTGCACCCCGACGGGCAGGTCTCCGACGAGAGCATCCGGATCCACATGGAATCCGAAACGAGCCGAGATCTCGCGAACCTGCGCTCGGGCCGCCGCGAGGTCGAGACGACCTCCGGCGTGCGTCTTCTCGTGCCCGAGCATCACGTTCTCTGCCACGGTGAATACCGGGATGAGCATGAAGTGTTGATGCACCATGCCGATTCCCGCCGACATGGCGTCGCCAGGGCCGGCGAAGTGCTGCGCCACGTCGTCCAACAGGATGTCGCCCTCTTCGGCCTGGTAGAGGCCATAGAGCACGTTCATCAGCGTCGACTTACCCGCGCCGTTCTCTCCGAGAAGGGCGTGGATCTCGCCGGGGCTGACCGTGAGGTCGATGTGGTCGTTGGCCACGAGGGAACCGAATCGCTTCGTGATGCCGCGAAGTTCGAGCTTCATGTCTATCAATCTATCCGGACGGTACCGCCGAGGCGCGGACGAGGGTGAGGCGGAAATCGGAGGTGGGGGAACCAGCTCGGCTGGTCCCCCCACCTCCGTGAGATCGGTTCGGCGGCTGCGTTATTTGCCGACCGTGATCTTTCCGCTGATGATGTCCGCCTTCACCGTGTCGAGTTCCGCCTTGAGAGCAGGGTCGACTTTGCTGGCGAAGTCATGGAACGGCGCGATTCCGACACCGTTGTTCGCGAGGGTCCCGACGTAGGGGGTCTTCGTGAACTTTCCGGCGGCGGCCTCCTTGACCACGGCGGCGGTGCTCGTGCCGACTCCCTTCATCACGGAGGTGAGCAGGAGACTCTTGACTGTCGGGTCGCTGAGGTACACGTCGGCGTCGACACCGATGAGCGCGATCGGCTTACCCGAGTCCTTTATCGCCTGGGCGGCGCTCTGGTAGATCGGCCCGCCGACCGGGAAGATCACGTCGGCGTTCTGGTCGATCTCGGCCTGCGCGGCGGCCTTTGCCTCGGTGCCCGCCGCGAATCCGCCGGTGAACGATCCGTTCTGGGTTGCGGTGTTCCATCCGACGACCTTGACCGACTTGCTCTTGGTCTTGTTGAAGTAGGCGACGCCCTCGGCGTAGCCCTCCATGAAGACCGTGACCGGCGGGATGGAGATTCCGCCGAAGGTGCCGACGACGCCGGTCTTGCTGTACGAGGCGGCCGCGTAACCACCCAGGAATGCTGCCTGGTCCGACCGGAATGAGATGGGCTGCACGTTCGGGGCATCGATGGACGTGTCGTCGATGATGGCGTAGTTGATGCCGGGGTTGGCGGCGGCGGCCGCCTTCGTGGCATCCGCGAGCGAGAACCCGACGGTCACGATGAGGGTGCACTTCTGGGCCGCGAGGTTGGAGAGATTGGGCGCAAAGTCGGTCGCGGAATTCGACTGAACGTGCTTTTCCTTCACACCGAGGGCCTTCGCGGCGGACTGCAGTCCTTCGAGGCCGATCTGGTTGAACGAATGGTCGTCGAATCCGCCCGAGTCCGAAACCATACACGGCAGGAAGTTCTTCACTGCCGGGCTCGCGGTCGGCGTGGTGACAGCCGGCGCCGAAGCGCAACCAACAAGAAGCAGCGCCGCGGCAATGGCGGAAAGACCGCTGAGCGCGACCGTGCGGGATGAGATTGTCAAGATGTCCTCCAGGGTGGAGCCCGACATGCTGTGGGGCAAGTGCGATACACGTTACCGAAGAGCGGGAACGGGCCGCCGGAGAATCCGAGGCAGCGACAGAACAGTTACGAAATTGCTACTGCTACGAAATGTCAACGAAATGATTCAGTGCATGGGAACGACCGGTGGGCGATCACCAGTGGAGCTCTCTGCTCGGGGTGGTGGCGATCTCGAGCAGGGTCGTGATGTGGCGGTAGAAGGCACCGGAATCCACCGACTCGATCACCGTCGCATTCGACTCCAGGCCATGAACGCCCCACGACATCGATGCGTAGCCGCGGGTGAGCTCCGACCCGGTCTCCACGCTGACGGCGTAGCGTGCGCGTGCGGTCACCAGCTCGGGGTGGAGGAGCACGGCTACCGTCAAGGAATCCGGGTGGGTGGATCCCGCGATTCCGACGCTCTCGTCGAATGCCAGGGTGTCACCAATTATCCGGACGAAGTAGTCGGCAAGCGGAGTTCCGATCGCGGCGATCTCTGCGATCTGCTCGCGGGAGAAGACCGCGTCGGCGAGGGTGAGCGGAGCCCAGGGCACGACGACGATCGAGAATCCCGCCTCGAACACCGTTCGTGCCGCCTCCGGATCGACGAAGAAGTTGTACTCCGCCGCGGCGGTGATGTTTCCCCGGGCATTGTTCGACCCGCCCATGATGTAGAGGGTCTTGACGTTGCCGACGAAGGCCGGATCCTTGACGGTGGCGAGGGCGATGTTGGTGAGCGGGCCGATGCAGACGATGGTCAGTTCTCCGGGGCTCGCTGAAGCGAGGGCGATGAGAGCATCCACTCCGTGCACACCGGATGGATGCAGGTCGTGAAAGTCCATGCTCAGGCCACCCACGCCGTCACCGTGAACGCTTTCGGCGGATACCCACTCCCTCATCAGGGGGCGACGCGAACCGAGATACACCGGGACGTCGCCGAGTCGACCCGCCACGCTCAGCGTCAGGAACGCGTTCTCGACCTGGCGATCGAATCCCACGTTTCCGGCGACCATGGTGATGGCGCGGAGGTCGGCCCGATCATCCAAGAGTCCGACAAGAAGGGCCACGCAGTCGTCCTGGGCGGTGTCGGTGTCAATGACGAGGGGGATGCGATGGCTGCTCACTCGCGTCACACTACGTGATGCCGACGCGGCATCCGCGAGAGATTCCGTGACTAGAGAACGTCGCTTCGCCCCGACAGTTTGAGGGCGTCAACGACGGACTTCACCCGCTGGGCGTTCGCACTTGTCGTCACCAGCAGAGCATCCGGGGTGTCGACCACGACGATGTCGGTGACTCCGATGAGCGAGATGAGTCGACCGGTCTGGCTGATCACCACTCCGCTTGAGGAATCGGCGAGTACTCGAGCGTTCTCGCCGAGGATCGCGAGGTCGGACTTGCGCCCGCCGGAGTGCAGCTTCGCGATCGCCGCGAAGTCGCCCACGTCGTCCCAATCGAAGTCGCCGGGGATCACGACGAGGCGCCCCGCGGCAGCGGCGGGCTCCGCGACCGTGTAGTCGATCGCGATCTTCTTGAGTTCTGGCCAGACCCGGTCGACCACCGCACCCCGTCGCGGGGTGTCCCAGGCTTCGGCGAGCTCCTCCAGTCCGGCGAGGAGTTCGGGCTCCGCCTCGCCGAGTTGCTTCAACAGCACATCGGCGCGGGAGATGAACATCCCCCCGTTCCAGAGGTAGTTGCCGTCCGCGAGGTATGCCTGGGCGGTGGCGAGGTCGGGCTTCTCCACGAAACTGTCGACGCTCACGGCTCTCGGCGCCTCCGCGATATCGAGCGCTCCCCCGCAGTGGATGTAGCCGAAGCCGATGGCCGCATCGGTCGGGGTGATGCCGATGGTCGCGATGTAGCCCGCCTCGGCCACGGCCACCGCCTCGACGACGGCGCGGCGGAATCCCCGCTGGTCGGAGATCACGTGGTCGGCCGCGAACGAACCGATGATGACCTCGGGCTCGCGTCGCACCAGGATGGCGGCGGCGAGACCGATTGCCGCCGACGAATCCTTCGGCTCGCTCTCCAAAACGACGTTCGAATCTATCAGGTCGGGCAGTTGCGCTTCCACCGCGGCCCGGTGCGCGCGTCCGGTGACGACCATGATTCGTTCGGCCCCGGAGATCGGGGCGAGGCGGTCCCAGGTGGCACGAAGGAGTGTGCTGCCCGAACCCGTGAGGTCGTGGAGGAACTTCGGCGCATCCGCCCGGGACAGCGGCCAGAGCCGCGACCCGATGCCGCCGGCCGGGATGACGCTGTAGAAACGGTCGAGCGGGCTGAATTGTGTGGCCATGCCGCCCAGACTAACCGGCGGCGCGATCGCCCCGACGGCAGCGGACCGGGATTCGGCCCTGCACGGCATAAAGTATCTCGCCATCGAGAGATCCGCCCCGCAATTTGGCAGGAAGCACGCCGCCGTCGGGAATAGAGTAGAACGGATTCGACGCGCCCATGCTGGGCCGACCGACGCCAAGGAGGGTTGCTCGTGCCAGAGAAAACGGCGGGGGCCCTGGCCGCACCACCGCCAGGCAAGAAGTATCCGCTGACCAAGATCTCGGCCCCCCGAGCGCCGCGGGGAACCCTCTATCGCGGTCGGGAAGGCATGTGGTCCTGGGTCCTCCACCGCATCACCGGCGTGGCCATCTTCTTCTTCCTCCTCGTCCACATTCTCGACACCTCGCTGGTGAGACTCAGCCCGCAGGCGTATAACGCGGTCATCGACCAGTACAAGACGCCGATCATGGGCCTCGGCGAAGCGGCCCTCGTGGCGGCAATCGGTTTTCACGCGCTCAACGGACTCCGCATCATCCTGATCGACTTCTGGAGCGTCGGACCCAAATATCAGCGGCTGATGTTCTGGATCGTGATCGGGCTGTGGGTCGTTCTGATGGCGGGATTCCTGCCGCGCCAAATCGTGCACATTTTCGGAGGTGCCTGATCATGACGGCGACAATCGAGGCCCCTCGTTCACCCCGCACGGCGCAGAACTCCCGGTTCAACCTCGAGAAGTGGGGCTGGATCTACATGCGTGCGAGCGGCGTCGTGCTCGTCGTTCTGATCTTCGGTCACCTCTTCGTGAACCTCGTCGCGGGAACCGGGGTGCAGGCGATCAACTTCGCCTTCGTGGGGGGCAAGCTCTCCCAGCCGTTCTGGCAGGTCTGGGACACGCTACTGCTCTGGCTCGCCCTGATCCATGGCGCCAACGGCATGCGCACGATCGTCAACGACTATGCCGCCAACCCCCTCCTCCGCCGAGTATTCACGGGCGCTCTCCTCGCGTCCGCCGTGCTACTGATCCTGCTGGGAACCCTCGTGATCTACACCTTCAATCCCTGTCCCGCGGGCTCGCCAGCCGACCTGCTCCCGTCGTTCTGCCCGGCACAGTAGCAATGGGTCAGGATGCCGCAGGCACCACGTCGATCACGGACGGCGTGCACTATCACCAGTTCGACATCGTGATCGTCGGCGCCGGAGGTGCCGGCATGCGGGCGGCCATCGAGGCGGGGCCACACGCGAGCACCGCGGTGATCTCCAAGCTCTACCCCACCCGATCGCACACCGGTGCCGCCCAGGGCGGAATGGCGGCAGCGCTCGCGAATGTCGAGGAAGACAACTGGGAGTGGCACACCTACGACACCGTCAAGGGTGGCGACTACCTTGTCGACCAGGATGCCGCGGAAATCCTCGCCAAGGAGGCGATCGACGCGGTCCTCGACCTCGAAAACATGGGGCTGCCATTCAACCGCACCCCCGACGGGAAGATCGACCAGCGACGATTCGGCGGTCACACCAGGGAACACGGCAAGGCGCCGGTTCGCCGCGCCTGCTATGCCGCCGACCGCACCGGCCACATGATCCTCCAGACCCTCTTCCAGAACTGCGTCAGGCTCGGAATCAACTTCTTCAACGAGTTCTACGTCCTCGACCTGGTGATGACCGAGGTCACGGATGCGTTCGGGGTCAGCACGGAGCAGCCATCCGGTGTCGTCGCCTACGAGCTGGCGACCGGCGACCTCCACGTCTTTCAGGCCAAGGCGATGATCTTCGCCACGGGTGGATTCGGCAAGATCTACAAGACGACCTCCAATGCCCACACGCTCACGGGCGACGGCGTCGGAATCATCTGGCGCAAGGGTCTGCCGCTCGAAGACATGGAGTTCTACCAGTTCCACCCCACCGGTCTCGCCGGCCTCGGCATCCTGCTTTCGGAAGCGGCGCGCGGCGAGGGCGCGATCCTTCGCAATGCCAGTGGCGAGCGGTTCATGGAGCGCTACACGCCGACCCTCAAGGACCTCGCACCACGGGACATCGTCGCGCGCTCGATGGCCACCGAGATACGCGAGGGGCGCGGCGCCGGTCCGAACAAGGACTATCTGTACCTCGACATCACCCACCTCGAACCCGCCGTGATCGACGAAAAGCTCCCGGACATCACGGAATTCGCTCGCACCTACCTCGGCGTTGAGCCATATACGGAGCCGGTGCCGGTGCTGCCGACCGCGCACTATGCCATGGGGGGAATCCCCACCAACGTGAAAGCGGAGGTTCTCCGCAACAACACCGACGTGGTGCCCGGACTCTATGCGGCGGGCGAGTGTGCGTGCGTGAGCGTGCACGGCTCCAACCGACTCGGCACCAACTCACTTCTCGACATCAACGTCTTCGGCAAGCGCAGCGGCCAGAATGCGGTCGAGTATGTGAAGTCGGCGGAGTTCGTGCCGCTTCCGGATGACCCGGCCGCCGGCGTTCGCCGCATCCTCGATCTGGTGCGAAGCGGCGACGGCTCGGAGAATATCGCCGCGATCCGCAAGGAACTGCAGGACTCGATGGACCGCAACGCGCAGATTTTCCGCACCGACGAGACGCTCGCCGAGGTCACGGAGTTGATCGAGCGGCTTCGCGCGCGCTACCGGAACATCGCGCTGCGTGACAAAGGAAAGCGATTCAACACCGACCTGCTCGAAGCGGTCGAACTCGGCTTCCTCCTCGATCTCGCCGAAGTCGTCGTCTACTCGGCTCGCTCCCGCAGGGAGAGCCGGGGCGGTCACATGCGCGAGGACTACCCGGATCGCGACGACACGAACTTCCTCGTGCACACGATGGCCTACCTCGTGGGCGATCCCGAGTCCGCCGATGCCGGGGAGCACATCAGGCTCGGCTGGAAGCCGGTCGTGATCACGAACTACCCGCCGATGGAGAGAAAGTACTGATCCATGAGCAATGCAGTCCTGGAAAACCGTCCGACGGTGCCCGAGGAGATTCCGACCTTCACGGCGACGTTGCAGATCCGCCGTTTCGATCCCGAGGTGGATCTCGAACCTCACTGGGAGAGCTTCGACGTCGTGATGGGGGGCACCGACCGCGTTCTCGACGCCCTGCACAAGGTCAAGTGGGAGCAGGATGCTTCGCTCACCTTCCGTCGCTCATGCGCGCACGGGGTCTGCGGTTCCGATGCCATGCGGATCAACGGCCGCAACCGACTGGCCTGCAAGACGCTGCTGAAGGACCTCGACCTATCGAAGCCGATCACCGTCGAGGCGATCAAGGGTCTCCCGCTCGAGAAGGACCTGATCGTGAACATGGATCCGTTCTTCGAGAGTTTCGCGGCGGTGCAGCCCTTCCTCATCGCCTCGTCCAAGCCGGAGAAGGAACGCCTGCAGAGTCCGGTGGAACGGGCGCGCTTCGATGACACGACCAAGTGCATCCTCTGTGCCGCGTGCACCTCGAGCTGCCCGGTGTTCTGGACCGACGGACAGTACTTCGGTCCGGCGGCGATCGTGAACGCGCACCGATTCATCTTCGATTCGCGCGACGAGGGATCGCAGGTGCGCCTCGACATCCTCAATGACAAGGAGGGCGTGTGGCGGTGCCGCACGACGTTCAACTGCACCGAGGCCTGCCCCCGCGGCATCCAGGTGACTCAGGCGATCGCCGAGGTCAAGGCGGCCGTGCTGCGCGGTAAGCCATAGCCGGAGGGCTACGCGGATCGCCGGCAGCGCCTCCCGATGGGCTGCCGGCGATCTCGTTCTCTCTGGTGTTTCTCGTGGTGCTGGCCCCCGGCCGTGCGCTTCCCGACCCTCTGATCTGCGGAAGCGGGTCGATATTCCTCGTCCCCTATCGGGAGAGAGCGGGATGGCCCCGGGCTATGACGCGCATTTGTGCGACCACGTGGTTGATCTCCGAAAAGGCTGCTACTGCCCGAGCGGCACGCCCGGGATGTCGGATGGCCCGGTCGGCAGAACACCGAAAGCGACGCCGAGCGATCCGGTAACCGGCCGCGAGAGCGCGGGTCCGGTCGGAGCCGACACAGCCACAACGGCCCCGGATCCGATCACGAGGTCGGGAATGACGGCGCGCACCGGATTCGCCGGGTCCGTCACGAGGCCGTCTTTCACCAGGCCGCCAACCGCGGTGCCGAAGCTGGCGACGGTGCCGACCACGGCCGACCCCAGCGTTCCCGCGGCCGAGATGATGCGGCCGGTGGGCACACCGCCGGTGTCGGATGCAGCATTCGCCGGTGCGGTCGTCTCCGTCGTTGGCCGGGTGATCGACCGGGACGCCGGCGGAGCGGAGCTCGCGGCCAGTCCGCCGGAGACGGCCATGACGATGACCAGCGTCCCGATGATCGGCGCGGCGATCGCGCTCGCACTCAGCCCCACGGCGACGGTCGGTGCGGCGACCACGAACGACGTGACACCGAAGGCCGGGGAGAGACCGGGCGCGAGGCTCGCGGCGGCGGACGTGGGGGCGCTGAGCGATGCGAGAATCCCCCCACCGGCAACGCCGCCGAGCAGCAGGGGGAACAGGATGAGAGCCAGACGGGAGCCCACCTCATCCACTTCCTCGCTGATGATCCCACAGCGCGCACAGGCGGCGAGATGGTCGCTGACGCGGGCGCGTTCGCGGGCAGTCAGGCCGTTCCGGGCGTAGTCGCCGAGCCGCGCGATCGACCACTGGCACGCACTCGACGAACCAGCGTCCGAGACGTGGGCCTGCAGCCACGCTTTGCGGAGTCCCTCGCGTGCCCGGTACGAGAGGGCCGCGACACCGTTGGCGGTGAGGCCGAGGACCGGTGCGACCTCGTGGGGGTCCATCCCCTCGACCTCGGTGTACCACAGCACCGATTGCCAGCGCTCGGGGAGAGCACGGAAGGCGCGCGCCGTGAGGGTGCGATCAAGAGCAGCCGCACTCGGGTCTGACGCCACCTCGGGGTCTTCGAACTCACCCATGTCATCGACATTGACATCACGACGATCGCCGCCCCAACGACAGGCGAGGTTGCGGATCGTCGCGTAGAGGTACGGGCGGAAGGCGCCATCGGGTCCCCCGCCCGCAAGCACGCGCTGATAGATGCGCGCGTAAGCCTCCGAGACGAGGTCGTCGGCATCGATTGACGAGGTGAACTGTCGCGCGACGCGCAGTCCTGAGCGGGAGTGGCGCTGCCACAACTCGGCGAAAGCGTGTCGATCTCCCGTGCGGGCCAGGAGCACGAGCGCTTCGTCGGATTCCGCTTGGTTAGGATTCCCTCGATCTTCCCGTTCTTCATCCTCCATGGCCGAACCCCCGTTTCTCCGTCGACACGGCACCGATTTCATCATCGAAGGCGTTCGCGCGTGATTCCACTATGAACCTCGGATGCGGCGATGGCGAATGATCGCCGGGTCTCGCGACGTTCGTATCCCGCCGGCGCTCAGCACCGCAGGGTGGGCGCTTCTTGCTTTTCCGTGGGTGATTGTGGTGCCAACGCGTCGGAACCGGCACTTTCGCCCACTCACGAACTTCTCCCACGAGCTTCCAGAACCTAGCGGGATGCCGCGGCACGAGCCCCGGCCGCCGTGCGCGCCAAGAGGGCGGCGCGCGCCCGCTCCTTCGCCTGGGCGAGGGTCACCGTGGCGAGTTCCGCACGCACATCGGCGAGCGCCGCGGGAGTCATGCTCAGCGTCGTCGCGCCGAGCCCGACCAGCACCACCGCGAGCTCGGGATCCGCCGCCGCCTCTCCACAGATTCCCACCGGCTTTCCGCTCTTCGCCCCCGCGTCCCCGAGGAGCTTCACCAGTCTCAGGACGGCGGGATGCCACGGGTCCTGGAAGTGGGCGACCGATCCGAGCATCCGGTCGGCCGCGAGCGTGTACTGGGTGAGGTCGTTGGTACCGATGCTCACGAAATCGGCCGACTCCAGCACCTGGTCGGCAAGGATGGCCAGCGACGGCACCTCGGCCATCACCCCGACGATCTTCAGGCCGAGTTCCTTGCCGAGGGCGACGAAGTACTCGGTCTCTTCCGAATCCGACACCATCGGCGCCATCACCCAGAGCTCGGCTTCGGTCTCCGCGTCCGCCAGCGCGAGCGCTGCGAGCTGATCGCGAAGGATCGGCTCGCTGGCACGCAGCGCCCGAAGGCCGCGCAGGCCAAGGGCCGGATTCTCCTCATGGGCGTCGTTGAGGAAACTGAGGGGCTTGTCGGCGCCGGCATCGAGCGCCCGCACCACGACCTTCCGGCCGGGGAAATGGGAGAGCAGCTCGGAGTATTGGGCGCGCTGCTCCTCCACCGTCGGCGCCGACACGGAGTCGAGGAAGAGGAACTCGGTGCGGAAGAGTCCGACGCCCTCCGCGCCGAGGGCGACCGCCGCCGGGGCATCCTTCGGCGAGCCGAGATTGGCGAGGAGCGGGATCTTCGTGCCGTCGGCGAGCATGCCGTCGGTGACCGGGGCGGCCGCCTCCGCGGCACGATCCGCGATACGCTGCCGGGCATCGGCCGTTTCGGCGTCGGTCGGCGAAACCCGCACGGCACCCGTGGCGGCATCCGCGATCACGAAGGTGCCGTCGGTGAGGTCGAGAGCCCCGTTGACCCCCACGATCGCGGGAATGGACTTGGAACGGGCGAGAATCGCCGTGTGGCTCGTCGGCCCGCCATCGCGGGTGATCAGGCCGAGCACTTTGCTCAGGTCGAGCATCGCCGTGTCGGCCGGGGCGAGATCCGGCGCGACGAGGATGAACGGGACGTCGGAGCTGGGAACGCCGGGAGCGGCCACCCCGCGCAATCTCGCGATGATGCGCTGAGAGACGTCCGCAAGGTCGGTCGCCCTCTCCGCCATGAGCCCTCCCATTCCGGCCAGCATCTCCTGGAAGGCGCCGAACGCCTCGAAGACGGCTCGCTCACCGGTGACGCCCGACTCGATACGCGCGGTGATGTTGTCGACGAGCGTGGGGTCCTGAGCCATGAGCGAGGCCGCCTCGAGCACATCCCGAGCCGCGCCGCCGGCCTTCTCACCTCGAGCGCGGAGCTCGGCGGCGACAGCCCCCAGTGCGTCGGTCACGGCCGCCGACTCGGTGGCCGCATCGTGCGTGCGCGGGGCAACCGATGGTTCGGGCAGCGGATCCGGCATCCGCAGGATCGGTCCGACAGCCACTCCGCGCCCCACACCGATGCCGTGCAAATCCATGGGATCCTCTTCCTCGCGTCGTCCGCTCTCTCAAAAACTCTACCGGCGCTGGTTAGGCTTGTCCGGTCGAAAGGGAATGGATGCTCAGCTCGCTACAATCACTCATCGCGCGGGTCATGACCGTCCGCCCGATCCGTGTCTTCCTGCGCTACTCCGAAAAGAACGGCCCCATCCTCGCCGGCGGACTCAGCCTGACAGCGCTCTACAGCGTCTTCGCCGGACTGTACGTGGGCTTCGCTCTTCTCGGGCTGTCGATCCAGTCCAATCCGTCGCTGAGAAGTGCGGTGATCGGTGCCGTCTCGACCTCCGTTCCCGGCCTGATAAACACCGGAAGCGGCGGAGCAATCGACCTGAACGCCCTGTTCCGTTCCCGAGTTCTCGGCTGGAGCAGCATCGTCGCCGGGGTGGCCCTCCTCGCCACTGCGTTGAGCTGGTTCGCCTCCGCTCGGTCGGCGGTCCGCGCGGTTTTCGACCTCGGACCGGACAAGACCTTCTTTCTGCTGTTGATGCTGCGGGATCTCGGGCTCGTCGTCGCCTTCGCACTCGTCGCCCTCGCGTCGGCCACGATCTCGGTGGTCTCCACGAGCGCGCTGACCTTCGTCTTCTCGCTGCTCGGCATCGACAGCAAAGCCACCTTCGCGGTGGTCGTCGCGCGAGTGATCGGTCTGCTGCTCGTGCTCGCGATCGACACGCTTGTGCTCGCCGCGCTGTTCCGAGTGCTGTTGGCTGTGCGGATTCCGCGGCGCCGGCTGCTCACCGGCTCCCTGCTCGGGGGTATCGGCCTCGACCTGCTCAAAGTGCTCGGGGCCACCATCGTCGGAGGCGCGGGCCGCAACCCGCTGCTCGCATCGTTCGCCGTGATCCTCGGCCTGCTCGTGTGGTTCGGGCTCGTCTGCCAGGTGATGCTGCTCTCCGCCACCTGGATCGCCGTGGATCTGGCCGACCATGGCGAGACTCCGGTTGCCGCCGCCCGTCGACCAGAGGGCCTCTCGCCGGGACTCCACCCGCGACCCCGGGTGCGCCCCGTGAGGCGTCGGCGGTAGCGCCGGGCGGTCTTCGCTAGGCTCGATCCATGAGCACCCCCCTGCGTATCGCCAGCGTGAATGTCAACGGCGTGCGGGCCGCATTCCGCAAGGGCATGGGAGATTGGCTCGCGGCACGGGATGTCGACATCCTCGCCCTTCAAGAGGTGCGAGCAGCCACGACCGACCTCGAAGACCTGCTGGGGCCGGAGTGGAACATCCTGCACGACGCGGCGACAGCGAAGGGGCGCGCCGGGGTGGCT
>JANMBI010000107.1:0-1773 GCA_031360325.1 Frigoribacterium sp. | reverse complement strand
ATGCTCATGCTTCCGTACCTGGTGACGATCTTCGCTGTTGCGGGCCTTGTCGGACATGTTCGAGGGCCAGCCGCCTCGGGAAAGCCATACGTGAAGTCATGACCATCGACTGGGATTCCCTTCGCGCCACGGCCCTCGAGGCCATGGCCCACGCCTACGCGCCCTATTCGAAGTTCCCGGTCGGAGCGGCGGCCCTGGTCGACGATGGGCGCGTCATCTCCGGCTGCAACGTGGAGAACGCGTCCTACGGACTCGGCCTGTGTGCGGAATGCGCCCTGGTTTCCTCCCTCCACCTCACCGGCGGCGGCAAACTGGTCGCCTTCACCTGTGTCGATGGGAGCGGCCGGACGCTCATGCCGTGTGGGCGCTGTCGCCAGTTGCTATTCGAACATTCCGCACCGGGCATGTTACTTCAGACCATCTCGGGGATGCGTACGATCACCGAGGTGCTTCCCGACGCCTTCGGTCCGAGCACCCTCGAGGACTACCGCCAATGACCGTCGAATCGTTTGACGTCGTCGACCTGATCCATGCGAAACGGGATCGCGGAAACCTCTCCACCGAGCAGATCGGCTGGCTCGTGGACGCCTACACCCGCGGCTATGTCGCGGATGAGCAGATGGCAGCGATGGCGATGGCGATTTTCCTCAACGGCATGGAACGCCGTGAGATTCACGATCTGACACTCGCGATGATCGCGTCCGGCCTGACGATGGACTTCTCCGGGTTGTCGAAAAAGACCGTTGACAAGCACTCCACCGGGGGTGTCGGCGACAAAATCACCCTGCCGCTCGCGCCGCTCGTGGCCTCGTTCGGTGTCGCGGTGCCGCAACTGTCCGGCCGCGGCCTCGGTCACACGGGCGGCACTCTCGACAAACTGGAGTCCATCCCCGGCTGGCAGGCGAACATTTCGGGGGAGCGGATGCGCGCCATCCTCGACGAGGTCGGTGCGGTGATCTGCGCGGCGGGGTCTGGGCTCGCACCTGCCGACGGCAAACTGTACGCCCTCCGCGACATCACCGGCACCGTCGAGTCGATCCCGTTGATCGCCTCGTCGATCATGTCGAAGAAGATCGCCGAAGGCACCTCGGCACTCGTGCTGGATGTGAAATTCGGTTCGGGTGCCTTCCTCAAGGACATCGCACAGTCGAGAGAGCTCGCGCAGACGATGGTCGCCCTCGGAGAGGATGCCGGAGTGGCGACATCCGCTCTGCTCACCAACATGAATGTGCCGCTCGGCTTGGCCATCGGCAACGCGAATGAGGTGCGGGAGTCCGTGGAGGTGCTGGCCGGTGGCGGACCGTCCGACGTTGTTGCGCTCACGGTAGCCCTCGCGCGCGAAATGCTCGCGCACGCGGGCCAGCCGGATGCGGACGTCGAGCGTGCTCTCGCCGACGGACGCGCGATGGATGTCTGGAATCGCATGATCCTCGCTCAGGGCGGCGACCCGACCGCCGGCCTCCCCGTGGCCCGCGAAACCCATGTTGTCACGGCATCCCGAAGTGGGGTGTTGGTCGAACAGCAGGCCTTGCCCTTCGGCATCGCCGCGTGGCGCCTCGGGGCCGGTCGGGCTCGCAAGAACGATGCGGTGCGGCACGCCGCCGGAATCGATCTGCATGCGAAGCCCGGGGGTTCCGTCTCGATCGGTCAGCCCCTCTTCACCCTCAGCGCCGACGAGCCGGAGCGGTTCTCCCGTGCTCTCGAGGCGCTCGACGGGGCGTACCGAATCGCGGATGCGGGTGGCGAGATCCACACCGGTGGCCCGCTCATCGC
>JANMBI010000130.1:0-2354 GCA_031360325.1 Frigoribacterium sp. | reverse complement strand
GGCCCAGCGGCAGGCCCTGGGCGTCGAGGCCGGCGGGGATCGACATGGCGGGCACGCCGGCCATGCTGGCGGGAACGGTGAAGACGTCGTTCAGATACATCTTGATCGGGTCGTCCATGTTCTCGCCTTGGGCGAACGCGGCCGAGGGCGCCGTCGGCGTCAGCAACGCGTCGACATCGGCGAAGATTTCGGTGAAATCGCGCAGGATCAGCGCCCTCACCTTCTGCGCGCGCAGATAATACGCGTCGTAATAGCCGGCGGAGAGGACGTAGGTGCCGATCATGATGCGCCGCCGCACCTCGGGGCCGAAGCCGGCGGCGCGGGTGCGCTCATACAAGTCGCGTAGATCGGCGCCGTCCTGGCGGGCGCCGAAGCGGACGCCGTCGTAGCGGGCGAGGTTGGAGGAGGCCTCGGCGGGGGCAACGATGTAATAGGTGGCCAGGCCGTATTTGGTGTGCGGCAGGGACACGTCCACGATCTGCGCGCCGGCGTCGCGCAGCCAGGCCAGGCCCTGCTGCCAAAGCGCGGAAATTTCGGCGGGCATGCCATCCATCGTATATTCGCGCGGCACGCCGATGCGCAGGCCCTTCACGCCGCGCTGACAGGCGGCGGCGAAATCGGGCACGGAGCGGTCGGCGCTGGTTGCATCCCTGGGATCGAAGCCGGCCATGGAGCCGAGCAGGATGGCGCAATCCTCCACGTTGCGGGCGAGCGGGCCGGCCTGGTCGAGCGAGGAGGCGAAGGCGACCACGCCCCAGCGCGAGCAGCGGCCATAGGTCGGCTTGATGCCGGCGAGGCCGCAAAAACTAGCGGGCTGGCGGATCGAGCCGCCGGTGTCGGTCCCCGTGGCGCCCAGCGCGATCCTGGCTGCAACCGCCGCCGCCGAACCGCCGGAAGACCCGCCGGGGACCAGGATGGCGTTGCCGCCGTCCTGGCGTTTCCAGGGGTTTTCGACCGCGCCATAAGCCGAGGTGAGGTTGGAGGAGCCCATGGCGAACTCGTCCAAATTCGCCTTGCCGAGAAAGATCGCGCCGTCGCGCAGCAAATTGGCGCTGACGGTGCTTTCATAGGGTGGGATAAACTGGTCGAGGATGCGGCTGGCGGCGGTGGTGCGCACGCCCTGGGTGCAGAACAGATCCTTGATCGCGAGCGGGATGCCGGTCAGCGGGCCGCCCTGCTTGCTTGCCAGCTTCGCATCCGCCGCGACCGCCTGCCGGCGGGCGAGGTCCGGCGTGACGGTGATGTAGGCGTTCAGGCGCGGATTGAGCTCGGCGACCGCGCCGAGATAGGCCTCGGTCAGTTCGACCGCGGATAGCTTTCTTTCCCGCAGCGCGTCGCGCGCCTGGGCGAGGGTGAGGTCGAACATCACTCGACCACCTTCGGCACGGCGAAGAAATCGCCCTCGCGGTCGGGCGCGTTGGCCAGCACTTGTTCCGGGTAATCGCCGTCGGTGACCGCGTCCTCGCGCAGCCGCAAGGCCATGTGGGCGCCACCGGCGAGCGGCTCCACGCCGTCCACGTTCACCTCCCTGAGCTGCTCGATCCAGCCGAGGATGGCGTTCAGTTCGGATTGCAGATGGGGGATGTCCGCCTCCTCCACCCGGATGCGGGCGAGCGAGGCAATGCGTCGGACGGTCGCGGCGTCGAGCGACATGGGCGGCAAAATCCTTGGAAGCCGTGCGGAGGCGGACCATAACGGCGGCCATGCCCCTGTTCAACCTGACGGAATTGCGCGCCTGCCTGTTTCGCGATGCCAGACTGCTCGGCATCGACCCAGGGGCGAAAACCATCGGCCTGGCGCTGACGGACGTGCGGCTTGGCCTGGCGACCCCCTATGGCAGCCTCAAGCGGGGCAAGCTGAAGGACAATGCCGCCGAGATCGGCCGGATCGCCCGCAAGGAAGGCGCCGGCGGGCTGGTTGTCGGGTTGCCGCTGTCGATGGATGGCGGCTTCGGCCCGGCGGCGCAGGCGGCGCGGGACTGGACTCGGGCGCTGTCGGAAGCGACCGGCCTGCCGGCGGCGCTGTGGGACGAGCGGCTATCCTCGGCCGCGGTGAACCGGTTCCTGATCCAGGAAGCGGACCTCAGCCGGGGCAAACGGGCCGAGGCGGTGGACCGGATGGCCGCCGCGTGTTTGCTCCACGCGCCCGTGGCCGCCCGCGGGGGGGGGTGCGTTTGGTTTTGGGGGGGGGGGGCGTCATTCGGAATCGTGATGGCGGGTCGGCTGGCGTCCCGCCAGGAGCGGCTTTCACGCCTGCGACGATGATGCGATGATGCACTGGTTTTCCGGGAGGTCTGTCATTCGCCGGCTTTCGTGCGCGCTGTTGTCCATGGTGATTGGTTTCTCGGCCGGCCC
>JANMBI010000099.1:0-20618 GCA_031360325.1 Frigoribacterium sp. | reverse complement strand
CTGCGCCGCGTACAGGACAATTCCCGCGTGCAGACCGCCTACGCCGCCCGCTCTTCGCTGTACCGCGGCGCCATCGACTCCATCTGCTCCATCACGAGCTTGATCGCCCCCGGCTGCTTGTCCGGCGGATACCCGTACTTCACGAGGAGACGCTTGATCGAGGACCGAAGTTTCGCTCGCACGTCGTCGCGGACGGTCCAGTCGGTGCGGACGTCGCGGCGCATCACCTCGACAAGTTCGCGGGCAATTGAAGCCAACACTCCCTCGCCTTGCACCTCAACGGCCGACTCGTTCTGGGCCACAGCGTCGTAGAACGCGAGCTCGTCGTGGTTCAGGGGTGGCACAAAGCTGTTCCCCCGGCTCGCCTCCGCGGCGACCTCGCGGGCCAGGGCGACAAGTTCGGCGATCACTTCGGCGGAGGTGAGCTGCTGGTTCGTGTACTTGGTCATCAGCTCGGTGATGCGTTCGGAGAAGGCCCGCTGGCGCACCAGGTTGTTGCGGGTCGTGCGCGCCGACTCCTCGGTGAGGAGCTTGCGCAACGCTTCGATAGCGAGCTGCGGATTGCGGGCCTGCTGCGTCTTCGCGATGAACTCCGGGCTAAGGTCATCCAGCGACGGCTTCGGCATGCCGGCCGCCTCGTAGATGTCGAGCACGTCGCCGGATGCGGTGGCGGATGCGATCAGTTGGCCGAGTAGCCGTTGGATGTCTTCCGGCACCGGCTCGCCTCGGGCTTGCCGTTCGGACGCATCGAACTTGGCCATCCAGACCCGTACCTCTTCGTAGATCTGGATTTCCGGCCGGCGAGCCTCAAGCTCCTGCGACCCGGCACCCGAGCTGAGCGCCCACGCCCGGGACAGCTGACCCGAGTACCGGCGGTACGCCGCCGCGAGAGTCTCCTCACCCTCCGGAACGTGGTTGCCGGGCGTCGCTGGGTCACGCAGATAGTTGACCGAGCCGGTCACCGCGTTGAGGTAGCGTTTCGGCCCGCCCTTGGCGAGTGCCGCCCGCCAGTTGTAGCCGGCGAGCATCCCGCGCAGCGTGTCGACCAGCGACACGGTCAGCGCGATCGCGTCGTCGACGTCGCGGCCCATGGGCTTTCGGTCCTGGTCGGTCTTCGTGTACTCCCCCAGCGCCTTGGCCAAGTTGTCAGCCAGCGGGGCGTAAGCGACGAGCAGCCCATCCTCTTTGCCGCGGAAGGTGCGGTTCACCCGCGCGAGCGTCTGCATCAGCAGCGCACCCTTTAGCGGCCGGTCCAGGTAAAGGGTGTGGAGCGGCGGGGAATCGTAGCCGGTGAGCATCATGTCCTTGACGATCATTAGCTGCAACTCGTCGTCGACGTTCTTCAGGCGCTCCTTGATCACCGCGTTGGCCGAGTCACGGCGCACGTGGTCTGCGACCGGTGGCACATCCGACGCATTACCCGAGTAGACGACCTTGATGACGCCCTTGTCGAGGTCATCGGAATGCCAGGCGGGGCGAAGCGCAATGATCGCCGTGTACAGGTTCGCGCAGATCTCCCGCGTGCCACCCACGATCATCGCCTTGCCCGGAGCGTCGATGAACTTCGTCATCAACGCTCTCCGGTTCTCCCAGTGCGTCACCAGATCCTGGGCGAGGGCGGCGATGCGTTCCGGTGCGCCATACACGGCGTTGACGACGGCGACGGATGCTTCGATGCGCGCCCGCTCCGTGTCGTCCAATCCCACGGTGGCTTCATCCGCCGCCTCATCCAGGGTCTCTTCCGTGACATCCGCGGCCAGACCCACCTTGATCAGTCGCGGCTCGAAGTAGACCGGCACTGTCGCACCGTCGTCGACGGCCCGCGACAGGTCGTAGATGTCGATGTAGGGACCGAACACGTCCTGCGTGTTGCGGTCGTCGAAGGAGATCGGGGTGCCGGTGAACGCGATCAGGGTGGCGTGCGGGAGGGCGTCGCGCAGGTGCCGGGCGTACCCGTCGAGGTCGTCGTAGTGGCTACGGTGCGCCTCGTCCACGACCACGATGATGTTGCGCCGGTCGGAGAGCAGCGGATGCTCCGTGCCCGCGTGCTTCTCGGCGTCGCTGCGTCCGAACTTCTGCAATGTCGTGAAGTAGATACCGCCAGTCGTGCGGTTGGTCAGCTCATCACGCAGCTCGCTGCGCCGCCGGATCTGCCGCGGCTTCTCCGGCAGCAGCAGGCTCGCCGCGAACGTCTCGTACAACTGCCCGTCGAGTTCGTTGCGGTCGGTGATCACCACAACAGTGGGGTTCTTCAACTTCGGATGCCGCGACACCAGGTTGGTATACAGCTCCATCTCCATCGACTTGCCCGAGCCCTGCGTGTGCCAGACCACACCGGCCTTACCGTTGCTCTCCACCGCCTGCACCGTGCTGCTCACCGCTTTGTTGACAGCGAAGTACTGGTGCGGCTTCGCGATCCGCTTGGCCAGTCCCTCGGACCCCTCATCGAAGGCGGTGAAGGAGCGCAGCAGTTGCAGGAATCGTTCCTGGTTGTACAGGCCCAGCAGCGCGATCTCCATGCCGGTGTTCGCATCCCAGTCATTCCTGTCGCCCGGCTTCACCGGAATACCGTCGTCGTCGACGTTCCACGGCGAGAAGTGATTGAGCGGCGTGAACGGAGTGCCGTACTTGGCGAGGATCCCATCGCTGGCGAGCGTGAACACGCAGAACCGGAACGCCATCGGAAACTCGCGCAGATACGTCTGCAGCTGCGCGTGCGCCGCCGCGACATCCGCCACCGCGCTTCCCGCCTTCTTCAGCTCCACGATGCTCACAGGCATCCCGTTGCAATAGAGCACGAGATCGAAGCGTCGCTTGTAGTCGCCACGGATGAGCGTGACCTGATTCACCGCAAGCCAGTCATTCTCAAACGGTTCGGCACTAATCAGGCGGATGCTCGGATTCACCTCGGTGCCATCGTCACCGATGTAGCCCAGGCGGAACCCATCGACCAGATAGTCATGGATGCGGTGATTCTCGCTGATCGCATCCTGCGACTTCGGCGACGCGATCTCCGCTAGGGCCTGCTGTAAGTACTCCCCCGGAACCGTCGGGTTCAGCCGCCGCAGCGCGTCCAGCAGCCGTGGTCGGATGAGCAACTCATCCCAACTGTCTCGCTCTCCACTGCCCGGGGCGGTCTGCTCGCCCGCCTTCGGCTGCCAGCCAAGCGGTTCAGCGAGCAGGTCGAGCGCGACCTGCTCCCATTCCGCTTCCGAGAATCCAGCCATCAGAGCACCCCCTCCAGTACCTTCTCTGCATCCTTCACCCGGAGTTTGCCTGACATAAGCTGCGGGAGAAGCGCGTCGCGGGTTGCCGCGAGTGTGCGATTCTCGTCGACAAGCGCCCGCTTGCTCGCGGTTTCGGCGCGAACAATTGCTTCAATCGTTTCTAGAGCGCCTGACGCCGGAATGTGCAACTCCAAGCGCTTCAGGTTGCCCATGCTGATCTTCGGCTGAACAGCCCCGGTCACCAGAGCCGTTACCTGTTCGCGTCCAATTGCTTGATACAACAACTCGGTGGAAATGCCGACACCGATCAAAACGTGGGCGTGGTTGTTCACCCATGACGGACCCCAGATGTACTGAATCACGGGAGTTCCGTCGTCTCTAATCACCGAGCCGTCCTCACCCACCAGCACGAGCGGCTCGTCGAAGATCGACTCATCGACGCTGCCGAATACTCCGCTGGCGCCGTAATAGGGAACGGCCCCGGGTCTTTCATCGCGCTCGCGCGATGAAAGCGGCACTCGTCGGCGGTTCTGGAATTCCGCCACATCAGCAAGCTTCACTGTCCTCCCGCTTCTTGATGTCGCGAGCGTGTATTCAAGCGCCATATGAGCATCGAGAAGCGCAAGTAGTTTAGTATTGGCGGCGATCTTGTCGTCGAGCGCGCCCAGCACCTCCGTGATGGCATCCCTCACCTCTTTTGGAGGAACCGGAATTTGGATTCGCTTCAAGTCCGACAAGTTGAGAGTGGATTGAACGGTGGTGTTCAGAAAGCTCTCGAGTTCAGATTTGACCGCGCGGGATTCAAAGCACAGCTGGAGCCAGCGGGAACTGACTTCTGAGCTACGCACAACGGCCACTGCGCGTGCCACGTTCCAACCGATCAGCGCATCTGGGACGACTGCGGCCTCACCAACCGTGCCAACAAGGGAAAGGAGAAGTTCGCCCCCACGTAACAAGGTCCTGCGGTGGCGATCAGAAATTTCCTTGTCGACGCGCATGGGCGCACTTGTATCGATAAGACCGTTCCTGATGTCTTTCACCCGAACGATTGGGACGCCTATCGCTGAGTCAGTGCCTGGCTGAACTACTCCATACGACACTTGACCACCGTCAAGAAGATCGCCTAGTGGTTTGGTCTGCCGCTCGCTCATGAGACCCTCGTTAGTTGCTCGCGCACAACCGCCGCCAATCGCTTGGACTCCTCAAACTGAGCAAACAACTCGATTCTCAACCGAGAAATTTTCTCCTCGATCGGCTCGCCGTCGTCCTCGACATCGGCGGAGCCGACGTAGCGGCCTGGGGTAAGTGCGTAGTCGGCAACCTTTATCTCGGCCAGCGACGCGGAGTAGGCGAAACCGGGCTCATCTACGTAGGCGAGTGCTGCATCCGTTGCCGAATTCGTGCCACGCCACGCGTGATACGTGTCGGCGATTTTGGCGATGTCCGCATCGGAGAGTGCGCGCTCGGCACGGTCGATCATGTGGCCGAGGTTGCGGGCGTCGATGAAGAGCACCTGGCTGGTGCGGTCGATGCTGCCGTTCTCGCCGGCCTTCTTGTCCTTGGCGAAGAACCAGGTGCAGACCGGGATGCCGGTGCTGCGGAACAACTGGGTCGGCAGGGCGATCATGCACGAAACGAGGTCAGCCTCCACGAGCTGAGCACGGATGTCGCCCTCCCCGCCGGAGTTCGACGACATGGAGCCGTTCGCCATCACCACGCCTGCGCTGCCGCCGGGGGCGAGCTTAGAGATGATGTGCTGGATCCAGGCGTAGTTGGCATTGCCGACGGGCGGCACCCCATACTTCCCGCGCGGGTCACTCTCGCTTCGGGCCCAGTCCTTGATGTTGAAGGGCGGGTTGGCCATGATGAAGTCAGCGCCGTTGTTCCCACTCAGCTCCGGATGCTGGTCGCGGGTGAACGTATCGCCCCAACGGCTGGCGAGGTTGCCGTTGAGCCCGTGGATGGCGAGGTTCATCTTCGCCATGCGCCAGGTGCGCTCGTTCAGCTCCTGCCCGTAGACCGAGATATTCGAGCCCTCTTTGTGGTGCGCCTCGAGGAACTTCTCGGTCTGCACGAACATGCCGCCCGATCCGCAGCACGGGTCGTACACGCGACCGTGGGTAGGTTCAAGCACCTCGACGAGCACCCGAACGACGCCGGCGGGCGTGTAGAACTCGCCTCCCCGCTTGCCCTCGGCCTGCGCGAACTTCTCCAGAAAGTACTCGTACACCTCACCGAGGATGTCGCGCGCCTTGGTTGCCCCGTGGCCGGTGAAGCGGGCCGAGTTGAGCAGGTCGAGAAGCTCGCCGAGCCGGCGCTGATCGATGTTGTCGCGGTTGTAGATGCGCGGCAGGGAACCGGCGAGGGTGGGGTTGTCGGCGGAGATCAGGTCCATCGCCTCGTCGATGAGCAGACCGATCGACTTCGGGGCCTCCCCCGCGGCGGCGGGCAGGCCCTTCGCGTTCTCGGCGAGGTAGCGCCACCTGGCTCGGGCTGCCACCCAGAAGACGCCCCGGCCGGTGTACTCGTCGACGTCGTCGATGAGCTGGCCGATCTGGTCCTCGTTCAGACCGTCGGCTTCGAGCTCGGTGCGGATCTGCTCGCGCCGCTCGTCGAAGGCATCCGACACGTACTTGAGGAACACCAGGCCGAGGATGACGTCCTTGTACTGCGAGGCGTCCATGGATCCGCGGAGCTTATCGGCGGCCTTCCAGAGGGTGTCCTTGAGCTCCTTCATGGTCGATGGGGCGGGGGCGGCCTTCGTCTTGGGTGGCACTAGATGGTTCCTTCCGGTGGGGCGGGCAGAGCTGAAGTGTGGGTGAGCGTCACGGTCCCGGCGGTGGCACCGGTGATGAGCAGAGAAGTGAGTTCGTCGAACCGGGCGAGTCGTTCGCGAGCCCGCTCCTGCTGCAACCGTATCGAGGCGAGCGCATCGGAGAGCGCGGCGCGCTGCCGGCGCTCAGTCTGGCGCAGCAGCCACCTCTTCCACTGCTTATGGGCGGATGCCAGTGACATGACGTCCACGGCGACAACCTCTGCAAGCAGGCCGTTGGGATCATTCGGGTTGACCCGCAGAATGCGTGCCGGGTAGGAAACCACCGAAGTGCCTTCCCTGTCGACGATCGCGGCGGGGCGTGGCGAAGTGCAGAACACCACGTCGCCGGGCTCGGTCACGCGACCCACGGGGTACTCCCCCGCGAAACGGAGTCGATCGATGCGGCGATGCCCGAGCGGATGCTCGCCGAGCACTTCGGCCGGGCCGATGATGCGGATGCCCGTGGCATCCGCTGTGCCGTCGTCAATGTCATTGGGGTCGAGTCGGTTGCCCGGAATGTACCGGAGGTGCCCCGAAGCAATCAGTTGCTCCACGCTCGATGCCGCTGGCGCGCCTGTAGGCGTCGCAGGCTCAACCGTGAGCCGATCCAGCCCGGCGTCATTCGATTCGCTGCTCAGTGTGCCGAGCAGCTCATCGATGCGCACAGCGAGAGCGGCGCCCCGGCGTGGAGATTTGCGGACTGCCTCGCGCGCTCCGGCTACGAGCGAGTCGCGACTGGCGAGCAGGGTGCGGGTGAGCACGACGCGGGCGAAACGGAAGGCATGCGCTCGCACGGTGGCGAGGTCGCCGAGAGCGGCGACAAGATCGCCCACCAAGTCGTCGATCGCGACTTGGTCGAGCGGAAGTGCGCTCAGGTCGGCGACCATCGTCCACCGTTCGGCCAGTTCCACCCGCGCGTACGCATCCCCGAGAACCCAGATTGTTTGTGCCTGCCGGGGTTTGCGAGGGCGCAGGCCGACCGGAAGGCGCACGATCGCTCGCACCCGCCCTGAACGCATCAAGGCGGAACGCACTTGGTCGGACTCACGTTCCAAGTTCGCATCGCTCAGCACGGCGGCCGGAGCCATCACCACCGCCAACTGGGTCGGATCCATCTGCAGCACGATCTGATCGATCGCCGCCAGCATCCCCACGGTACTCATGGCGCCGTCACTAGAAGGGGGAAACTGGGCGACGTGGACGGCGTGCCCCGTGACGGTGAAGGCCCCATCGTTCTGGATGTCGACCGTCGTGCGCGGGATGCGGTGAACCGCCAGGCGACGTCGCGCGAGCCGCGCCGTCTCGCCATCGCCGCTCGCGGTGATGACGGTCAGGTCTCGAGCGGCGTTCTCATCCTCCGCGATCGCGATGAGGACGTCTCCCACGCTTCCCGTCACATCCACGACCACGGGATCTCCGGGCAGGGTCGCCGCGAGAGCCGTCACGGTTCGGGACATCAGGTCGAGCGCCAGGTTGCTGACGGCTGTGTCGCCGAGGTCGTGTCGATCGGCCCTGAACCGGTCGGCCATCAATCGCTCGAATGCCGCGGCCTCCGTATAGGCGGCTTCCACCAGATCGTCAACGTACCGCGCGAGTGGCTCGCGGGCGTCGCCGGCGCTTTCCACCTCGCGGTAGAGCATGTCGTCGTCTGGATCGTGTTCGTCTGCCGCGTCGAGCAGGTCGTCTGGGGATAGCGCGCTGAGCGGGCCGCCGATCAGGCTGCGCAGGGTGAGAAGTGCCGTCATTGCCGGAAAAATATCCCCCTCAACCTGGGCGATGCGCGGTGGGGCGGCGTGCGCTGCGGCATCCGCTGCCGCTTCCGGATTGTTGCCCCGTTGGGTTTCGGTGAGCCAGGCCCCGACCTGGCTGGCGTCGAAGAACTCCTGCCCGCGCTCTCGAACCACGGGGGCGGGAAAGGGGGTGTCGGTGTGAGCGGCTCGGGTCCGCCAGACGGTCACGACCGGGCGCTGCACGCGAGCGAGCGCGGCGATGTCGGCCATGGTCATCAGGAGAGCGGATTCGGTCGTCGTCATTCGAGCTCCTCTCATCGTCGGGTAAGTTCAGGCTAGAGCACGCCACTGTTGTTTACTGGATTGGCTTGATAACCCGTGTTATCACGCTGTCTTCAAGGATCTGTCCACGGCGCCCCTACCGTGGCACTGCGCCCCGTTCACCCGAGGTTCGAGGCGCAGGGAGGTGGCGGAGGGCTGCTTCGGTACCGTTCGCTACCTGCCATCAGCCCGACCACACGGGCTCGCAGACGTGACCCACACGGCACCGTCATCCAGCAACTCATCTTCCCTTTCAGACAATCCGAATCGAACCGAACAGGAGCACAACAATGACTGACAACACCGCACACCCGGGCGTCCCTGCGGGACAGCAGGAACAGCCAATCCCACCGGTCCACCCAGCACCACAGCCATACCCACCCACGAGCGCCGGCTCCGCGGGCATCCTGCCGTCGTCGGACAAGTCGTTCGTGGTCACCTGGCTGTTCGCCCTGTTCCTCGGGTTCTTCGCCGTCGACCGCTTCTCCCTCGGCAAGGTCGGCACCGGGCTGGTCAAGCTGTTCACCTTCGGAGGATTCGGAATCTGGGTACTCGTCGACCTGATCCTCGTTCTCGCTGGTGCGCAGCGAGACAAGCAGGGTCGCAAGCTCGCCGGCTACGACCAGCACAAGAAGATCGCCTGGATTATCACCGCAGTGCTTGTGCTGCTGTCCCTCATCATCTCCAGTGTGTCCGGGTCCCACGGTTCCACGGTCCCCTCATCGACGGTCTCCCCTGCCAGCAGCAGCGCTCCGGCATCCGCCGATAAGACCCCCGCACCCGTGAAGAAGCTCGTGCAGACTGTCCAGTCGTGGGCCGACTCCACCTTCGGCACCTTCACCCCGGTGACGCAGTCGGGCAAGGGCGACAACATCGTCACCCTGCCGGCCGGGGCGAAAGCGGGAATCGTCACCGCGACCCATGACGGCAGCAGCAACTTTTCGCTCTCCGTGCTCGACGCCTCCAACGCCTCCACCGGTCAGCTGCTGGTGAACACGATCGGCGCTTACAAGGGAACGACCGCGTACGGGTTCACCGCGCTCGGCAAGGGAACAACGATCCAGATCACGGCCGACGGCAACTGGACGATCACGATCAGCCCGGTCTCGGCCGCCCCAGCGATGGTCCCGTCCGGTGCCGGCGACGGTGTGTTCCTCTACGCCGGAAAAGCAGGAAAGCTCACGGTCACCCATGACGGCTCCAGCAACTTCACCTTGTCCGAGGAGACCGGCGAAGCTTTCCACGATGGGCTCCTCATCAACGAGATCGGTGCCTACTCCGGCACCGTGCCGCTGAGCAGCGGCCCGTCGGTGATCGTGGTCGGCGCCGACGGGAACTGGATGCTTCAGGCCGGATAAATCCGATATTGGTAGGTCGTACGCATTCACAGGCCGAGCTGTGGATGCGTACGCACACGCGTCTCGACTCGTGCCAATCCACAGCTCTTTCGAAAATTCATTTCGAACTAACGACCTGTTCAATCATTCGGATCTCGGTGCTTGCTTGCCAGTAGTCCTCCAGAATGGCGGCCATATCACCCTCCGGCTTCATCGTCCAGAAGCCACCGCGCCCGACCTCGCAAGCGACAATGACGTCGATGGGGCGAGTCTGATCGTTGATACTTGCCCTGGCATTTACCCCGCGATGTCTCGTGACCGTCATCTGGTCCAGATCGAATATGTAGTGGCTCGAAGCCGTGGACACCCTCCACACGCCCCCTTCGTCCCCGCGGAGCCGGCTGACCGTGATTGCTTCGTTCTCTCCGTCTGGTTCCGTAGTCATGATTGCGAGTCCTTTCGGGGTGACGTTGCGCGGATGCAATGCCATACGGTTGCCCGAAGATTGAGAAGGTTGATCGCATGAGGGACCAAAAAGCGGTTCCCCTGTACAGGCGCGCTAGATCGAAAGCCGTGAGTGGCTGGGTTCGGTCTTGATTCGTCGAGCCTCGTCTCGGCGTTCTGCGATCCGGGCGCGGGCCAGAAGAATCAAACTGATCGGTCCGAAGACTAGGAATTTGACTCCGTTCCAAATGCCGAGGAGTACGAGCAGGTTGAGCCATCCGGGTCCGCCGTCGTGGAGCCAGCTCGTGAGCATTGCCGCAGCGAGGAAGTAGGCCGCTCCGAGGAGCATGAACGGTACGCCCCACTTCAGTCCGCGTCGAGTCCCGAGCCAGCCGAGAAGCAGGTTGGTGGGCGCGTACCGGAGGAGCGTGTGGAGGGCGATGGCCAGTTGCATGGAGATGGTGAGCATGAGTGGTGTCCTGTCTGATTGACGCGAGTGTTGTCGGTCAGGCAGTTACGTGAAATCAGCTATAGGACACCCGATGTCGGGGTTACGCCGCCCAGGCTGGCGAGTGGTTCTGGGTCGGCCAAAATAATCTGCCTGTGCCGATTTTATCGCGGGGTTCGGATTCCGGAAAGGATCGACGAGACTCACGTAATGTGCCCGCGAACGTGGGCGCGTGCCTCAATTGTGAAGTGCCCGCGAAACCGGAATTTGTCAAGGTGAATGAGGCCAGCGTGAGTTTAGGCAGCTAGTTTCTGGTCGGTTTCTTCCTCTGCTTTCTCGGCTGGTTTGTTGATCCAGGTTGTGCCGGGCAGGGCGAGGATCTTCGGGTCGGTAGTGGTGGAGAACCGCTCGGGGTGTTGGGTGCGAGCAGCGGCCAGGGTCGCTGAACGTTCGATGGCGTTCGCCGCGGCGAGGCTGTAGTGAACGTCGGCCGGGGTGTTCAGTCCGATTCCGGTATGCCGGTGGGTGTGGTTGTAACCGTCGACGAACATGGCCATGAACGCCCTCGCCTCGCCGACGGAGGCGAACCGTTCAGGGAACACGGGCGCGAACTTGAGTGTCTTGAACCACGCCTCGCTGAACGGATTATCGTTACTCACCCGAGGTCTCGAATGCGACTGGGTGACCTCCAGATCGGACAGCAACGCCGCGACGGTCTTACTCGTCATCGACGTGCCACGGTCGGCATGAACGACCTGCGGGGTGCCATGGATGCCGAAGATTTCCTTCATCATCTGAACCGCCAACTCGCCGGACTCCGACGCGTGGACGTGCGCTCCGACGATGTATCGGGAGTAGATATCGATCATTACGTAGCAGTCGAAATATTTGCCCTTGATCGGGCCGGGCAGCTTCGTGATGTCCCAGGAGTAGACCTGACCTGGTCCGGTGGCAACCAGCTGGGGGATCGCCCGGGCCGGATGCCGGGCCAGACGGCGGCGCTCTTTGACCTGTTTGTTCGCCGCAAGGATCCGGTAGATCGTGGAGATCGAGCCCAGATAGATGCCTGCGTCCAGCAGTCGGGCGTAGATCTGGATCGGCGGCAGGTCGACGTAGTCGGGTGAGTTCACCACCTCAAGGATCCTGCCGCGTTCGACGTCACTGAGCCGATTCGCCGGCACCAACGCCGGCGCGGCCACCGGCAGGGGGACGCGCGGTTTCCGGGTGGCCGTCGCCCGGGATACCCCCGCCAGTCCAGCGGCAGCGCGGGTCGGAACGTCGACGGCGATCAGTTCCCGGTAGGTGTTCATCAGGATTTCGTGTGCGGTGGTTCGTTCCGCGAGCTCTTGGATAACTGCTCCAAGAGCTCGTGTGCTTTTCCCATAATCGTTAGAGCCACCTCCGTGGTAGCCAAACGCTGCTGGGCCTTGTCGAGTTCGCGCCGCAACCGGGCGATCTCAGCCTGCTCAGCCGTTAACCGGCCAATCTTCTCGCCGGGCTTCTTCCCCGCCAGCACCCCCGCATCGCGAAGCTTTCGCCACTCCGTGATCTGCGAGGAATAGATCCCCTGCTCCCGCAAATACGCACCGCCCTCACTCCGGGCGATGGCCGCCTCATACGCGGCAAGATGGTCAAGCTTCTGCGCCGGGGTAAACGTACGCCTCGACGTCGGACCCCCAGACCGGGGCCCGGGACTACTGCTACTACTCATGGAACTATCGTCGCGCACGGCGATCAACGATGGGCTGGACATGGTGGGACTTCCTGATCTCGCCCTACGTCAAACGGCGGACTTGCTGTTAGCTACTGGCCTCACCCAACCCTGACACGTAGGGAACTTCGGCGTGGTTAGTGCCTGTCGTGTGCGTTTGGCGGTGTGCTTCGGTATGTGAATTCGGAGCTATCAATGAGCGCGAGACGTGAGATTACGAAGAAGTATGCCCGGGAGTACCAGCGTGCGTCGAAGAAGCAGAGAGGGGTCCTGCTGGACGGGTTGTGCCAGGCGACCGGGTGGTCCAGGGACAACGCGCGCCGGGCGATCAGGAACGCATCCGTGCGGCGCGGGACCGCCTCGCAACAGACCCGCAAGGCGCGGGGCAGGAAGTACTCCTACGACGCGTTGAAGGTCCTGATCGAGGTGTGGGCGTTGGTCGGGGAACCGTGCGGGAAGTACTTCGCGGCGATCATGGAAGACTGCCTGACCAGGCTGGTCAGGCACGGGGAGTTGAAGCGGGTCGCCGCCCGGCTCACAGACCAGGTGTGGGACGAACTGGTCGCGATGTCCCCGGCGACCATCGACCGGTATCTGGCGCCGACCCGGGCTACCCGCTATCCGGAAGCGAAGTCCGCGACCCGCGCCGGGAACACGCTGCGTTCCCAGATCAAGGTCCGCCAGGCCGGCGACGAGATGGAACAGGCCCCCGGGTTCCTGGAAATCGACCTCGTCGCCCACTGCGGACACACCCTCAAGGGCGAGTTCCTGTGGACCCTGACCGCCACCGACGTGTTCCTCGGCTGGACGATCAACGTGGCGATCAAGAACCGGGCCTCCAAACACGTGATCGCCGCGATGGACCACGTCCAAGCCGTGCTGCCCTACCCGCTCACCGGGCTCGACATGGACAACGGCAGCGAGTTCATCAACTACGACCTGGTCGCCTGGTGCGAGGCCCGGAACATCGCGATGACCCGCGCCCGGCCATACAAGCACAACGACAACGCCCACGTGGAGCAGAAGAACGGCGCCATCGTGCGCCGGGAAGCGTTCCGCTACCGGTACGAGACCGCTGCGGAGATGGGCCTGCTGAACGAGCTGTGGCACCTGGTGAACCTGCGCAAGAACCACCTCCTGCCCACCGTGAAAGCCACCGGGTGGCGCCAGACCAAGGCTGGACGCAAAGCCCGCATCTACGACAAACCCGCCACCCCGCACCAGCGGCTGGCCGACTCCGGCATCCTCGATCAGGTCAGCGCCGCCGCGCTGGACGCGGTCGCCGAACCGCTCAACCCGGCCGAGATCACCCGGCGCGTCAACCGGATCCAGCAACAGCTGATCGCCTCAGCCAAGGCCCGCACCCAAGCCAGACGAACCGCTGCCTAACCCACCCCAGAGCAACCCGTTTCGCGGGCATTCTCGCTGAGGCACGCGGCCACCATTTCGCGGGCAACTTGACGTGAGGCACTTCGAGGATCGGTTTCGTCATTCCCGAATCGGTGTTAAAGCTGTGGTTGCGTTCGTTGTTGCGCGCGATCGGTAGGTCGCTTGGTCGTGGCCGCCGGGGAACCTCCCCCAAGTCGTTGGGCGTTCTGGAGTGCGGCTCGCGCGCGTTCTGCGTCGAGACGCTGATTCGCCCGGCCGCCATCCTGCCCGAGAGGCGCGGAATCGGTGATTCCATAGCGGTCACGGTATGCGGCGATGACCCGCACCTGTTTGAGCCAGGTTTGTCGTTGCCGAGCATCAGACGGCGCTTTGCCAAGTGTTGTTGTCCACGGTTCGCTGGCCGTTGTGGCGGTCTCGGCGATCGTCATGGCGCGTTGTTCGATGAGAGCCTTGCGTTCGTCGAGTGCGGCACGCATGTCGAAGGTCATCTCTCCGCTGGCTTCGGGGATGAGTCCGGCGATGAGGCGTGGTGCTGCTCGTCCGCGACTGCTTCCGGTGCGGGTGGCGGTGGCGCGTTGGAGGCGTTGTCGGAGGACGGCGCTGACGTCATCCGCGTCGCCGAGGTCGCGTGCGGTGATCAGTCTGGGGAGGAGGGTGTCGAGGTTGTGGTGGTTGGCTTCGGCCCGGCGGAACTCGGCGACGAGTGGTCCGAATGATTCCGATTCCACCACCAGGTCGACCTGTTCCGAGTCGAGGCCGCTGCGTTCCATTAGAGCGACCCAGCGGTCGCGTTGGGCGACGGCAGCGATCATTTCGTACTCGGCCGCGAGCTGCGCGATCCCACCCCACACTTCGTGTTCTAGGGTGATGGTCTCGTGCGCGCTCTTCTCCGCCCCTTCATGCCGGAGCACCCCGGCGAGAAAGGTGTTCACGGTGACTTCGTTGTCGGGGAGGTGTTGGTGTTCTTCGAGGTGGGCTTGGTCGGTGGCGACGTAGCAGGTGTTCGAGTCCCGCCCTCGGGTCATCGCGACGTAGAACGTTTCCCGGGTCATCTGGCTGGAGTGGACGACCGCGTGTGCGGTGTCGACCGTCGATCCTTGCGCCCGATGCGCTGTTACCGCGTAAGCAAGTTCTAGGTGCTCGGACACGTAGGCCGCCGGCAGCCCGACCGCACCGCCGGTGCTCTTTCCTGCGCGGCGCACTGTTACTGAGCCGTCGTCGTGAGTCGCGGCGACAATCCACCGGTCGCCGTTCTTCACCCAAGCTTTGCCGGTGCTGAGTTTCCGGTCGTTCTTCCTCGTGATGACAAGATCCCCACGCCCCGCTTGCGTCTCATCGTGAAGGTCGACGGCCGCGGTCGCGGAGACGTGGCCGGCGATGATGCGGTCCAGCCGTGCCCGCTCGTTCAGCGCTCTGACGGTCTCGACGGTTTCGGCGATCATCACCGAGACCTTCCCCGCGGCGAGGTCGTTCTGCCAGGCGGTGTAGGCGGCATCGATCATGTCCTGAAGCTCGCCATCGACGACGCGACCGTGCTCAAGGTACGTGTCGATGATGGAAAGATCGCCAAGGCGGAGCCGGAGGCTCGCCGTTTTCTCCCAGTCGTTATGAAAACGGCGCACATCCAGCAGTTCCGGGGCTTGGTCGAGGTCGCGGGCGACCAGCCCGAACGCCCCTCCCGAGTCCACCGCCGACAGTTGCGCCCAGTCACCAACCAGGAGAAGCTTCGCCCCAACCTGGGAGGCATGTGAGGCGAGGGTGTCGAGGGTGAAGGTGCCGGCGAGGGATGCCTCGTCCACGATCATCAACTGACCCGCGTTGAGTGCCCATCCGTTATGGGTGTGGGCGTCGATCCATTTCGCGGTGTTCTCCGTCGGGATGCCGAGGTCATCGCCAAGAACCTGGGCGGCAGCCGCGGACGGCGCCAACCCCACCACTGAACCTCCTCCGTTTTCGGCTTCCCAGGCTGTGCGAAGCGCGCCGAGTGTCGTTGTCTTCCCTGTCCCTGCTGGGCCGACAAGGATGTCCACTGTCCGCCCGGAGACGGCGATCTGCGCGACTACTCCTGCTTGATCGTCTGAGAGCACCTGACCACTTGACCCAGGTTTGCCTGTGGCTTTCTCCACGGTCGCGAAATTCAAAGTTGGTCCGGTGGAGGTGTGGGCTAGTTCGAGTAGGCGGTCTTCTGCGGCGAGGAGGTCCGCGGAGGAGAACAGGGTGCCGTGCTTGGTGCGGAACACGGTGGACCCATCACCGCGCTGGAAAACGATCGGGGAACTGGCGAGCTCCGGTGGTGTGAGGCGGATTGAGCCGTGTTCGGCCGCGTCGACGATGAGACCCATCACGGCCTCACGGTCGACTGTGGAGGCGAAGCGGACGTCCATGAGTTGCCGGGACGCCTCGGCGTGAAGGTTCCACCGTCGCCAGGTTGATCGTTTCGCCCCGACCACGCCCACGACCGTGGCGCCGATGTCCTCCAGCACATCCAGAGAGAGGTCATCGGCCCGCAACAACGGACGGCCGCTGTCGGCGATGATGCGCGCGGCCCAGGTTGTGCTGTCTTCGTCGAGGATCGTGCTCGCCCGGGCACGCCACTGGTTGGTGAGATCGGCCAGTGAATGCACGGTCTTCTCCGGCCTGGTCCTCAAAGTCGCCTCGGCCCGCAACCGGAGGATCGTCTTCACCGACGGCCGACGCCCGTACTTGTCGACATACTCCGCGATCAGAACATCGGCGGCAACCTCGATGTCGCGAGAGCGGGACGAGAACTCCCCAATCAGCACATCCGGCACCCCCGCGATCTCGAACGCCGGGTTACGCCGTTCTCCCCGCTCTCGCATTTCCCAACCGAGGCCAAGATCGCGAGTGAGGTGGTCGGCGAGAACCGCGTTGTAGTGCTCCGACAGCGCGACGACCGCGGCGTGCATCGGACGACCATCCAAGGTCCGCCACTTCCCATCATGAGCACCCTGCACCTTGTTCGCAACCACCACATGAGTGTGCAGTTGCGGATCGGCGGACCGGCTGTCGTAATGGTCATACGCCGTCGCAATCACGCCAAGGACGTCGACTTGCGCAACAGACCCTCCCCCGGCATCCGCACCAATCCGGGTCATCGCAACATCGCGCTCCATCAAGTCGATGACCTCTGCAACGGCCGAGTGATGCGCTTGCACGATCAAAGCCTGCGTGCCGCCGTCGGCAACAGCCCACAGCGTACTGACGCTCTTTGGTACCGAGAAGGTGTAGTCGAACCCGGCAACGGCACGACGCCGATCCCGAACGTTCTCCTCCGCCTCGATGTCGGTGATCGCCTCCGCCCGTTGCGCAACGCTTAGCCCTGCCGGGACTTGCCGGATGCGAACCTCGATCCGCTCCGCCGCGGTCTTGAACTTCGACCATGCCTTCCCGAGCGGTTCCCCGGTGACCGGATCGCAGCCCAACCCGAGAAGAAGCTGCAGGTGCGACTCCGCCACCTCGCCGCCGGCCTCGAGCTCGCCGTGGCCGAGACCATGAACACCGGACCCCATCCAGAATCCCGGCGGCGTTCCCTTCTCTTGGTAGTACCGCGTCAATGGCGTCGTCAGATCGCGGTTCCCGTCGCCAGCGACCACGGTTTTCAGGAGGTAGCGGTATCCGTCGCCAGCGGACATCACCCGCATGGACACGGTCATCCCGGCACCCCGATTCTCCTGTGATTCCCTTTCTAGGTGAGGTGCGCCCGGGACACCTCCTCCAACCGGAGGTTTGTCGGTGAGGGGGTCGTTTTCGAAAAGGGCGAATGGTTCCCATTCATTCGCTGAGGTAGCTATCAGTGCGCGACCGCTTTGTTAACGTCGGAGCGGCCCGGGTTTGCGTCGTGCCCGATTTCCCGGGCAACAAACTGAGGCAATAATTCCTCGCTAAAACGAGGCCGCGACCGTTGTTGGGATCACCAGCCCGCGCGGTGTAACGGCTGATCATCCAGCGCCGATTCGGTCGCCGGCATCCGACTGGGCGGCGGGCTCGACGACGTATATCGCTCGACCCCGGGAAGGACGGGGGGTGAACTGTGCTAGAACTTCAGCGTCTCTCCTACAGGAACGCGAGCCAGGGTGGGCCAGATCGCCTGTCCTAGCACGGCGGCCGCGGTCCATCGTTGCGGTGGGAGCGCGCCGAACATGAGCTCAAGCGCGGTCGCGTTTTCGTCGTCGTGGAGTCCCGCGATGGTGAGCGGAAGCTGCGCCTGCCGTGCGGTCGAATGGGCCTGCTGGTTTCGATCCCAGGCGTCTGTCAATCCACTCCCGCGTAGCTCGGCGATGATGCCGTCGAGCTCGTGCTGCGCTCTTTCAGACAAACCGAGTTCGGACAAATGAGGCTCGATGAGGTTTGCAATGAGCACGCTGCTCGCGGTCACGTCATCGGCGGATCGCATGGTCTCGGACACTCTGGCTTCGGGAATTGGAGCGCCAAAGGAACCGGCCGACATGATGGCGTGCGCGATGTGTCGTGCGACCGGTGTGCTGGCGAACGCGGCCTTGAGCGCGTTGTGAATGTACATCAGGTCGTTCCTGATTCCGGAGGTAGACAGCCCGACGGCGACGGCACGGATGTCTTGTGGAACTGGCCCCGACAGAGCCCGAAGCGTCACGTCGATGAGTCGTCGCTGCCACTTCGGCGTCGCTGCGGCGAGTCCATCATCGAGCAGATACGCCGCGAGTTCGGGGCCGGCCGCGCAGAGCCACCCAGGCCAGGCCGCGCTGCGATCAATGCTCTCGACAACCTCGACGACCAAGTCTCTTCGGTGGTCCGCGCCTTCGGCGAACAAGCGGCCCGCCAGGAACACCACGGTGTTTCGCCAGTGCGGGCTTGGTGCTGCAAGGGCGAGACGGGCGCGAAGCTGCTCATCGGTACCGTTACTCAGCGCACGTGCTGCCATGAGTTCTTGCAGGCTGCGGATCTCGAACGAGACGCCGTCGTCTTCGGCCGGGACCAAGAGCACGAGCCGCTCGGTCGTCGCCTGGACGATCCGGTCCGCAATCCGGTCGGCTTCACTGCCGGGCTGGTGGCCCACTTCGATGAGGCGCTGTACGGCGAGTTGCCGGAGTTCAGACTTCGCCATGATCGCCCGTGCATCCGTCGATGTCTCGGCGTGAATCTGCAGGGCCAGCCCGACGGACTCGTGAAGATCGGTGATTGCTCTCCGCTGTTCGGCCAGCAGCGGGGCGAGGTTGGTTGTCTTCGCGGACTCTCGTTCGTAAATGGTCTCGAAGTACCGCCAGAACAGTTGATACCTGTCGGCGGGCAGGACGCCAAACCGTTCCAGGATCAGCGTCATGATGAGGACTTGGAGCGGGGTCTTCATCAGCCGCAGCATCGTGGCGTCCGAAGCGTGTCGTTCGAAGCGTGCGATGACCTGATCGCGCCGGTCCAGGTCGTCAGCGAGGCGACGAGAGGTAACGTGCCGCCCGTAGCGGATCGCGGTTTCAGCGTCGAGGTACTGCAGGTCGAGTTGGCTGAACCTTTCCGGCATAATGCGCTCGGTGTAGCCGGTGGGTCGTGTCGTGATGATGACGAGCAGGTCTGCGTCATCCAGATCGGCTTCCTCTACGAACGTCCTGATCTCGTCCAGCACGCGCGGCCGCACCCCGGGCGCGGTTACTTCGTCGAGGCCATCGAGGATGACCAGGCTGGGCCAATGCTGGAGCCACTTCTTGAGCGTGTGGGGCTTGATGTCAAGTTCTGCCCGAGCGCTGACTCGCTCGCTTAGCCAGCGGAGCAGGCTCTTGTCTCCGCTGGGTCCGAGTTCGTCGGCGTACTCCGCGAGGTTCACCCTGATGGGCCAACGATGGTTCCGCGGTGCAGGGACGCCGAGCCGGTCCAGTGCCGAGCGGGTCCCGTCGCGGACTGCCGCCGCTGTGTCGGTGATCGGGTCGTTGGCGGTGAAGGTCACCCGATACATCTGTGTGAGGAACAGCGTGATCGTGCTCTTCCCGCTGCCCGGTTGTCCCGTGAGGATGATGTGCCTTGCGTCGGGTTCGAAGGAGCGTTTCAACACGGAGTCCGCTCGCTCGATCACGTCTTCGAGCAGTGTCGCGTTCAGGTTTCCGGTGCCAGATGCTTTGAGGTCGATGATGACGTCCTCGACCGATTGCCGGGTCGTGCCGCCAGCTTCTCTGAAGTTCACCCATCGCTCACTGCCCAACGTGCGGACCGCGTGTGCGCTGAGTACGGGCTGGAACTCCGAAGGGTTCAGCAACCCGCCCAGCGCGCCAAGCCGGCTGAGCAGGTCACCGACCGTGAGTAGGCCCTTGAACGCGTTCCGGATG
The DNA here is from genome assembly GCA_031360325.1 of Frigoribacterium sp. GTDB lineage: Bacteria > Actinomycetota > Actinomycetes > Actinomycetales > Microbacteriaceae > Lacisediminihabitans. Next base: position 888 of record JANMBI010000099.1, on the reverse strand, counting down.
CCTTCGTACTCGGCGAGTAGCCCGTTTAGCTGGTCTCGATGCCAGACCTTCGCCGCTCGCAGCCCGCGGGCAGCCAAAGAGTCCTGGCCGCCGGTTCCCGACTCTGTACGGGCGATTCGCTGTCGGATGTAGGTGTTGATCTGATCAATCCCGCCCGACCCAGGGACACTGCTCAGCCGCGCATTCGTCACGAAGATCAGGTACTGCGGGAGTCGGCCACGCTTGCTGCTGTCGCTCATCCACGCATCGAACTCCTCGGAGATCTGTTTTCGCAGCCACGACGCATTCTGCAATGGAGTCCCGAGATGCTCGCGCTGCTTGGCCTGTAGAACGACGTACCCATCCCATGAGTCCGCCCCGAAGCCCGTCGTCGCCGACCAGTTCACCGGGCCTGTGTACGTGGCCTCACGCCCGCCATCCGGTCCGGCGCCGAACGCCTCTACTCCGGGACCGAGCACCTTGAGCGCCAGCGCAACGGCAAGCTGTTCGAACCCGCGCGGACCCAGCTCTTCCAACGGATAGTCCTGCGCCAATGACGTTCCTCCGGGGTCTCGTTCCCCGGCAATCATCCCACTGACCATCGACCATCTTGATTCGGACGCGCGATCGTGCCGATCGAACTGGGGCACGGAAAGAACCCACCCTGGCGAATAGCGGACTGAAGGGTGAGCATTCAAGACGACCCGAGTCGAACCCCTACGCCGAGCAGGTACCCCACGGTGACATCTGCCGGGACAATGCTCGCTCTGACCTCGACTGCAAGAGGTGTGGAGGCACCTGATGGGATTCAGGAGAAGTGACCGAACTCGGTGATTTCGGAGGACGGAAAATGAGGCTGGCGCGGCGGAACGACGGAGTTCGTTGGGGGTCGACGGCCTTGCGGTTTGG